>JBKGZI010000127.1:0-13604 GCA_046545675.1 Persicimonas sp.
CTCGACTCCAATAACGTGCCCGTCGAGGTGCTCGAGACGCTCATCGAGACCGCCGCGGCCGGCAACGAGCCGCTGCAGCGCTACCATAAGCTTCGCAAGAAGGTCCTCGAGCTCGACGAATACCATCTGTACGACAGCTCGATCCCACTGGTCGAATTCGACAAAGAATACGATTATGACGCGGTCGCCGACATCATCATCGAGTCGGTCGCCCCGCTCGGCGAGGACTACCAGGAACGCATCGAGGAGGCGCTCAAAGGCGGCTGGATCGACGTCTATGAGACCAAGGGCAAGCGCTCGGGCGCCTATTCGGCGGGCGTATACGGCGTGCATCCGTATATGCTGCTCAATTATAACGGCACGCTGTCGCATGTGTTCACGCTGGCCCACGAACTCGGCCACACGATGCACACGCTGCTGGCCAACGAGGCCCAGCCCTTTGCCACCTCGGACTATACGATCTTTGTGGCCGAGGTCGCCTCGACGCTCAACGAGGCGCTGCTGCTCGACTATATGCTCGACCAGATCGACGACCCCAAAGAGCGCATCGTGCTGCTCCAGCACGCCATCGACGGCATCGCGGGCACGTTTTATATGCAGGCGCTCTTTGCCGACTACGAGCTCAGCGCCCATCGCCTGGTCGAGCAGGGCCAGCCGATCACCTCCGAGGTGCTCAGCGAGCTCTATTACGGCAAACTCGACGAGCTTTTGGGCGACGCCGTCGAGCTCGACGAGCTCTACGAGGTCACCTGGTCGCGCATCCCGCACTTTTATGCCTCGCCGTATTACGTCTACCAATACGCGACTTGCTACGCCTCGTCGGCCAAGCTCGTCGAGGAAATCCTCTCCGAGGACGCCGCCGAGCGCGAAGCCGCCGTCGAGCGCTACCTCGACCTGCTGCGCGCCGGCGGCAGCGACCATCCGATGACGCTTTTGCAGAACGCCGGCGTCGATCTGAGCCAGGCGTCGACGGTGCGCGCGGTGGTCGACCAGCTCGACGATTTGGTCTCCCTGCTCGAAGAGGAAATCGAGCAACTCGACTGACATATCGGTGCGGCAGCGGACTCACTTCAATAAGGTTGCTCAACACAGGCTTACACGGTAGCTTTGAGACAATAGTTCCGGTTGTGAGAGTTCTGAAGAAATGGCCCGAAACGCAGTGACACCCTTCCGCAGCACACTCATGGTGCTGGTCGCCGTCGTGGCGCTGAGCACGCTGCAGAGCTGCTCGTTGATGCTCGACTTCGACGAATGCGCCTCTGACGAGGACTGTACCTCGACCGGTCAATGCGTGAATCAGGTCTGCCAGGAGATCAACCGCGAGTCGGTCAGCTCGTTTATCGTCGACGACACCACCTGGACGGCCGACACGGTCTATGTGCTCGAGGAGCTCATCTTCGTGATCGCCCCGGCCACTCTGACCATCGAGCCGGGCACGACCATCTTGGGAGAAAAAGACAGCGCCCTGATCACCCAGGCCGGCGCCAAGCTCGAGGCGGAAGGCACCCGCGACGCCCCGATCGTCTTCACCAGCGCTCAACCTGAGGGCCGGCGGCGCGCCGGAGATTGGGGCGGACTCGCCTTGATCGGTCAAGCCGAGATCAACCGCCCCGACATGACCCTTCGCATCCGTGAGGACGAAGACGAAGATCGCGTCGGCGGCACCGACGATACGTCGAGCTGCGGTACGCTCAAATACGTGCGAAGCGAATTCGGCGGAGGGCTCGTCGACGGCCAGAAGGCGCTCAACGGCATCACGTTTGCCGCGTGCGGCTCGGGAACCGAGGTTGACTATATCCAGGCGCATCTGGGCGATGATGACGGCATCGAGATCTTCGGCGGCACCATGGATATCCGCCACGCGGTCGCCAGCCGACCGCAGGGCGACGGCTTCGACCTCGACGTGGGTTGGCGGGGCACCGGCCAGTTTTTGGCGGTCCAGATGGATGTACGCGGCGAAGAGGCCTTCGAGATCGAAAACCGCGGCGAAGAACCCACCGCCGAGCCGCAGACCGACGCTCAGATCTACAACTACACGATCATCGGCGCCGAAGACTCCACCGACCTGCAGCGCGGCGTCATCTTCAAAAGCGGCGGGCTCAGCCTGCTCTCACACGGCATCGTGATGGGCACCGACACCACCGGCGTACACATCGAGGGCACCGAATCGGGCGAGCATGCCGCCAGCGAGGATATTCTTATCCACGACACGCTCTTCTACGACGTCGGCCCCGACGGCACCGAGCCGTTCACCATCGACGAGGACGCCGCGGCGAGCGAATTCGACCCCGATACTTTCTTTGGCGACGATGCCTTCAATAATCTCTTTGGTGAGGATCCGGGCATCGAATCCCCCTACGATCTGGGCAACCCCAGTTGGAAGCCGACCGCCGAGCACACCACCGGCATCGACGCCCCTCCCGAGGGTTTTGACCTCACCGCCGTCTACCGGGGCGCGTTCTCCCCGAGCGCCGATCCGTGGACCGAAGGCTGGACGGCTTACCCGAAGAACTGATCAGCCCTCGCCGCGCATCTTGCGACGTGTCTCGCGGTCCCGCTCCAGCTCTTTGCCGCGATCCTGGGTGCGATCTTTGGACGACGGCAGCTCCTTGCCGCCCGGCTTTCCGGTGTTGTCAGCCCTGAGATAGCGCACGCCCATGACGATCATGACGGTGATCAACGCGACAAAGATTGCGGCAACGACGATGCCAAAAAAGGCGTCCATGGTCCTGCCTCCATATTAGATTCGAAATCCATCCACGTATTCTCGAATCCAAATGTAGACACGGAAGCTCTACTTTGGAGCGACGCCGCCCCCCCAGTAGCCAAACATAGCGTCGACGGCACGGAGGCCGTCGCTCCGGTTGTCGTTGTGCACCCGCTCACTCGAGCGCCCCCCAGATATTCGCAAAGTCGTCGGTCCACAGCGGCCCGTCAGCCCCGGGCGCCTTGGCCTGCTGGCGATCGGCGAGCCACTCGATGAGTTCGGAGTCGCGTCCGGCGAAGACCCAGGTCGAGTGCGACCGGCCGTCGGGCATCGCCTCGGAGGAGAATGTGTGGGTGTACTCGACGCATTGGAGCGATAGCTCCTCGCATAGCCGGCCGACCACCGGCGGCAGATCGAAGTAGCGGTTGGTCACATGGAAGGCGAGCACGCCGCCGTCGTTGAGGCGCTCGAGGTAAGACTCGACGGCCTCGCGGGTGAGCAGATGGACGGGGATGCTGTCGGAGTCGTAGGCGTCGAGGACCAGCAGGTCAAAGCCCGGGCCCTCCCAATCGCGCAGCCGTATCCGGCCGTCACCGGTCTGCACCTGGCACTGCTGGCCGCAGCGGGCGAGGTAATCGAAATATCGCTCGTCGCGGGCCAAGTCGACGACGACCGGGTCGATCTCGAAGAAGGTAAATTCGAGCGGCCGATCGACGGCGTAGGCAGCCAGGCCACCGATACCCAGGCCGACCACGCCGACCGTTGCCGGCTGCTGAACGTCGGGATTACTCCCCAAATACACATCCCCTAAATATGCGTCTCCCAAAGCCCTCTCGCCCATCTGGGCCAGGAGCTTTCCCACGCCGCTATGCGGCGCATAATAGCCCATCGGGAGCAGTCGACGGTCGGCCTCGGCGGACTGGAAGCCGTGGATCGTCGAGCCGTGATACAGGATGAACAGCCGCTCGTCGTCGGTGAGCTTTTCGGTGACGCGGTAGTGGCCGAAGTAGCTGCGCTCGCGCACCAGCGCGCGGCCGTAGATGCTCTCGGCGACGAGCGCGGCGACCAGCAGCACCGAGAAGAGCACGCCGAAGGCGCGCGGGTGGCGCCAAGCGGCCCATAGCGCCAACGCCAGCACTGCCATAAGGGTCATGCCGGTGGTCAGCACGAGGTGCTCGCTGTGAACCTCCTGCAAGATGACGAAGCCCAGCGCGAGGCTAATCACGCCGGCCACAAGGGCGGCTTTCTTCACCGAGCGCGACCTATCGACAAGACGCGGGAGCACAAGTACCGCAGCGCATAAAAGCAGCGGGTATTCGGCAACCGAATCGAAGACCAGCGGCGCCAAAAACGCCGAAAACGCCCCGCCGACGACCCCACCGGCCGCCATCGCCAGATAGAACGCGCTCGAATGCCGCCCGGACGGCCGTTTCGCCACGAGTTCGCCGTGGTAGACGGTGGCCACGATGAAAAACGCGACCAGGTGCGGCCCCAGGAGGATAGCGAGTGATTCGGGCGCGAAATCGAGCAGTAGCACCACCGCCGTCGGCACCAATGCCGCCGGGACGAGCGCCACGAAGACCTGTCTGGGCACGATCTGCGTGCGGGCGAAGGTGACGATAAACGACAGCAGATACAGCGCGAGCGGGACCACCCACAACAGCGGCACCGCCGCCACGTCGGTGGTCACATAGTCGGTCACGCTGACTAAGAGCGCCGACGGCAGCGCCGACCAGCCCAGCCATCGGCCCCAATCACGCAGCTCGGGCGCTTGATCTTGCAGTCGAGTGTCGGCCTCTACGGTCCCAGCTCCCTTGCGCCGCCAGGCGAGGTGGGCGATGCGGGCGACCAGCCCGAAAAACACCGCATAGCCGCCCGTCCACACCCAGCCTTGAGTGTCCAGCGCGAGCGTCGGCTCGACCAGCAGCGGGTACGCCAACAGCGCCAGCAGACTGCCGGCGTTGCTGGCTGCGTACAGATGATAGGGGTCGGCGGCGTCGGGATGGTCGGTGCGCGCAAACCAGCTCTGGAACAGCGGCGCGCTGGCTGACAGGAGCGCGAACGGCAGCCCTGCGTTGAGCGCGAGCGCCCCGAGCAGCCACCCGACGGCCACCCCACCCTCTTGCGGCGCGCCCTCCGGAAAGACCACTGGCAACACGAAAAACGCCGCCGCCACAAGCCCCAGATGCACGAATATCTGCGCCTTTAGCGGCACGCGCTCTGTGAGCAAATAGGCGTAGCCGTAGCCGACCAGCAGCCCCAATTGGAAGAAGACCAGGCAGGTATTCCAGACCACCGACGTGCCGCCAAATCGCGGCAGCAGGAGCCGGCCGATGAGCGGCTCGACGGTGAAGATCAGCGCCGCGCTGGCGAAGAGCGCGCCGGCAAACCACACCAGCATGCTTTTTCCAGAATATCGGGGATCAGGACTAAAAGGCTTGGTCATCGGGCAACGGCGTACGACGAGGAGTGAAAAACGAGCTCGCCACACCATAGCGCGTCGGGCGAAATCTCAACAGAGAATCCGCCGAATGGCTCGACTTGCCATAATTTCAAAACGACAAGTAACTCCAGCCACTTAGCGACGAATAGAGCCACCAAGAGCCAAGATTTTCCAAGAAAGCACGCAACGATTTGCCCATCTGCGCCGAAAACCAATATGAGAGCGTCCCAGAGGTCTGCATTTCTCGCGGCCGGGGGGACATCACCTTATTGGCGCCCGATTTGCGGGCGCTCACATCTCGAGGAGATGCAAATGCGTAGAGCGATTGTGCTATTTCGACTTGTCGTACTGGCCCTTGCCCTTGCCCTGGCCGGCTGTGGAGATGACGACGGCGACTCCGACAACAACGACGGCTCCGGCGGCGGTCTCAGCGGAGCCATCGGAGGCTCATCGGGCGGTGGGTCGTCGAATAATACCGGCGGGCAGACGACCGACCCGCAGACGTGTGCGGAAATCGTCGGTTGCATCTCGGACACCGATACGGGTCCCTATAGCGGCCCTTGCTACGATTCTGCACCACAGATTGAGCAAATGCAGGCGTCGACGCTATACAAATGCGCCGAAGTCACCGGGTGCAGCGACGCGAACTGCGTCGAGACGAACTGCGGCACTTTTCTAGGACTGTGCGCAACCAATCCCAGCGCAGTGAATGGCAGCAATAGTTGCATGGATGTAGATAGTTGCCTCGGCGACGCCACGAACTATTCACAGGCCCAGCAGTGCATGGAAAGCGGCACGACCTCCGCTTATGAAACGTATACCCGAGCCATGTACTGCTACGGCTATGAGTGTGGCTTCGACGAGGATTGCGTCAACAGCGGGACCTGCAACGCCGAAATCCAAGCGTGCGATTAAAACTGAGCCTCGATCTCACGAGCATCACTCGGGCTTCTCCGACTCGCGCGTCTCGCTCGACTCGCGCTTGTCGTAGAAGTCCGGCGGGGTGCCGGCGGCCCCGGCCCCGCCCTCTCCGAGGTCGCTGGGCTCCATGAAGAAGCGTTTGCGAAAAAATAGCCCCATCATCACGAGGATAATGGCGACCAGCGCGATCATTAGCCACGACAACTCCATAAACTCCTCCTATCCTGTCGACACGACTCGGCATCGTCGGCGCTGAGTCAGGGCTCGCCGATCGCAGGGGCGCGTGTGCCAGTCTAAACTTAAACGCGTCGGTCTTCTCTCCGATGCGGGTTCTCTCCGATGGGGGCGGCGCACATCACCGTGGAGCCCTCTGCCCACATGCTGACAACTCCGCGCCGGGTGTGGTAGGACCGACGGGCATATTCACAACCCGAAAGCCGAGTCCGAGGAGTTCGAAGATGGCTGAACGCGACGGTGGACACATCATTGCCGACAAGCTCGACGAGCGCGGCGTCGAGTACGTCTTTACGCTGTGTGGTGGGCATATCTCGCCGATTTTGGTGGGCGCTCAAAGCCGCGGCATCGACGTGATCGACGTGCGCGACGAGGCCAGCGCGGTCTTCGCCGCCGACGCCGTCGCCCGCATGAACGGCACCGTCGGCGTGGCCGCGGTGACCGCCGGGCCCGGGGTGACCAATACGGTGACCGCGGTCAAGAATGCGCAGATGGCCCAGTCGCCGCTGCTGATTATGGGCGGGGCGACCGCGACCATCTTGCGCGGGCGTGGCTCGCTGCAGGATATCGACCAGATGTCGCTGATGAGCCCGATCACCAAGTGGTGCACGCGGGTGACCACCGTCAAGGCGCTGGGGCCGACCATCAAAAAGGCGCTCGACGTCGCCACGAGTGGCGTGCCCGGGCCGGTCTTTGTGGAGGTGCCCATCGACTTGCTATACCCCGAGGAAGTCGTCAAAGGCTGGTATCTCGAAGAGGCCGGCCTCGACGAGCCCAAGACCCTCATCGCCAAGGGCCTGCAGTTGGGCATGAAGGCGTACCTGGCGCGCCAATTCCACCAGCCGCATATCTCGGTCGACCTGAGCCCGCCGGAGGTCAAGCTGCCGTTTCGCTCGAGCCTGGACTCGAAGGTCGAGAAGGCCGCCCAGGCATTGCTGGCCGCCAAGCGCCCGGTGCTGGTCGCCGGCAGCCAGACGCTGGTCAATATGAACCAGGACCAGGCGCGCGAGGTTGCCCGGGCCATCGAGAGCCTGCAGATGCCGGTGTGGCTGGGCGGCATGGCCCGCGGCATGCTGGGGCGGGACAGCGACGTCCAGCTCTTTCACAAGCGCACCGCGGCGCTCAAGAAATCGGACTACGCCATCGTCTCCGGGTTTCCGTTCGACTTCCGACTCGGCTACGGCCGCAAGATCAACTCGAGGGCGACCCTGGTGGCGGCCAATTTGAGCGAAGAAGATCTGACCAAGAACCGCAAGCCGGACATCGGCTTGCAGATGCACCCCGGCGAGTTCTTGATGGCCCTGGCCGAGCGCGTCGCCGGCAGAACCCCCGATTGGCAGCCCTGGTTCGACGATTGCCGCGAGCGCGAAGAGGCGCGCCAGGCCAATATCGACGCGCGCGCCGAGGAGGCCGACGAGCTCGTCCACCCGATCTACTTCTTCAAGCGCCTCGAGGAGCAGATGGGCGACGACGCGGTCATCGTAGTCGACGGCGGCGACTTCGTGGCCACCGGCGCCTACGTGCTCAAGCCGCGCCAGCCGCTCAACTGGCTCGACCCGGGCGTGTTCGGCACGCTCGGCGTCGGCGGCGGCTTCGCCCTCGGCGGCGCCCTATGCCGGCCCGACTCCGAGATCTGGCTGATCTGGGGCGACGGCTCGAGCGCCTACAGCCTGGCTGAATTCGATACCTATGTACGCCACGGCCTCGCCCCCATCGCCGTGATCGGCTCCGATGCCTCCTGGGGCCAGATCGCCCGCGACCAAGTCGTCATCCTCGAGGACGATATCGGCACCTGTCTGAGGCTCACCGAATACCACAAGGTCGCCGAGGGCTACGGCGGCGTGGGCATCCTGGTGACCGAGGAGAGCGAGGTCGACGACGTGATCCAACGCGCCAAGACACTCTCCAAGGAGGGCACGCCGGTGGTCATCAACCTGCACCTCGCCCCGAGCGACTTCCGCAAGGGCTCGATCTCGGTGTGAGACCAGGCCCGACCGAAGCGAAAAACTTACCGGTCACACCTCGGTGGCCGCAATTCTAACGCGCAGGCGCAGGGAGGAATCCCTGCGCCTGCGCGTTAGAATGGGTACTGGGATCGGCCTCTCAGGCGCCCGCGGAGGCTAATAGCCAGGCATTCCATACAGTTATCGCCCCTCTATGCTGGTCCCGGCCCCAAAATTGCTAATCTTTATGGCGGAGGAGATGCGCTTGACTATCCGGAGGCAGGGCTATGACGAAACAGGGTTATGTGAAGTGGTATAACGAAGCACGCGGCTACGGGGTGATCGTCGACCGCAAGGACGGCGACAACGTCTACGTGCATTATAGTGAGATCCTCGACAGCGAGCAGCTATGGCTCGAGGAAGGCGAAGAGGTCGCCTTCGAGCCCCAGGACGGCGAGCATGGGAAGGAGGCTCGAAATGTGCGCCGCTGTGATTCGTCCAACGGGGCCCAGCCACGCCACTATGGGTGAAGCGCCGAGCAGCTCAGGTTGCTCCGCTCACTCGCACTACGAAACGGAGAAAGCCGATGATCTATCGCACACTCGCTATCGTCGCGGCCGTCTTGATGATGGCTGCCGGCTGCCGCACAGCTCAGGTCGAGAGCGAGGATCGAGAGCCGGCCGAGCAGCAACAAGATGAGCAATCAGAAGCGGAACTGGTCAGCTCGGAGGCCGTTCCGACGGGGACACCCTTACAGGTCGAGCTCGACCAGGAACTCAACACCGAAGACACCGAGGTCGGCGAGCGCTTCAGCGCCACGCTCGTCCAGTCGCTTCGTGACGCCGAGGGCAACGTCGTGGTGCCCGCCGGCGCCAAGGTCCACGGCACGGTCACCGGGCTCAAAAAGTCCGATCGCCACGGCGAGCAAGCCGCCATTCGCCTGGACGTCCAGGAGCTCGAACTCGAGGATCGCACCTATGCGATGCAGGCGCGCATCACCGAGACCGAGGTCGAGGCCAAGCGCGACAAAGGTGACGTCGGCAAAGGGGCCGCCGTCGGCGGCGTCGCCGGCGCTGCTCTGGGCGCCGTCATCGGCCGCGATGTCGAGGGTACCCTGCTCGGCGGGGCGCTCGGCGCCGGCGCTGGCACCGTGATAAGCCTGGGGATAGGCAGCGCCGACGCCGTGCTCGAGGCGGGCACCGAGATGGAACTGCGGACTACCGAGCGCATCGAGCTCGAGTGAGGCCACTACGCCCCGTCGGCGTCGGCGTCGTCGAGCACACCCAGGTTACGGCAGGTGTCGGACGTCTCGACCTCTTTGAAGTCCGGCGCAGTGCCCAAGATACGATCGCCGGAGAGCATCGAGACGCCGTACCAGAACTTCTCGTTCTTGAAGTGATGCAGCCGGTGGTTCTTCCACAGCCGCCGGTAAAATCGCGTCTGCGGCTTGTAGTTGGTGTGCACGAGGTAGTGCGTCCACTCGTAGGTCAGCGACAGGCTCGTATAGACGGCCAGCCCCATAAAGCCCAGCTCGAGCGACGGGGCGACCCAAAACCACAGCGCCGCGGCAATGGGCAACGCCACGAGCACCGCGCGCAGCGGGACGAACATGATATCGATCCGCCACGGCTTGGCGTGGTGCCTGCGGTGCTTCTTCGCTGTGTGCAGGTCGAAGCGGCGGCCGAACACCTCGACGGGACGAGAGTGCAGAATAAATACGTGGATCAGCCACTCCTGTAGCGGCCAGAACAGCAAGATAGCCCCAGCGACGGCCAAGTCCCACAGACTCCAGCCGCCCAGCCACACCCGTCCGATCCAGCCGGTCAGCGCCGCGGCGCCCAGAATCCACGGGGTCGGGTAGCCGAAGAACTTGCCGGCCGCCTCCCACAGGCTGTTCTTCTCGAGCAGCCGGCGGCCGTCGACCGCCCCGTCCTCTTCGGCTGCGCTGGCTTTCTCGATCACATCCGAATGTGTCGTCGTGTGTGTCATTCAGTCTCCTCCTCGAGCGCGTCCATCAGCTCTGTGATGCGTCGCTCGCCCATGCGCACCAAATTGCGGGCATAGAACTCGGCGTCCTCTTCGTCACGCTCGGCCACCGCGCCGGCAATGGCGCGGTAGGCCTCGAGGTCGCTTAGTTCGTCGGCGAGCACCCCGAGCAGGACGCCCTTAATCTTGTCATAGGTTTGCATCAGTGAATTGATCGCCAACCGATAGGCGAGGTTGTCCGACCCGTCGACGAGCGTCGACCAGAACTGGGCAGAAGACTGCTGCAGGCGCACCAGATCGCTGCCGGCCGCCTCCATCTGCGTGAGAATCTCGTCGAGACGCTCGTCGATCTCGTCGCTCGCGCGTCTGGCACAGAGTCGGGCGATATCGGCGGCCAGCGCCGAGCGCATCTCCATGACACTTCGGGCCACGTGGGTGTTGACCTCGCCGTCGGAGGTCACCAAAAGAGCGGCCAAAAGGTCGGTACCTGCGGTCTGGCGGAAGTCGAGCACCCGGGTCGCCCCGCCCTGCTTGATAGAGACCAACCGCGCCTGCTCCAGGCGCTTGAGCGCCTCGCGCACTGCTCCGCGATTGACCCCAAGTTGCTCGCTGAGCCCTCGCTCGCTCGGCAACTTCGAGCCCGGCTCCATCTCACCGGTCACGATGCGGTCTCGAAGCTGCTCGAAGACCGCATCAGCCAGGGACTTCTTCTCGATTCGATCGAATATCACGTCGTCTCCACCGTCGTTGCCAATCTGCCTACGTCTAACATGACTGTACGATCATATGGTCCGGTGGTCAAGTGGTATGACCAGTTGCCCACCCAAAACGAGAGGGCATACCAGAGCCACTCGCTCATCATGGCTCATTTGTTCTGAATGGACTTATCCGGAGCTCACCAGGTCGGCTCCTCGTCGGGGTCGAAGCCGCGCGCCTCCAAGATCAGGCGCTTTTTGAGCTCGTAGAGGTTCATCTCGAGGCCGGCGGGGTACTCGTGCGGGTTGTCGAAGCGCTTGATGCCGTCATGGAAGCGCGCGAGCATGTGGCGGGAGTGCTGCTGGATCTCCATGATGTCGTCGGCGATATAGTCCTCACCGACGTAGTGGCCCTCTTTGAAGATGGGCTTGAGCAGGTCGACCGGCGCCCCCTCCAGACGCTTCCGGCGGGTCTCGTCGAGCGGGTCGACGATGATCAAACTGGGCGGCTCGCCCGTCAGCTCGTCGTAGATCATATCGCCGACGAATTCACCGGCGCCGCCGATGCCTGACGGCTTATTCTTCCAGAAACGTCGCACCTGAATCTTGCCGGGGTTCGATATCTTGATGCGTTGCTCGCTCAGCTTGACCTTATGCTCCCAGTCGCCGCCGGCCGAGCGCACCGCCGACATCTTATACACTCCGCCCAGCGCCGGCTGGTCCTTGGCGGTCGCCAGGTGGGTGCCCACGCCCCACACGGCGATCTGAGCGCCCTGCTCCTTGAGCGAGCGGATGGTGCGCTCGTCGAGGTTGTTGGAGGCGACGATCTTGGTCTTCTCGAAGCCGGCCTCGTCGAGCATCTTTCGAGCCTCGATGCTCAGCCAGGCCAGATCGCCCGAGTCCAGGCGGATGCCGGCCATCTCGTAGCCCTTATCGCGCAGCTTCCGGCCGACCGTGATGGCGTTTTTGACGCCTCTGATCGTATCGTAGGTGTCCACCAAGAAGACCACGTTATTGGGCATCGACTCGGCGTAGGCCTCGAAGGCCTCGAGCTCCGAGTCGAAGCTCATCACCCAGGAGTGGGCGTGGGTGCCCTTGACCGGGATGCCGAAGAGCTTGCCGGCGAGCACGTTGGAGGTCGCCGCGCAGCCGCCGATGACCGCCGCGCGCGAGGCCGACAGCGCCCCGTCGAGGCCCTGAGCGCGTCGAAGCCCGAATTCGAGCACCGGCTCGTCGCCGGCGGCATAACAGACCCGCGAGGCCTTGGTGGCGATGAGCGTCTGAAAGTTGATGATATTGAGCAGCACACTCTCGAGGAGCTGCGCCTGGATCAGCGGCCCCTCGACGCGCACCAGAGGCTCGTGCGGAAAGACGATATTGCCCTCGGGCACCGCGTCGACGCTGCACGAAAACTCCATGCGCGCCAAGAAATCCAAAAACTCCTCGTCGAAGAGCGGCTCATCGTCGCTGCCGCGAAGCTCGCCAAGATAGGCCAGGTCCTCGGGGGAGAACTCGTATTCGAGCAGCAGGTCGACGGCGGTCTTCAAGCCGGCCGCCACCGCATAACCCCCATTGAAGGGCGCTTCGCGAAAGAAGAGATGGAAAATCGCGTCGGTCCCGACCATGTCCTGCTTCCAATAGCCCTGGGCCATCGTCAGCTGGTAGAGGTCGGTCAACAGCGCCAGCGAACCGTTGTAGATGCTCAGATGATTCATCTTTTTTGCCTCATATCAGAGTCCGTCGGCGCCGGCCGACAGTCGCAGAGATGCCTCGTGTCTATTGTCAAGAATGCCCTCGGGCGTCAATGTGTTGCCTCACGCTGAATGTTTGGTTTACGAAGGCTTGACGCGTTCGTCGAGGTTGGCTGCATGACGTTCATGTTCTTGGTTCTTGGTAAAGCGCGCATACTGGTGTTGTACCAAGAACCAAGAACCAAGAACCAAGAACCAAGAACATTCGCGTGCGCCGACGAAGCAGCAAGACGGCAAGAACGCGACATTACGCTGAAGCTGCACGTAACTGCACTCCGGAGGATTTCGATGCAAAGTCCCACCGCTTTCGTAGCCGGCGCGACGGGATATACCGGCCGCGAGGTGGTGCGTCTTTTATGTGAGCACGGCGTCGACACCGTGGCTCATATTCGACCCGACTCGTCGGGCCGGGAGGCGTATACGAGCCACTTCCAGGCCGAAGGCGCCCGCATCGACACGACGCCGTGGGACGAGGAGGAGATGGCCGAGACGCTCGAGCGCATCGAGCCGGATGTGGTGTTTTGCCTCATCGGGACCACCCGTAGCAGGCAAAAGAAGGCCGACGACCCCGACGCGCACAGCTACGAGGCCGTCGACTACGGGCTGACCGCGCTCCTGGTGCGCGCCTGTGTGCGGGCCTCCATCGAGCCGCGCTTTGTCTATATCTCTGCGGTGGGAGTCGGCCCGAACGCCAAGAGCGCCTATATGCAAGCGCGCTGGAAGGCGGAGCGCTGTGTGGTCGACAGCGAGCTGCCACACACGGTCGTGCGCCCGTCGTTCATCTCCGGGCCCGGCCGCAGCGACTCGCGACCGGCCGAGCGCATCGGCGCCGTCTTGGGCGACGCACTGCTCAGCGCGATCGGCGCGGTGGGCTTCAAGAAGGCTCGCGACCGCTACAAGTCGATGACCAACACCGAACTAGCC
>JBKGZI010000128.1:0-13556 GCA_046545675.1 Persicimonas sp.
CGTCGAAGATGCCGCCGGCCAACGCCGGAGCCACCGGGGGCAGGCCGGGCTCGCCGACACCGGTCGGCGGGGCGTCGCTGTCGATGATCTCGACGTCGATCTGCGGCGCCTCGTGCATGCGGATGAATCCAAATGTATCGAAATTTCCCTGCACGACGCGCCCGTCGACGAAGTCGATCTTCTGCATGATCGCCGCCGACAGCCCCTGCGCGATGCAGCTCTCCATCTGGGAGACGACGATGTCCGGGTTGAGCGCGAGGCCACAATCGACCGCGCAAGAGACCCGGCGCACGACGACCTCGTCGTCGAAGACGCCGGCCTCGATGACCTGGGCGCAATAGGTGCCGAAGGATTTATGGACGGCGATGCCTCGCCCGAAACCCTCCTCGACCGGCGAGCCCCAGCCTCCCAGCTCGGCGGCCCGGTCGAGCACGCCCAGTTTACGAGGGTCGTCGGTGAGCAATTCGCGGCGCACTTCATACGGGTCCCGGTCCGCGGCGGCGGCCAGCTCGTCGATGAAGCTCTCGACGGCGAACGCGTTGAACGAGTGGCCGACCGAGCGCCAGAAGCTGACCGGCACGTCGACGCGAATCTGGGTATATCCCACGCGTATGTTGGGGACTGCGTAGGTCAGATCCGAGGCGCCCTCGGTGGCCAGCATATTGGGCAGGGAGTCGCTGTCGGCGACGTTGCCGGCGGTCTTGCCCATCATCGTGCGGGTCAGCCGCGGCATCCACTCCGGCAGGATCGACGGCAGCCAGGCGTCCAATTGCAGCAGCGACTGGGACATCGTGTGATAATCGAAGGCGACGGGGCGACCGTCGGCGTCGACGGCGCCGCGCACCCGGGTGTGGGAGAACGGCCGATAATAGCCGCCGCGGGTGTCGTCTTCGCGCGTCCAGACCACGCGCACGGGCCGGCCAATCTCGCGCGAGACCAGCACCGCCTCGATGATATAGTCGATGAGCAGGCGCCGGCCGAACCCGCCGCCCAACATCGTCGTGTGGACGTGGACGTCCTCGCGGGGCAGGCCCAGCAGCGTGGCGACGTCGCCCTGAGCTGCCGACTGCCACTGCACCGGCGCCCAGATATCGACGCGGTCCTCCTGGACATAGGCCGTGCCGTTTTGGGGTTCGAGAGGCGCGTGGGCCAGGTAGGGCGCCTCGTAGGTCGCCTCGACGACGGTCATATCGGCGTCGTCGAGGCCGCGATCGACGTCGCCGTCATCGCGCAGGGTGACGGCGGGCGCGTCGTCGCGCCGACGCGCCGCGTCGCGCATCTCGGAGGTGTTGAAGCCGTCGAGGGAACTCTCCGTCCACTCGACCTCGACGTGCGGGGCTGCGCGGCGCGCCTGCCAATATTTGTCTGCGACCACCGCGACGCCGCGATCGAAGGCGAAGATGTCGACGACACCGCGCATCTGGGCGGCCTCGCCGGCGTCGAATGAGGCGACCTGTGCCCCGAGCACCGGCGGGCGGATGACCAGCGCCTCGACCATGCCGTCGATGTGGATGTCCAGGCCATACTCTGCTGAGCCGTCGACCTTCGGTTCGAGGTCGACGCGCGGCTTCGATTGGCCGATGATCTCGAATTCCGAAGGCGCCTTCAGCGGCGCGTCGTCCGGGATCGACTGGCCGGCGGCTACCTGCGTCAACGCGCCGTATCGCAGGAAGTCGCCGGTCGAGGTCCGATGGATGGCACCGCCGTGCGCCTCGCAGTCGCCGCGCGCGCAGCCCCAGGTGGCAGCCGCCGCCGAGATGAACATCTCGCGCGCGGCCGCCGCGGCCCGGCGCACCGGCTTATAGGTCTGGGCCGTCGACGAGGAGCCGCCGGTCTGCTGGACGCCGAAGATCTGGAACTCCGGGCCGGCCTCGGCGTGGAAGGGCTCGACTTGCTCGAGGTCGACCCCGAGCTCCTCGGCGACCAGCATCGCGTGGTGGGTGAAGACGCCTTGGCCCATCTCGGATTTGCCCACCGCCACCAGCACTCGGTCGTCGGGCGTGACAGCCACGACGGCGTTGGGCTGGAAGGCCCCGCTCGAAGCGGCCACGTCGCGCATTCGCTGCTGGTCCGCCCCGAGACAGCCGGGCAGCGATACGCCCATCAAAAAGGCGCCGCTGCCCAGCAGTGATACACGCAAGAACTCACGACGGTTCATTCTGAGCCTCCCAGCATCTCGGCGGCGCGGTGGATGGCCTTGCGAATCCGCGGATAGGTGCCACATCGGCATAGATTGGCCGACATCGCCGCGTCGATATCGTCATCGTCGGGCGAGGGATTGTGCCGAAGCAGGGCGACCGCCTGCATGATTTGGCCGGATTGGCAGTAGCCGCATTGGGGGACGTTTCCCTCCACCCAGGCCTTTTGGACGGCGTGGAGTTCGTCGCCGTCGGCCAGCGACTCGATAGTGTGGACCGAGCGGCCGGCGACGTCCCCCACGCCGATCACGCAGGAGCGTTTCGGCTCGCCGTCGAGGTGGACCGTACACGCGCCACAGAGGGCCTTGCCGCAGCCGTACTTCGTGCCTTTGAGCCCGAGTTCCTCGCGCAGCACCCACAAAAGCGGGACGTCTTCGGGGACATCGACGTCGACCTCTTGTCCGTTGACTAGAAATTTCATGGTTTGGTTCCCGGGGGCACAGACTCTGTGCGAATCATGTGATGGCTGTGGTGGTAAGGCGCTTTGTGACAGTTCTTGGTTCTTGGTTCTTGGTTCTTGGTTCTTGGTTCTTGGTAGAGTCGACGGCTCGTTCTTTGTCATGGGGCCCAGAGTGGGAGCTTGAAGAGGACGCCGGCCTGGCCGATGTGGGCGTCTGAGTCGGTCAGGTAGGTGTAGCGGCCGAAGACCGAGAAGACGCCTGCGGTGACCAGGAGCCTGGCCTGCGGGCCCCAATCGGGGCCGTCGGCTGCGAAGCGCGCCGCGGCGCCGCCGTCGAGGCCGAGGACGCCGTAGCCGACCTCCGGTCCGGCCGTCACCGTCGCCGCCGAATGGCCGAAGTCGTAGACGCCGTCGACGTAGGCGCCGGTCCACCAACCGGACATCAGGCGGCTGACGCTGAGCTCCGCGCCGGCGAAGCCACCACCACCGGGTGAGCCGAAGCTGCCGCCGCCGTTGACCCCACCGAGCACCTGCCAGCCCGGGACTGGGCCAAATTCGAAGGCGGGCTCGTCGGCGCTAGCAAAGGCAGTTGCTGTCATCATTGCGACCAGCACGGCTGTCGATGCGATATACTTCAAGTATGGCCCATTGGGTTATGGTCTCGTTTGAATTGCTTCCACTGCTCGGGCGTGTCGATGTCGACGCCGGCGCCGTCGGCGCGCACTTGCGCGACGTTCCAGTCGTCCGAGCGCAAGAAGCGTCGCGCGCCTCCATCGCCGCCCAAGCTGCGTAGGGTCGAGAATACGTGCTCGCGAAAACATACGGGCGGACCGAGGGGGCCGTCAGGATAGCGAGTCGCAGCCGCGTCGACCTCGGTGCTACAGGCTGCCAGCAGCTCGCGCAATAACTCTGCATCGACCTGCGGCTGGTCGACCGTCAGGACGACGGCACGCTCGCAGCACGGATCCAGCGCACCCGCCCCGCGGGCGATGGAGCGACCCATGCCCTCGCGCCACGCTTCGTTGAACACCACCTCCGCGTCCCCGACGTGCGCACGCAGTCTTTCGGCGTGGGCGCCGAGCACGACCAGCGGAGCCAGTCCGGCCTGTCGCGTGATGTCGAGCAAGCGTGCGAGCAGCGTCTGGCCGCGCCATTCGAGCAGCGCCTTGGGGCGCCCCATGCGGCTGGATTCTCCGGCTGCCAGGATAATCGCGGTGTCGATCACGCCCCCTTGGCGGCGCGATCCGCGCGCTGCTGACGGTGGTCGACACGATTCTCATCCACAGAATGCTCATCCACAAAATGTCGGTCGTGAATGCCGTCTTCGCGCTCGCAGAGCGGGGCGCCTCGGCGGCCATTTTTGGCCGCGACGACCTGCGAGATGATCGACAGGGCGACCTCGAGCGGGTCGTCGCCGCCCAGGTCCAGGCCGACCGGCGCAGCGAGTTTGTCGAGCTTGGATGTGTCGGGCAATTGGCCGCGTTCGTGGAGGGCGGACATCAGCCGGCCGGCGCGACGCTTCGGCCCCAGCAGCCCGATGTAGGGCGCCTGTGAGTCGAGCAGGCCCGGGAGCATCCGCGCGTCGCGTTGGAAGTCGTGGGTCATCTGCACGACGTAGCTGTGCCGATGCAACTCGAGGCTGGTGATATCGCCCGGATGCTCCAGGCAGACGGTGTCCGCCTCTTCAAAGCGCGACGCCTCCAACCGGAGCGGATCGGCGCCCACGACTCGCACGCGCCAGTCCATCTGGACGGCTAATTCGACCAGTGCGGCCGCGTCTCGGCCGTCACCGACGATGACTAGCTCGACGGGCGGGGCGACATATTCGAGCAGGACCGACAAAGCGGCGCCGCCGACCTCGAGGCGCAACCCGCGCGTGGCCTGGGCGCCGAGGGTGCGCTCGGCCTCTTCGAGCAGCGGTCCCCGAAGCTCGGGGCCGAACTCCGGATCCCAGTGGGCGTCGTGGTCGGTGACGAGCGCTGCGCGCCCGAGCGTCCGATTCAGCGAGTCGGTTGTATCGTAGACCGTCGCCAGCACGCCGGGCTCGCCGGCCTCGCGCAGTCGAGCGAGTCGCTCGAGCGGGTCGAGTCGACCCGCTGGAACGGGCAGTTGTTGCAGCAATACGCGCAGGATGCCCTCGCAGCCGGTGCCGTAGGCGCCCAGCGGCTGGAGTCGATTCGAGCGGGTGTCTAGCGTCACCGTCTTCGGCCCGTCGGCGACTCGAGCCCGCGCGTGTCGCGCGACGTCCTTTTCCAGGCACCCGCCGCTGATCAGGCCGACATGCGAGCCGTCGGTACGGATCAGGATGCGCGCGCCCGGCCGCCTATACCCCGAGCCCTCCAAGTCGACGACGGTGCCGAGCACCGCGTCTTCGCCAAACTCGTAGGCGTTCAGGATGTCGTCGAGCAGCGCCATCGGCGGGCTCCATCTCATGCTATTTACATCTCATGCTAACTAGATATTGCAGGTGGTTAGACGCCTACCATAGCCCGCTGTCTCGTCGCCTTCAAGTTGGCGGCGCGCCCATCGCAGCCCCCGAGCCTCTTGCTAATCGGTCGGGTCGCGAGCACTATTGGCAAAGTGTCGATTCCCAGAGAAGTAAATCCGGCAGGCAAATCGATGACCGCAGCACCGCGAGCTGAAAAACTCGGCTACGAACTCCACGACCTGGTCGCCGCGCTCGAGCCGGCGCGCTGGCGCGATGAGGCTCGCGGGAAGCTGCGCAACGCGTTCGAGGATGCCCGTCAGGCGGTCGAGGACGCTCGTCGAGATTGGTCTGACGAACCGGCGCTCGAGGAGCCGCGCTCTCAGCTCGCGGACATCTCCCGTCTTCTCACAGAGCATCTGCCCGCCGAGTCCGACGGCCGCGAGCGTTGGATGGAGTTTCGAGAGCAGCTCCACCCCGCCTACGAAGAGCTGGCCGCGGCGCTCAGAGCCTGTCATGTCGAGCTGCCCAGTCTGAGGCCGACCAATTACGCCCGAAGCGGCTTTCACGTCTTGGCAGCGGTCATCGGGCTTTTGCTGGTCCAATATGCGCCGTGGGCGCTGGTCATCGCCGTCCCGGTTGGGCTGGCGAGTCTCTTTTGGTTTTTGGAGATCGCGCGTCGGGTCAGCGACCGGTGGAATAGGGCGCTGATGAAGTTCTTCGCCCCCATCGCCCACCCTCACGAGCGCTTTCGGGTCAACTCGTCGACCTGGTTCGCTACTGCCTTGTCTCTGCTCGCCCTGACCTTCGAGCCGGTCGTGGCGGGCTCGGCGATCATGGTGCTCGGGGTGGGCGATCCGGCGGCGGCGCTGGTCGGCCGCAAATTCGGGCGCGTCGAGCTGGTCAACAGCCGAACCCTGGAGGGGACGCTGACCTTCGTGGCCGTCTCGTTTCTCGTGGTGCTCGCTGTGCTGTATTTGTGGCACGGCGAGCTATCGTTGGGCCGCAAGATGGCGGTGGCTGGGGCTGGAGCGATGGCCGGCGCGCTGACCGAGCTCTTCTGTCGACGTATCGACGATAACTTCGCCATTCCGGTCGTGGCCGGCGCTTTTGTGTGGGCGGTGGTCGCGGTCTAGCTGCGATCACGCGTTCACGACAGCGCGGCGTGCAGCTCCTCGACCAATTGCTCTTTGGAGTAATTGCTCTTCTGCAGGATTTTGTCGACGTTTTGCTCGAGCATCTGGCGGTCGGCCTGGGATAAATCGGCTGCCGAGACGACGACGACCGGGATGCGCGGGCCTTCGCTGCGAGCGTGCAGCTCCTTGAGAAATTCGAACCCGTCGACCCTGGGCATCATCAGGTCGAGCACGATGACGCACGGCTCCAGGCCTGCGTCGAGCATATCGAGCGCGTCGCGGCCGTCCTTGGCGCAGCGATTCTCCCAGCCGGCGTCCTCGACAATACGGCGAAGAACATCGCGTGTGTCGTCGTCATCTTCGACGATCAGCACCGGCAGGTCGTCGCTGATCTGGTCTATATGCGACGAGAGGACGTTGACGAGGCGGCGCGGATCGACCGGCTTGATGAGGTAATCGGCGGCGCCCAGCGAGAAGCCCATATTCCGGTCGTCGATGATGGTGAGCATGATCACCGGGATGTGGGCCAACTCGTCGTCGGCCTTGAGCTGCTGGAGCACGCCCCATCCGTCGACCTCGGGCATGAGCACGTCGAGGGTGATGACGTCGGGCTTAAACTCGCGCGCCTTCTGCAGCGCCTGCTCGTGTCCGGCGGTCGTGGCCACGGCGAAGCCCTGGCGCGACAAGAAGCGGCTGACGAGCTGGTGGACGGTCGGGTCGTCGTCGATGACCAGCACTCGGGGCGCTCCGGCAGGGGCGCTCGAGGCCTCGGAGTCGTGTTGTTCGAGCTGGTCGCCGGAGGCGTCGGCGTCCTCGCCGGGCACGGGTTCGTCAGCGTCGACCGGAAGCTTGACCCGAAACGTCGAACCCTCTCCGTATATGCTCTCCACTTCGATCTCGCCGCCCATCAGATCCGTAAAGTGGCGGCAGATGGTCAGGCCGAGGCCGGTGCCGCCGAATTCGCGGGTCGTGGACTCGTCGGCTTGCTGGAAGGCGTTGAAGAGTTTCTCCAATTTCTCGTCGGGGATTCCGATGCCCCGGTCGACGACCTCGAAGATGGCCCAGTCGCGATCGTCGCGGCGCTCGGCGAAGGCGTTGACGCGCACCAGGCCGTTGTCGGTGAATTTGGAGGCGTTGGAGAGAAGATTGATCAAGATCTGGCGCAGCTTCATGCGGTCGACGACCATCTTCTCGGGAGCGTCGGCGGTGTCGATACGCAGTGAGTTGCCGTTTTTGTCGATCACCGGCCGGATCGTCTCGGTGATCTCGTCGATCAATTCGGCGATGTCGACCTCCTCGTTGTACAGCTCCATCTTGCCGGCCTGAGCCTTGGAGAGATCCAAGATCTGATTGATCAACGACAACAAGTGCTTGCCGGCGCGGCCAATCTTCCGGATGTCGGAGGTGATCTCCTCTTGGTCGAAATGCTCGAAGTCCTCGGGGTCTTCGAGATAGGACAGATCCTCACAGATCAGTTCGCTATAGCCGATGATGGCGTTGAGCGGGGTGCGCAATTCGTGGCTGATATTGGCCAGGAAGCGACTCTTGGCCTCGTTGGCCTCCACGGCCTCATCGCGCGCATTTTGGAGGGCTCGACGAGACTCCTTGCGCGCGGAGATGTCGCGGACGATGAGGACGAGTCGATTATCTTTGTGAATCCGAGTCACCGACAGCTCGACGGGGAAGCGCCCGCCGTCTTTGCGCACGGCTTCGGACTCGTAGGTCTGCCCCACCCAGGCGTTGATACCCCTGGGGCTGCCGGCATTCGAGTCCGGAGCGGCTTCGAAGAGTTGACCGTCGGAGATCTCCTGGACTTCGGCGTCACCGGCCTTGGGCGGAGCGTGCTCGATGGCGGGCACCACGGTGGTGATGGGCGCCCACTCGATAGAGGAGGGTTCGTAGCCGAATAGGCGCTGGGCAGCCGGGTTGAGCTCGGCGATGCGTCCCTCCTCGGACAGAGTGATAATGCCGTCCGGAGCGGCCTCGAGGATCGCCCGAGTGTGGGCCTCCTTGCGTCGGAATTGGTCCAGCGCCCAGTTCTTGAGCACCTCGTAGGAGAGGGTCAGCACCAGCACGGCCACGAACATGCCGATCACTAGGCTCATCTCCCACAAGAGATCGGCGCGGCTCAATAAGACCCCGGTCTCGGGGGCATCGGCGAGCATGTCCAGGTAGAAGTAGGCGGTGGTGGCAGACATCACCACCACCCAGCCGAGCGCCGATTTTTTGCCGGCGATCAGGGCGGCGATGACCAGGAAGACGACCTGCCAGATGAGCACCGATGGGGCCGTGCTCTGGGTGGACACGTACACGAAGAGTGCATACCCGCAAAAGGTCACCCAATTGCCGAGGATCAAAAATGGCAGCCCCCGCCGCAGCAAAAATAGCCCCGCCACCACGCCCGCGGTGGCCAGCAGGGTGGCGATCGCCTGAGGCGCCGATCCGGTCAGCGAGTAAAGTATAAACGCGTAAATTGGACCGAAGATGGACAGTGAAAAGGATAGGGCGACCACGACACGAGCGCGAAAGAGTTGCTCGATGGAGTGCTCGAAATCCTCGGGTAAAAAACTGTCCGCCAACCGATTGAGGGGCCCGGCAACGTCGTCGGTAGGTCGGAGCGTCGAGCTCATAGATTGCTCTCCTTAGGGGGATGCATCACGTGCAGTTACTTGGATCCTCAGGTGAGACTGCGGTGGGGCAGGCCCATCTCGAAGCGCAGCCGGTCATAAGCCTTGAGCGGCTCGAAGATCGCCGGCTCGCGCAGCGGCGTGACCATGCAGGGCTCGAAGGGGTCGGGCTGCTGGGATAAAATCGCGTTGACCGCCCGACGCGCGGCCTCGTTGGCCGACTCCATCGTCGCCAGGTCGGTGTGGGTGCGCACATAGTCCGAGGCCAGAAACATATTGGGGATGGTCATCGAGGCTTCCGGACGCTTGCTCAGCGCGCCCACCGTATTGAGCAAGAGCGGCTCGGTGTTGACCGCCTCTGTGCCCGGCGGGAATTCGATGGTCGGCGACAAAAACCACTCGACGATAGTGGCCCGGTCGAGGCGGGCCTGCTGAGTGTCGTTGAGACGCTCGGTGAGCTGGTGCCACACCTCGCGCTCGATCTCGTCGGGGGTGCACTCGCGGGCCGGCTTGGCGACGGTCTCCCCGACCGTATCCCAGTCGGAGATGCAGATGGATAAAAACCCCTTGATATCGCCGTCGCCGTACTCGGAGAGCTCGATGTCGTCCCAGAACTGATGCTCGAAGATCGAGGTCAGCGCCCAGGGGGAGTCGACATATATAATATGCCCGTGGTTGACGGTGATGTCCTCGTTCAAGAAGTACTGCAGGCCACTCATCCAGCCGGTCTGCAGCTCGTCGAGAGAGTCCAACGAGGCGGCCGCGTCGGCGATGTCCTCATCGACCAGCTCGGCCATCACCTCCACGGGCAACGCGAACAGGTAGTAGTCGCCTCGGGCCACCCAGTCGGTGCCGTCGAGGTCGATGTCGACGCCGGTAATCTGGTCGCCGTCGAAGCCGATCGACTCCACGGTGGCGTTGCGATGAAAATTGACCCCGAGCTGGGTCAGGTAGCTGACCCACGGATCGATCCAGACCTCGGTGGTCGGTCCGTTGAGGATGCGGTTGACGTCCAACCAGGGCGCGGCCATGCCCAACAACAACTGCACGTAGATCTTGGCCACCGTGCGAGTGCTGCTGACCTCGGCCTTCATGGCGACCAAGTCCCGGCTCAGGCCCACCGCCAAAAACGCCTTATATTCCTCGGACATCCGATCGGCTTCGATGAAGTCCCACCAGGGCAAGTAATCGTATTCCTCGACTCGCCGCTCCTCACAACTGGTCAGAAACGTCAAGATCCGACCGACGAAAAAGCGCATCTCATCGCGCGGGATCTCGGCCTGGTTCTTGATGAAGATGCGGTACAGCGCCTCGAGATCGGCCAGATCATCGGGCAGGTTCGTCGGCAAGATGATCTCGGAGGCCCCGGCGCGCGCGGCCATCACATGCTCGGTCGGCACCAGGTTGTCGTAGACGCCCTGGTCATTGTTGCCGAAGGGGATGCGCCGCATCGTGTCGAAGGTATGCTGATAAAAGCTCGGGAAGAACCGGAACCCATGCTCCCCCGGCAGCGGCTTGCGATTGCCGGTGGCCGAGCCGGGCACATCAATGCTGCGCGCCTTGCCCCCGAAGACGTCCAAGCGCTCGTAGACGTCGACCTCAAAACCACGTTCGGCCAACTCCTGCGCGGCGCTGAGGCCCGCCACGCCACCTCCCAATACTACAACTTTTTTTGTCATTTACTTCCACCAACTGCAGCGACGAATGTCGCGTCCCCGGGTGAGGAGGCTGCGACTTGGAGCGAGAAATTAATCGAGGGCCTCAACGAGGCAGTGCCTGATCTGATGCCCCCGTTTACACCTTCTTGATATTTGTGATGGCTCATTGTGTAGCGGATTTCCCCGGTGTAGACAAGTGCCGATAGCCCGTAGGTGTGGCCGCGCATCCAGGCAGGTCAACAGGGCTGTATTCTCTTAATCTGTGAACGCGATCTATTTGGAGGGGATGATGCGGTGGGTGGGGTTGCCGAGCTGGCGCAACCCGGAGGGAGCGTCGCCTGCGGCGCGCGTCATTCGTAGGGGAGGTCGCCTCAGCCGTAGGTGGCTTCCAGATAGTCGACGATGGCGTCGGACTCGTACATCGCGGTGTCGGTGTTGGGATCGACGAAGTAGGGCACCATCATCTCGCCGCCGCGCTCGACCAGTTCGGGGCGGCGGGCGCTGAGCTTGCCGACGTTCTCGACGCGGTAGTCCAGGTCGAGCTCGTTGAGGGTCTCGCGAACCTTCCGGCAATAGGGCGACGCCTCCATATTGTACAGCGTCAGAAGCTGCTCGGGTTGTTCTCGGTCTTCGTATCCCCCGCGAACCCGGCCGCCTTTGGGACGCACGACCGACGCCGCCATCGCGAACCCGGTATTCGCCGGGGCCATCACCTTGCCGAGCGCCGATCGTCCGGGGCCGTAGGTCTCGGCCAGGTAGGTGATGATGTCTTCGGACTCGTAAAGTTCGGTGCCCGTGTTGGGGTCGACGAGATACGGGAACTGCTGCTTGCCGCCGCGAGCCTCGACGCGTGCCCGCTTGCCTTCGGAGCCCTTCGCGCACGTCCGGTTGACGTAGGCCAAGTCGAGCTCGGTCATCGCCTCGCGCACCTTGCGGCAGAATGGACAGGCCTCGAACTCGTACAGCTCCAGGGGTTGCTCGGGCCGGGGCGGGTGTTGCCGGTTGTGCGAATTGACGATCAGGCCGCGGGGCCCGCGCACGGTGGAGGCCACCCAAGAGTGTGCGTCGTTTAAGTGCGACATCTGCAGCATTGATTTGACGACTCCACCGATGAGCGACATGGCTACTCCTTGGGGCTTGGTATGTGGGTCGTGCAGGCTACAACAATGGAGGCCGTTGAGGCCAGCGCATGCAGCGCTTACAGCGCCACTTCGGCCCCATACATCTCGCGCCGCTTGGCCATGACGCGCTCGTCGGCGAGGTATTCTTCGAAATTCATCAAATTATCGATGACGCCCCTCGGAGTCAGCTCGATGACGCGGTTGGCGATGGTGTCGACCAGCTCGCGGTCGTGGGAGGCGAGCAGGATGACGGTATCCTCGGCGGCCTGCAGGGCCTTGTTCAGGGCGGTGATGCTCTCCAGGTCGAGGTGGTTGGTGGGCTCGTCTAAGATAAGTGCGTTGGCGCCGGTTTGCATCATGCGACTCAGCATGCAGCGCATGCGCTCGCCGCCGCTGAGCACGCCGACCTTCTTGAGGGTGTCTTCGCCGGTGAAGAGCATGCGGCCCAGGAACGAGCGCACGTCTTCTTCGTGCTGATTGTCCGTAAATTGGCGAAGCCAGTCGATGAGGTTGAGGTCGACGCCGTCGAAGAAGGCCTCGTTTTCGCGCGGCAGGTACGCGGTCGACACCGTCGAGCCCCATTCGAAGGTGCCGCTGTCGGCCTCGGTGACGCCCGCCAGGATATCGAAGAGCGCCGACTTGGGGCGGGCGTCGTGGCCGACGAAGGCCACGCGGTCGCCCGGTTGGAGCGTGAAGCTGACGTTGTCGAGCACCTTCTCGCCGTCGATGGTCTTCGAGAGGTTCTCGACGGTCAGGATGAGCCGGCCCGGGGAGCGCTCGGGCTTGAAGACGATATGCGGGTATTTGCGGGTCGACACCGGCAGATCGTCGAGGGTGAGCTGGTCGAGCAGCTTCTTGCGGCTGGTCGCCTGCTTGGCCTTGGAGGCGTTGCTGCTGAAACGCTCGATGAAGGTCCTGAGCTCTTTGGCCTTGTCGGAGGCCTTTTTTCGCTCGTCGCGGCGCTGCTGGACGGCGAGCTCGCTGGCCTGGACCCAAAAGTCGTAGTTGCCGGCGTAGACGCGCACCGAGCGAAAGTCGATATCGGCGATGTGCGTACACACGTTGTTGAGAAAATGCCGGTCGTGGCTGACCACGATGACCAGCGTCTTCAGCCGCGAGATATAGTCCTCGAGCCAGGCGACGGTGTGGACGTCGAGGTGGTTGGTGGGCTCGTCGAGCAGCAGAATATCGGGCTGTCCGAATAGCGCCTGCGCAAGAAGCACGCGCACCTTGTCGCCGCTCTCGAGCTCGCCCATCGTCTTTTGGTGCAGTTGCTGGTCGACGCCCAGGCCGTCGAGCAGGACCGAGACCTCGGCCTCGGCCTCGTAGCCGTTCATATCGCCGAAGGCCATCTCGAGCTCGGAGGCGCGCTCGCCGTCGGCCTCGTCGAAGTCGGGCTTGGCGTACAGCGCGGCACGCTCCTTGTATACCTCGTACAGGCGTGGGTGGCCGAACATCACGGCATCGAGCACGACCAGATCGTCGAATTTGAACTGATCCTGCTCGAGCTTAGCCAGCCGGAGATTGCCCGGGATGCTGACCTCGCCCGCCGACGGCTCGAGCTCACCGCTCAACAGCTTCAAAAAGGTCGACTTTCCGGCGCCGTTGGCGCCGATGAGACCGTAACAATTGCCCGGCACGAACTTGACGCTGACGTCCTCGAATAGAGGCGCCCCGCCGAAGTTGATCATGAGGTTCGATGTTGTAATCACTGCTTTAAGCTCTCGAAATAAGGCCCGAAAATGAACGCTGCTCGAGTACTACGCGGTATCTGCGCGGTCAATCAGAGACGTACGCGGGACGGTAGATATTCCCGCCGCGAGACCGGGGCCGTTTTCCGGCACCCGTCATCCGGCATCCGGCACCCGATTCCTGTGAAGAAACTCTATCGTGCGACGGCGAGACGCCGTCACTCCAGTTCAGCGGCCATAACTTCGGACTGACACCGTCTCGGCTTTTCATCATACATATCTCGATGATTAACGCGCTGT
>JBKGZI010000129.1:0-13507 GCA_046545675.1 Persicimonas sp.
GAATACGGCCTCGACTTCTTCGAGACCATCTTCGAGATGGTCGATTACCGCCAGATGAACGAGATCGCCGCCTTTGGCGGTTTCCCCACGCGCTATCCGCACTGGCGCTTCGGCATGGAGTACGAGCAGCTCTCCAAGAGCAGCGAGTACGGCCTGTCGAAGATCTACGAGATGGTCATCAATAATGACCCGTCGTATGCCTACCTGCTCGAGGGCAATAACCTGGTCGACCAGAAGACGGTCATCGCCCACGTGTATGCCCACGTCGACTTCTTCAAGAACAATTATTATTTCTCGAAGACCAACCGCAAGATGGTCGACGAGATGGCCAACCACGGCGCGCGCATCCGCCGCTATGTCGACCGTCAGGGCATCGAGAAGGTCGAGGACTTCGTCGACACCTGCCTGTCGCTGGACAACCTCATCGACTACTACAGCCCGTTCATCGAACGCCGGCGCACCGAGGACAAAGAGGGCGATGAGGACTCGTCGCGGACTCGGGGAGAGATCCCCAAGTTCCAGGCCAAAGACTATATGGAAGAGTATATCAACCCCCACGAGTTCATCGAGGAGCAAAAGCGCAAGCTCGACGAGGCCCAACAGCGGCTCAAGAACTTCCCGCCCGAGCCCCGCAAAGACGTCATGCTCTTCTTGCTCGAGCACGCCCCGCTCGAGGGCTGGGAGGCCGACATCCTCTCGATTATCCGCGAGGAGGCCTATTACTTCGCCCCGCAGGGCCAGACGAAGATAATGAACGAGGGTTGGGCCAGCTTTTGGCACTCGAAGATCCTGACCGAGAAGGTGCTCAACGACGCCGAGATCATCGACTTTGCGGATATCAACTCCAAGGTGATGAGCTCGGCTCCCGGCCAGCTCAACCCCTATAAGCTGGGTGTGGCGCTGTATCGCGACATCGAGGAGCGCTGGAATAAGGGCAAATTCGGCAAGGAGTGGGACGAGGTCGACGACCTGGAGCGAAAGGACAGCTGGGACAAGCAGCTCGGCAAGGGGCGCAAGAAGATCTTCGAGGTCCGAAAACTATACAACGATGTGACGTTTATCGACGAGTTTTTGACCGAGGAATTCGCCCGCGAGAATAAGATGTTCACCTTCGGCTACAACCGAAAGTCGGGCAACTGGGAGATCGAAAGCCGCGAGTTTCAGGAGGTCAAAGAGAAGCTTCTGACGCAGTTGACAAACTTCGGCCAACCCTTCATTTACGTGAAGGACGGCAACTTCAAGAACCGCGGCGAATTGCTGTTGCACCACAAATTCGACGGAACGCCGCTGCGTTTCGACTACGCCCAGGGCGTGCTCGAGGCGCTCCATCGAGTGTGGAAGCGGCCGGTCAATATCGAGACGATCGTCGAAGACAAAGGCGTGCTTCTGTCCTTCGATGGTGACGAGCATAGCGAAGCGGCCTTCGATTACGAGCCTGTCTGAGCCAACTCCATGACTAAACGCGCAGACATCGACCCGGCCGAGCCGGGCCAAGCGAACCTGCTCGACAGGGGCCTGGACCGGCTTCGTGAATCGGGCTGTCGGTTGACCCCGCAGCGCAAGGCGATCTTGGAGGTCTTCGGCGGCCAGCCGGAGCATCTGACGCCACAGCAAGTCTTCTCGAAGCTCGAAGATGCGGTCTCCAGTCTGTCGCTGGCCACCGTCTACAACACCCTCGAGCTGTTCGAAGAGGTTGGCCTGGTCAAGCGTCTCCACGCCCACGACGGCCAGACCTACTTCGAACCCACCGCCGAGGACCACCATCACGCGGTCTGCGATAAGTGCGGCGGTATTTTCGACGTTCATATCGAGCCGGATTCCCTCGACCAGTTGATCTCCGCTACGCGGACCCTCCACGGCGCCGAAAGTCAATTTGAAGTCGAGCAGGCCGATGTCTGGCTGCGCGGCGTATGCGCCCCGTGTCGAGGCTAGCCCGCCCGGTGGTCGCTTCCAAAGGCCTGTGTTGTACAAAAAACTCCTGCGTCCCATTCTGTTTCGCTTCGATCCCGAGTCCGTGCATCGCTTTGCGATGGGCGTGCTCGGGCTGGTTTTGGCCCTCCCGTTTGTGCGGGCGCTGAGCATCTGGCGCTACCGGGTGCGAGATGCCGCACTCGAGCAGACGCTGTGGGGGCTCGACTTCGAAAACCCGGTGGGATTGGCGGCCGGCTTCGACAAGAACGCCGAGCACTTCAACGATCTGGCCGCGCTGGGGTTCGGCTTTGTCGAGATCGGCACGGTCACCGGAGAGGGCCAGCCTGGAAACGAGCGTCCCAGGATGTTCCGTCTGCCTGCCGACGGCGGGCTCTTGAACCGCATGGGCTTCAACAATCACGGGAGCGCAGCGGTGGCGGGCCGGCTGGCCAAAAAGCGCATCGACACCGTGCTCGGCGTCAATATCGGCAAGACCAAAGCCGTGCCGCTGGCCGAGGCCGCGGCGGACTACGAGAAGAGCTTTCGCAGGCTCTTTGATTTCGCGCGCTACTTCGTGGTCAACGTCAGCTCGCCGAATACGCCGGGTCTCAGGGAGTTGCAGAATAAGGAGCCGCTCACCGAACTCCTCGAGCGTCTGCAGCGTCTAAACGCCGAGATGGCCGCACAAAAGAGCGTGCGGCGCCGGCCGCTGCTGCTTAAAATTGCCCCTGATATCACCGACGGCCAGCTCGACGATATCTTGGAGGTCGTCGAGCGTTGCGATCTCGACGGCATCATCGCCACCAACACCACCATCGAGCGCGACGAGCTGACGACCCCCGGCCAAGAGCAGCTCGGCAGCGGCGGCGTCTCGGGGGCTCCGGTGCGGGCGCGTTCGCTCGAGCTGATCCGCCAGATTTACCGGCGCACCGACGGGGAGCTGCTGATCATCGGCGTCGGCGGCATTTTTACCGCCGAAGACGCGCTCGAGACCATCGAAGCCGGCGCCAGCCTCGTGCAACTGTGGACGGGTTTTGTCTATGAAGGCCCGGCGGCGGTGCGCCGCATCAACGACGGCCTCGTGGCGGCCTGCGAAGAGCGCGGCTGGAGCAGTATCTCGCAGGCTGTCGGCGTGAGTGTGGACGCAGGCAATAAATAGACGCAGCCGCGGTTTTGCACCCTGCGCTCGTATCGCGTCGGACAAACCGCTATACTGGAGGTGATCCTCGCCGTTGACTCACGCGCTGCCGCTTGCCGACGAGACCACCGATGGCTGCTCTCCATCCGACTCCACGTTCGTCGCGCCGGCCATTGATCTGGATTGTGGCAGTGCTGCTGCTGGCTGTGACGGGGCTGTTGGCACCGGGCTTGCTCGAAGCCAACACAAAAGATTCCGACGGCAGCCGCATGCAGGCCAGAAAGATCACGTTTCCCTCCACCCACCAAGATAGCCTCGACCCGCCCGACGATCGCGCCGACTGGCGCTATTTCAAGCTCACCGAGCAAACCAGCCTCACGATAAAGGCGACGCTGGCCGACAGCGAAGCCGGAGCCAAGCTGCGCCTCATGGATGCCGGCGGCGACGAACTCGCCGGCGCCTCGGCGCGAAACGGCGAGGCGGCGTTGTCGAAGCAAGTCGACGCCGGCGTCTATTATATCAGCATCGAGGCAGCGTCGAAGACCGACTACTCGCTGTCATTGCGAGAGTAATCCGCCCGTGCGGGCCTTGCTTTCTGGGCGTTCCAGCCCTATTTCAAACCCATCGAAAAACCTCAGCTTGCGGGCCGTCAGCGAGGCAGCGAGCCCCTGCGCGAAGCTTGGCACGCGGCGATCTGTGACTAGTTTGCTGCGCACTCATGCCTCAGCGGTATCACGGCAGATCGACACAAAATTCACACGATACCTGACCATTGGAAGACAGACATATGAGCATAGCGAATATGGACGCAGAAGAGCTCTGGGCGCAAATTTCGGACGAGCAGAAGCGAGTCCTCGAGCAAAATAACTTCGACGCCGACCAATTTCTGGAGCTCAGGCGCGCTTATCTGGCCGGTGAGCTCAGCGAGCAGGCCAATCGGCTCGAGGCGCAGGTCAGCGTGCCGGCTGACGGTGATGTGCGCGTTCTGCCCAACCGCGACACCGAGCAGGCCCGCAAGTTCATCGCCCTGGGCAAAGAGGCGATCGACAACGGCGAGGTCGGCGTGGTCGTGCTCAACGGCGGGATGGCGACGCGTTTTGGTGGCGTGGTCAAGGGATGCGTGCCGGTCTTCGACGACCTGTCTTTTCTGGGCATCAAGGCGCTCGACGTGCGTCGGTACGGCACGGGCACCAAGCTGCTGGTGATGAATAGTTTTGCCACCGATGAAAAGACCAAAGCGCACCTGGCCGAGCACGACAACTACGGGCTCGCCGACGACCAGCTCATCAACTTCAATCAGAACGTCAGCATCCGGCTGACCCCCGAGGGCGAATTATTTCGCGAAGAGGAGGGCGGCGACGTGTCGCTGTACGCTCCCGGCCACGGCGACCTCCCCTCGGCGATTGGCCGCGGCGCGATCCAGAAGTTTCGCGAGGCGGGCGGCAAATACCTGCTGATGTCCAATGTGGATAATATCCTGGCCACCATCGACCCGCTCGTAGTCGGCATGTACGTCGATGCGGCATCGCGAGGAGCCCAGATGACCGTCGAGGCGGTCCAGAAAAAGCCCGGCCAGGTCGGCGGGTTTGTCGCCCGAGTCGACGGCGACCCGCAGGTCGTCGAGCACTTCCGGGTGCCCGACGAGTCCATCAAAGACGAGCTGCAGTTGTTGAATACCAACACGTTTATGTTCAACGCCGACGCCCTCGACGATGACTTCGAGCTGACCTGGTTTGTGGTCGACAAAGACGTCGACGGCGACACGGCCATCCAATTCGAGCGGCTGGCAGGAGAGCTGTCGGCCTTTATGCAGACGACGTTTGTCGAGGTGCCCGCCAGCGGCGAAGAGGCCAGGTTCCAGCCGATCAAGCGTCGCGAAGACCTCGAGGAGAATCGCGAGCGCCTCGAGCGCCTGGTGCGCCAGCGTGGCCTTCTGTGAGTTTGGCTCGTCAGTGCGTGATCTTGATGTGGTGTTGAAAACAAAACGCCCCGGCTCGACAGACCTCGAGCCGGGGCGTTTTGTGTATGAGCCGGCGCATTTGCACCGGCTCCGGCAAGGTTATTCGGTGAGGTTGATGGCGGTGCCGTCGACCGCGAAGGCGGTGACGCCGAAGTCGGCGTCGTCATCGGCGTCTACGGTGCCACGGGCGACTGCGGTCGCGTATTGGCCGTCGAGCGCCGACAGCGGTGCGGCGAAGCTGGCCAGCTCAGAATCATCAGCACTAGCCGAGACGACGATGTCGATATTGGTGGCATCGGGCGAAAGCAGCCCAGAATACTCTCCGAAGGGCAGATCGGTGGCCAACTCGACAGCCCCGCCCTCGGCGGTGACATCGACGTTGGGCGCGTCGGGCACGCCGTGGAAGATATTGAGGGCGACCTCGCCGTCGGGGGCAGATTCTGCTGCCTCACCCGGGCGAATCGAGAAGTTGTCGCCCAGGATGCCGCTGGCAATGGCTACCCAGGTCGAGCCTGGGGTGATCTCATCGGCCTCGATGGTCTGCGAGTGGACCGGGTCGCTGTTGTCATCGGCGTCTGCTGCGGTGATGTCGGCGTCCAAATCGGCCCCCGAGGGGATCGTCACAAACGGCGAGGCGCTCAGATAGCCGAAGTCGTCGAGCAACAACTGGTCATTGGCCCAGACGTCGACCGTGGCGGCGTTGGGATCCGGGCTGGCGTGGATGATCTGCAGGCGCGCGGCCATGTCGAGTGCGATGGCCTCGCCGCCGTCAGCCGGGAAGGCATACAGGCCTGCAGCCGGTCCATCCTGGTTGCTCGCCGGGTCGAAGAAGCCCGAGGCGGCCACCGTAAAGGCCGAGCCGCCGGGCAGATCGGGGGTCTGGAAGAACAGCGGATCGACACCTTCGGGCGCGACGTCGATGGTGTGAACGCCCGGCTCGACGGAGAGGTAGCCGGCGAAATTGCCGTAGCTCAGCCCTTCGACCTGCGGGTCGGCCGCGTTATCGACGGTGATATCGACGCTGGGGATGTCGGTGGAACCGTGCAGGACGAGCACGTCGGAGGTGTCGTCGCTGTCGGCAGATTCTTTGGCGTCCTCGAAGACTTTCAGGTCCAGCGCGATATCCTCCCCGTCGGGGTTGGCGGCGAAGTCGTCGGGGGCGGCCACGCCGGAGGCGGCCACGATATAGTTTGTGTCAGCGGTGAATTGGACACCGTCGAACTCGGCGAAGACGGTGTCGTCGTCGTCGAGGGTGGTGTCGGAGTCGCCGTCGGCCGCGTCAGGGGCGGCGATGGCGATGGTCAGATCGACGCCGGCGGGGACGTCGACAAAGGGAGTCGCCGTGCGAAACTCGAAGTCGTCGACGAGCAACTCGCCGTTGGCAAAGACATCGACGGTGCTGGCCGCCGGATCGGCGGCATTGTGCAGTACCTGGACGCGTGCGAATTCGTCTCCGGGCTCGGCATCAGGGCCGGCGTCGTCAGTGACATCAGGGCCGGCGTCGTCGGTGACATCGGGGCCGGCGTCGTCGGTGACGTCGGGGCCGGCGTCGTCGGTGACATCGGGTCCAGCGTCGGCGGCGTTATTTGCGTTGTTATCGTCGGGTTCCTCGGGATCGTCGCCACATCCCGCCACCGCCAAACCGAGCGCGCCAAGCAACACAACTAACTTAATCTGAGTATTCAACCACTTCGATGACATCATCATGAGTCTCCCTCCATGAGAGATGGTTAGTGAGTCCGGGCGTCCCCCAAACGGTTGGCTCTCGGACGCGACGGGTGGCGTAGTCGTGCCACCCAATCAATACGATGCATAAAGTACTTGTGTGAGTACTGACGAATATATGCAGCAATTGGTGTCTGGCGAGCGATTGCGGCCCAACGAGAATTGATCTTCGGCTAAGTCCTGCTAGTCTTGCGTGCGTTGCTAAAAGTGTTTTGACGAACCGGTTGAACGCCCAGGGAATATGATGAGTCTTGTCTCCTGTCTAAAATCTCGCGCTGTCTTGTGTTGCCTTCTTCTGTGTGCCTCGGTGGCTTTAGTCGGCTGTAGCGATGATGACTCATCGGGGTCGGCCGGGAGTTGTCCCGAAGGGGAGAGGTTTAACGACGTCACCGGTGAGTGCGAGTTCGACGGGCGCGAAGAGCCGAATAATAGCAGCGACGATGGCGGTGGGCTCGACGCCACGGGCGATGAAGATACCGGCGGCGAACCGGACGCTGACGCCGGCCCCGACGAACCCGACGCGCAGCCCGGCGACGATTGTGAGGGCAACGATCGGCGCTGCCGCGCCGGCAATGTCGAAAGCTGCGTCGACGGTCAATTCGAACTCAGCGAGGAGTGTGGCGACGGCTTTAGCTGCTCGCGCGGCAATTGCATCCCCGACGAGGAATCCTGCCAACCCGGCGCCTCGCGCTGTGTGTCCGACGGCGCCTACGAGGTCTGCGAGTCCGACGGGGAGTCCTACGGGGACGCCATCAGTTGTGAAGACGGTGAGCGTTGTGTCGGCGGCGAGTGCACCTCCGGGTGCGACGGCCAGCTCAACGGCAAGTCGAACCTGGGCTGCGAATACCTGAGCATGCGGCTCAATCAGGCCAGCGGCTTGCAGACGCTGCCGCATACGGTCGTCGTCTCCAACCCGGGCGATCAGGAGGCCGTGGTCAGCGTGAACAGCCCGCCGGGCAACAGCTTTTCGATGGCCGACCGGACCATCCAGCCCTCCCAGAGCACGGCCATCGAATTCCCGACCGATCCGATGATCGACCAACCTGGCGTCTCCGATCAGGTCTACGTGATCAATACGAGTCTGCCGGTGATCGCCACGCAGTTCTCGCCGCTGAACAACCCGGGGACGGGCAGCGAGACCAGCGACGCCTCGCTTCTTTTGCCCACCAACACCCTGGGTCATGAGCATGTCGTGCTCGGCTGGCCGGGGCCGGCTGGCGCAGGCGATCTCCCCGGATTTCCGGAGTCGGGGGCGGGCACCTATATTGATGTCGTCGCCATCGAGGACGGCACTTCCATTGAGGTCTCCGGGCCTGCGGCGCTCGACGCTGGCAACGCCGGGAGCATGGCTGCCAACTCGTCGGCCACCTTCTCCGTGCCCACCAATAACGTGTTGCACCTGGCCGAAGACGGCGGCATCAGCAGCTCGGACACCGACGTCTCCGGCACGGTCATCACCTCGAATAAGCCGGTGGCGGTCTACACCGGCGCGACGATTGTCAACATCCCCGACGAGCCTGTGAGCACGAACCCGTCGTCGAGTTGCGCTGCTACCGGAAACTCGTGCACGTATAACTCAGAGTGCTGCTCCGGCATCTGCGGCTATGACGGCGGTTGGACATGCATGGATAGCCTAACTGCGGCCGATCACGTCGAGCAGCAACTCTTCCCCACCGAGACCTGGGGCACGACCTACGTGGCCACGCCGTTTTATATCCGCGGCGTCAACGACTTCTCGATCTACAAGGTCACCGCTTCCACCGACAACACGACCATCGAAGTCGACCCGCCGGTCGACGGCATGTCGAGCCTGACGCTCGATCGCGGCGAGGTCCACCAATTCCACACCCCGGACGCCTTCGAGCTCGACGCCAGCGACCCGATCATGGTCGCCCAATTCATGATCGGGGGCACCAACTCGCCGTCGGGCGACGGTGACCCTGCGTTTTTGCTGCCGCCTGCGGTCGAGCAATTCCGCGACAGCTACACCTTCCTGGTCCCCGATTATTATAACTTGAACTTCGTGACGTTGATCGCGCCCACAGGCACTGACGTCGAACTCGACGGCTCGACGATCTCGGCCTCCGAGTTCACACCCGTCGGCGGCGACAGCAATTGGTCCTATAAGTTGGTCGACTCGCTCAGCGCGGGCGTCCACAATGCCGAGGCCGGCCAGAAGTTCGGCATCGTGGTCCACGGCATGGACGAGTATATCAGCTATGCGTTCTCGGGCGGGATTACCTTGCCGGAGTGAACTGCCTCCGGCAAAGAGAGTGAGATAGTGAGAAAGTGAGAGAGTAAGATAAAAACAGGCCCGACCGGGCGCATCCGGTCGGGCCTGAGTCTTTGCAGTATCTAACTTTCTTACTCTCTCACTCTCTTACTTTCTGCAGTCTAGAGCATGTTGACCGGGTCGACGTCGACGATAATGCGCACGTTGCGCCTATCCGAGGTCGACGGCTCGAAGTGGCCCACCGCGTTGAGCATGGCGATGGCGAGCTTGCGCACGTCGGCGCGCGAGCGGCTCTTGAGAAGCAACTGCCAGCGCGACTTGCCCTTCAGGCGGCTCAAGGGGGCCATGGCCGGCCCGAGCATGAAGACGCTCTGTGAGAGCTTCTCGTCGCCTCTGAGGATGCGGCGGGCGGCGGTGGCGTAGTCTCGGGCGGCCTGAATGCAGCGGCCCTCGCTCCTCGCCTCGAATTTGACCGCAATCAAGTGACCGAAGGGTGGGTAGGACAGCTCCTTTCTGAGCGCGAGCTCGCGCTTGGAGAAGGTCTCGAAGTCATGCTCGCGGGCTGCTTTCAAGCTGTAGTGGTCGGGGTTGTAGGTCTGGATATAGACCTTGCCGGCGTCGTCTCCGCGCCCGGCGCGGCCGGCGACCTGGGTCAGAAGCTGGAAGGTGCGCTCGGCGGCTCGAAAGTCCGGGAAGTTCAGGCTCAGATCGGCCATGACCACGCCGACGGTGATCACGCCCGGAAAGTCGTGGCCCTTGGTGACCATCTGGGTGCCCACCAGGATGTCGACCTCACCTTTTCGAAACGCCTTGATGGTGCGCCGAAGCCCCTTGCCGCCGCTGGTGTCGCGGTCGAGCCGGGCGATATTGGCCCGCGGATACAGCTCCTTGATGTGGCCTTCGAGCTTCTCGGTGCCGGTGCCGCGCCGGTTGATCTTTTTGTCCTCGCACTCCGGGCAGGACTCGGGCACGCGGATCGAATAGTCGCAATAATGGCAGCGCAGCGACTCCTGGTGTTGATGGTAGGTCAGCGAGACGTCGCAGTTTCGGCATTTGAAGACGTGTCCGCAGCTCTGGCAGATCACGCACGGCGAGAACCCTCGCCGGTTCAAAAATAAGATCGCCTGCATCTGCGCTTTGAGCGTGTCGGTGACCGCCTCGCATAGCTCATAAGAGAGCACGTCAGAGGGGCCGATCGGGCCGCGGTCCTGCTCGCGAAGGTCGATCAGGTCGACCTCGGGCATGGGTCTGTCGGCGACGCGGTCGGGCATGGGCAGGTATTTGAGCCGGCCGCTCTTGGCGTTGTGAAACGATTCGAGCGACGGCGTCGCGCTGCCCAGCAGCACGCGGGCGTTTTCGAGCTTGGCGCGAACCAGCGCCATGTCTCGGGCGTTGTAGCGCGGGCCCTGTTCCTGCTTGAAGCTGGTGTCGTGCTCCTCGTCGACCACGATGATGCCCACGTCGCTCAGCGGCGCAAATAGCGCCGAGCGCGCGCCGATGACGATGTCGATCTCCTCACGGGCGATTCTGCGCCACTGGTCGAACTTCTCGGCCGGCGTCAGGCCGGAATGAAGCACCGCGATCTGCTCGCCGAAGTGGCCGCGAAAGACGGCGACGAATTGTGGGGTGAGCGCGATCTCCGGCAATAGGACCAGCGCGCGCCGGCCCCGCTCGACCTCGGCGCGGATGGCGCGCACGTAGACCTCGGTCTTGCCGCTGCCGGTGACCCCGTGCAGCACGAAGCCCTGGAAGGAGTCGGCCTCTCGGGCGGCGCGAATCGAGTCCAGCGCGCGCGACTGTGCCCCGGTGAGCACGTGGTCGAGCGGCTCTTTGACCGGCTCCTGGGCGAACGGGTCGCGGTAGACCTCCTCCTCCCAGACCTCGATGAACCCGCGGTCGGCCAGGCCGCCCAAACTCGAGTAGGGGCTCTTGACGTCTTCGCGGATCTCGGCCAGCGCGGTCGGCTCCTCGTCGTCCAAAAGCTCGAGGATGCGCGCCTGCTTGCTGCCGATGCGCTCGCCATCTCCGGGGGCGTTGATGATGCGGTAGAACTTCTCGGTGCGCACTTTGACGCGCGCGTCTTTTTCCTCGTAGGTCACCTCTACGAGCCCGTGCTCTTCGAGCTCGTGGAGCTGCGTGTAGGTCATCGACTTGTCGAGCGCCTTCAAGTCCTTGACGGGCACGGGCCCGCCGGCGTCTTCGAGGTGCTCGATGGCCTCGACCAGCGCCTCGTCCAGGCAATCGGGGTCGGCCGGCGGCTCGATGAGCCGGTAGTGCTTGAGGCCCTCGAGGCGCACAAACGACGGCAGCGCCAGTCGCACGACCTGGCCGATCGGCGCCAAGTAATAGTCGGCGATAAACTCCAAAAATTTGAGGTTTTGCTCGCCCAACAGCGGCTCGGCGTCGACCAGGTCGACGATCGGCCGGATTTTCGAGGCGATCGATGGGTCTTCGAGCTCGCTCGCAAGCGACATCACAAGGCCGGTCTTCGCTCGGTTGCGAAACGGCACCTGGACCAGGTGGCCCGGCTCGAGCGTGCCCTCGAGAAACTCGGGGACCGCATAGGTCAGGGCCTTGAACAGCGGGATGTCGACGGCGATTTGCGCGTACACGAATGGTCTGTGGGGCGGCAGGTTTTGTGCCGCCCAAGAGTAGTTCACAGCCTCGGTGGGCGCAATCGCCGAGGTGGGAAATCATGCGCGTCGTGCGCATATTTTGATCGGTATGGGCGTGGAATTGACACACCACGCACCGTTTTGTGGATTTCCTTCGAGCGAGAACTGCCGTGGACCAGACCAATCGCATCCGCCAATACGCTCAGAGCGCCGAAGAAGCCGGGCTGCACTATATCTCAGACGAGGCGGCGGGTTACCGGCGAAAGCGCTGGGGGCGCGGCTTTACCTACCTGCTCGACGACGGCTCGCACCTCAAAGACGAGGCCGAACGCCAGCGTATCCGCGAGCTTGCGATCCCGCCCGATTGGACCGAGGTGTGGATCGCCGCCGACCCCGACGCGCACCTGCAGGCCACCGGCCGCGACGCCGCCGGCCGCAAGCAATATCTCTACCACCCGCGCTGGCAAGAAGTGCGCGGCCAGGTCAAATTCGACCACATGCTCCAACTCGCCGGGCGCCTGCCCGACATCCGCGAGCGTCTCGACAGCGATATGCGCTCGCCAAAAGTCACCCGCGAGCGCGTATTGGCCGTGCTGGTTGCGCTTCTGGACCAGACGCTGCTTCGCATCGGCCACGAAGAATACCTGCGAGACCACGGCTCCCACGGGCTGTCGACGCTCTATACGAAGCACGTGGAGCTGACCACCACCAGCGTCACGTTCGGCTTTGTCGGCAAATCCGCGGTCGAGCATTTGGTGGTCGTGCGCGACCGGCGCCTGGCACGCCAGGTCGGCCGCTGCAGCGAGACTCCGGGCGAGCGTGTCTTTACGTATCTGGAAGACGGCCAGCCGCGCCAGGTCTCCGCCGCCGACGTCAATGACTACCTCGAGGAGATCACCGGCCGCTCCTTTACGACCAAGGATTTCCGCACCTGGGGCGCCACACGCGCCGTCACCGAGCATCTGCTCGAGTTAGGTCCGCCCGTCGACGAAAAGAACCGCACAGACAAGCTTCGCGAGGCGATCCGCAGCACCGCCGAGCTGCTCGGCAACACCGAGGCGGTCTGCCGCGACTATTATCTGCATCCCGCGGTCATCGAGGCCTATCAAAACGGCCGGTTCTGGCCGCGCTTCGAGGCCTTCGAGGCAATGCGCGGCTCCAAAGAAGCCCCCGAACACGGCCTGAGCGAGGTCGAGGAGTTTGTCGTGTGGCTCGCGGAGCGGGAAGGGCCGGCGGGTGGGCTGGATTAGCGTCGAGGCTTGGCCGAGCTACTCACGCCACTTCGACCACATTTCGTCGAGCTGCTCGCGGCCCATCTTCTCGAGCTTGTCGATATTGGTCTGCGGGATCGACTCGGGGTCGGGGTGGCTGTCGACGGCCTCGGTGACCTGCGCCTCGCGCAGCAGATGCAGGGTGGGGTAGGGGGCGCGGTTGGTGAAGTTTTCGGGGGCGTCGGGCTCGGTTCCGGCGAATTGGTAGTCGGGGTGGAAGTGGGCGAGCTGCAGGACGCCTTCGGCGCCGGCCTCGGTGAGCAGGGTCTGGACGATCTCGGCGGCGTCGAGGAACTCGTCGAAGTCGGCCAGGGCGTTGGGGCAGACGACCAGGGTGGTGGCGATGTCGTCGGGGGCGGCCTCGAGCAGACGGTCGACCTCGGCGAGCGTGCGGAGGATGACGTCGTCGAATTTGGCCGACTCTTCGATGGCGATGCGCACCTGGTCTTTGGTGTAGACCGGACGGGCAAAGGGGCACAGGTTCAGGCCGATGACGGCGTCCTCGAGCCATTGGCGGGTTTTTTGTTCGGGATCGGTGGTGGTGGGCATGGTTGACGGTTTTGCTGTCATTGATGGTTTGTGGTTGTTGATGGACCCATCCGCCTAGGCAAGCCTAGGGGCTGGACGGGCGCTGGCTCCGCAGGGGCCAAGGCC
>JBKGZI010000130.1:0-13392 GCA_046545675.1 Persicimonas sp.
CGACGGTCGCATTGTGTTGGTGGAGCGTGAGAAGGAGCCGCATGGTTGGGCGCTGCCCGGTGGGTTTGTGGATGAGGGTGAGACCGTCGAGCAGGCGGCTGTGCGTGAGGCGGCAGAAGAAACCGACCTTAAAGTGACACTTCAGGATTTGCTCTATGTTTACTCCGACCCGCAGCGTGACCCGCGCCAGCACACCATGACCACCGTCTTTACGGCCACGGCCGACGGAGAGCCCCGGGGCGGCGATGACGCACGCGCAGCACGGCTATTTGCTCGCGAGGAGATTCTGGATAGCCAGGCCCTACTGAACGAGTTGGTCTTCGATCATGGGCGCATCCTAAAGCATTACTTTAAGTTTCGTGACGTGGGTGAGCGGCCCTCGCCGATGTCGGAGTTGGAGAGATTTCGCAGCAGCCCTGGATTACGAAGCAACTCGGGAGAGCAATGAGTCGTTGGCTCGAGACATATTGTGCAGCTGCGGTGTTCGTCGTCGCGCTGCTCGCTCCCGGCGCGGTGGCCGCCCAACAACAGCAGGCCGCGGCCGACGCTGCTCGTTTTTCGGAGGCGTTTTCGCCGGCCGGGACCAACGCGGAGGTGCGCGTGACCATCGAGCCGAGCGACGGAGACAGTTGGCGGGTACGGATAGCGCCCGTGGACAACAGCGATCGAACGTTGCTCGAAGAGCGGATCCCTGAGTGGGTGCTCGAGGACCACTACGACTTGAAATTGAGCAGTGAGTCTCTCTCGGGCGATCATGCGGCGGTGTTATTGTCGGCTCTTCCAGGGGTCCATGGCGAGGCGCCGCCGTCGGCCACGGAATTTCAGGTGGTGTGGCTCGTCGACCACAGCGGACGCGGCCTATCCTTCGAGCGTATCGACACGGCGAAGTACTCGACGCTCGACGGCGGCGAGCGCTTCGAGCTGCGCGAGGTTGATGGCAGCCACCGGCTCATCCGGCTGCGCCGCGACGAGGAGTCCATCCTGTGTGGCGCTGCCAATGGCGAGCCGGTCATCTTCGACCAATTCGATCCTTCCCGCGCCAGCTTCGAGCAGGCTGTCGATATTGAACGCCTGCTCGACGACGCCGCGACCCTCGAATCGAAGCCGGCTGGCGGCGACTTCGATCCACCGCCGCTCCAGTCCTGGTATCAGTGGTTTGCAGCGTCGAGCGACCAGCGAAGCCCGGATCGGCGCGGGGCGTTGATTCGCCCGCTGGAGTTGGGCGATGGGCTGACCAACACCGGCTGGATGGAGGGCGTCGACGGGCTGGGGCGCGGAGAATTCGTCAGCGCCCAGATCAACGACAGCGCAAAGATCCGCTCGTTTCGCATCTTGCCCGGCATAGGCGGCTCCAAGGCGGCCTTCGAGGCGTTTGCGCGGCCGACCAAGGTGCTGGTGGCGCTGTCCGACGGCAGCCGTTATATCGCCGATCTCGACCAGGTCGACTACGAGCAGATCGACTCGGGGCGCGGGCTTATCGTCGAGCTACCCGAGCCGCGCCGCACTCGTTGTATGAGCGTGATGATTCTGGAGGCGACCGACGGCAAGCGCCTGCGCGGCCAGCCGGCCCATGCACCCCAGACGACGGTCATCGCGAGCATCACGCCCTACTCGGTGCTTCACGCCAAAGACGCTAAACACACGGCCCGTCGCGTCGTCGACCATATCTCTCGAGAGGACGACGGGCGCACCCGCCAGCGCCTGGCCCAGATGGCGCTTCCGCTGGGGGCGGCGCTCGTCGAGGAGGTGCGACATGCGCTGGACAACAGCTCGGCCGACAGGCGACGACGCATCATCCCGCTGATGGCGACGATGCAGCCGGACCAGGCCGTGCCTTTGTTGCTCGAATTTCTTCGCGACACCGATCCCGATCAACCCGAGTACCGCGCCATCAAGCGCAGCTTGGCTGCCCACTACGTGCAGGCAGCCCCCGGATTGGTCGACTACGTGCGCGACGCCCCTCCCGATGCCTCTGGCCGCAAATATACGGACGTCTTGCGACTGCTCGGCCGGGTCGGCGAGCCGGAGCATCTCGAGCAGCTCATCGAACAATTCGGCCACGGCCCGGAGTCGGTGCGAAGCGAGCGCGTGCGAGCCGTCGCGGCCGGTGGCAAGCAGCTCGTCGAACCGCTCTTGGAGTATGCCAACTGGCACGTCAACACCGACGCCAGCTACGACGCGTTGCGCGCCCTCAACCTGATCGGCAAGCGGCTGTACTACCAGGACCAGGGCGAGCTTCCACGCCCGGAGCTCTATGTGGCGCTGCTCCAGGAGAGCGACCAACGTCGCGCCCTGATGCGCGGGCTGCGCGTGGCCCGCTTCTTCGAGGTCGACGGCTTCATCGAACTGGTCCAGCAGCAGTTTTCCTCTCATTCGGATGCGTTGGTGCGCCGTTCAGCCATGGAGACTGTCGAGCGCTACGAAACAGACGCCGCCCGAACCATCCTGATCGACGCGCTCGACGACCCGTCGCCGGATGTTCGCATCGCGGCGGTCAACGCCCTGGCCGAACGCGAGGACGCCCACGAAGCCCTCGACGAGCTCATCGCCTATGCGGAACGTGAGCGTTGGAAGTCCGGACTCCAGCAGGCGTTTCGCGTCTTGGCCTCCATAAACGACCAGCGCACCGAGCGGGTCTTCGAGGAGCTCTTCAGCGAGCGTCCCAATGCCGAGTCGGCCTTCTTGGCGGCAAATGCCCTCGATCGCGCCGGGCGCTCCGTCGACGCGCGCCTCGCGGCCGGCTTGGTCACCGACGATGAAGTCAGCCTCGAGATGCGCCGTGAGATGCTCGATATACTCGGGCTCGACGACAGCGAGTTCGGCGAGGCGTTCTTGCTCGATTTGCTCGCCGACGACGGCTTCGAGCAGTTGTCCGAGGCGACTCACGAGCAGGAGAGACTGCGCAAGCATGTGATGCTCTCGCTGGGCCGACGTCGAAGCGAGTTGGCGAAGCCGAGACTCTTGGAGATGGCCAAAAATAGCGGCTCGATCGACGTACAGCGCGTCGCACTGCGCGCCCTGGCGTTCTACAAAGACGAGGCGTTGCTCGCCGAGTTGACGGCTTGGCGAGAGGACGCCGACCCGCGGCTGCGCGGCGCACTCCGGCAGACGATCGGGATGATCGAGCGACGTACGGATCTCGGGACCATCACAGAGGAACTCGACGAGGTCCTCGAAGAGGATGAGGACAACGACGAATCTGAAACTCGAACGCCCGATGGGGCATCTGAATAGAGGTCGGCCGGGCGGCATTGAATAATCCCCACCACACTGGTATGAATTGGCTGGATTATATCTCCGCGTCCCAACGGCGCGGGGAGTTCGACCGGCTGGCGCAACGCACCACTTCCACCTGACACAGGAGCATTTCCGTGGCTGGTATCAACGAGATCGTCAATAAAATCAAAGAACAGATTCGCGAGACGGACGTCGACGCGGTCCACGATAAGTGGAGCGAGTCGTCGCACTCCGACGATCGCGTCCTCATCGACGTTCGCGAGCGGGATGAATTCGTCGACGGCCATATCGAGGGTGCTGAGTTCGTCCCGCGCGGCCTGCTCGACCTCAAGATCGAGACCCTCGTGCCCGACCGCGACAAGGAGATCATCCTCTATTGTGCCGGGGGAACACGCTCGGCGCTGGCGGCCAAGTCGCTCCAGGACCTGGGCTATAAGAAGGTCGCCTCGATGGCCGGCGGCTTCGGCGCCTGGAAGCAGGCCGGCTACCCGGTCCACATCGCCAAGACGCTGAACCAGGAGCAGATGTCGCGCTACAGCCGGCATCTGATCATCCCCGAGATTGGTGAGAAGGGCCAGACCAAGCTGCTCGACGCCAAGGTGCTCATGCTCGGCGCCGGCGGGCTGGGGAGCCCGGCTGCGCTCTATCTGGCGGCTGCAGGGGTCGGAAAGCTCGGCTTGATCGACTCGGACGTCGTCGACCGCTCGAACCTGCAGCGCCAGGTCGTCCACACCGACGATCGCGTCGGCGAGCCGAAGGTCGAGTCGGCCAAGAAGACCATTCAGGCGCTCAACCCCGACGTCGAAGTCGAGATGTTCGAGGAGCGGCTGACCAGCGACAACGTCCTCGAGATCTTCGAGGGCTACGACATGATCATCGACGGCGGGGACAACTTCCCGACCCGTTATCTGATCAACGACGCCTGCGTGCACCTGGGCATCCCTAATATCCACGGCTCGGTCTTTCGCTTCGAGGGACAGGTCACCAGCTTCGTGCCCCACGACGGGCCCTGCTACCGTTGCCTGTACCCGGAGCCGCCGCCGCCCGAATTCGCCCCGAGCTGCCAGGAGGCCGGCGTCTTGGGCGTTTTGCCCGGGGTCATCGGCCTGCTGCAGGCCATCGAGGCCATCAAGCTCATCGTCGGCATCGGCCAGCCGCTCAAGGGCCGCCTGCTGGCCTTCGACGGGCTGAACACCGACTTCCGCGAGATGAAGCTCCAACGCGACCCGACCTGCCCGGCCTGCGGCGAGGAAGCCGAGTTTACCGGCTTTATCGATTATGAGCAGTTTTGTGCGGTGAGCTTGTAGTTTGAACGTGTGACGAGCGGCGACCCTTCCCGGGGGTGCGCTACGCCAGCCGCGCGAGGCGCGTCCGGCTGGGCTTACCCCCGGCTATGGTTTGGTTCTCCGCCCAGCCGATCGGTACGGGTAACTGAGGCTAGAATCCAAACCATAGCTCCGGGAAAGCATATGCCGCAACGCGGCATGCGCACCCGGGGTTAGGGTCGCCGCTCGTCACACTTCCTATTCGATGTACGGCAAGTCCTCGCCGTTCGTCTCGTTTCCCACATCATCCATCAAATCACGCGAGTTATATTTGCGGCCGGTCTGCGCGACGTCGAGCCGCTCGATGAGCAGCGCGAAGGTCTGGGCGACCTGTTCGGCGGTCGGGAGTGTGGCGGGGTCTTCGTCGGGGTAGGCTTCGTGGCGCATGTCGGTGGCCGTGCCGCCGGGGTTGACCGAGACGACGCAGACGCCGTCGTCGGCGAGTTCGTCGGCCAGTGTGTCGGTGAGGCCCTCGACGCCGTGTTTGGAGACCGCGTAGGGTCCCCAGCCGCCCCGGCCTCTTCGGCCCACGCTCGACGACACATTCAGGATCATGGAGCTCTCGGCCGCGCGCAGCAGCTCGATGGCCAGCTTGGAGGCGATAAAGACACCGTCGACGTTGATCGACTGCACTGTTCGCCAATCGGCGAGGTCGACGTCTTCGATGGGCTTGCGCGGACCCAGAACCCCGGCGTTATTGACCAGGACGTCGAGTCGGCCGTGTTCGTCTCGTACCCGCTCGAAGAGCGCGCTCATCTCCTCGAGGTGGGTGACGTCGGCCACGACTGGATCGACTGTGCCGTCGAGCCCCTCGGCCTGTCTGGAGAGTTCCTCGAGGGCCGCTTCGTCGCGTGCGCAGGTATAGACGTGCCCCCCGCGTCCGGCCAACTCGAGGCAGAGCGCGCGACCGATGCCGCGGCTGCCGCCGGTAATGATGGCTACGTGGTCGGTTTTCATGGCGCGTGGTCGCTAAGTGGGAGGAGTTGCTTGCCGGGGTTGGTAGCGCTCTCGCCGCCGTTCTTGGTTCTTGGTTCTTGGTTCTTGGTTCTTGGTTCTTGGTTCTTGGTTCTTGGTAAAGCAAATACTTTCGGCTCGTGCCTTACCAAGAACCAAGAACCAACAACTTCAGCAAATTGCCAGCGCGCCTCAATCAGCAATGGACTGCCGATCAATCCACACGCCACAAGAGCCTACAGCACCGCTTCGTCGGGCGAGACTGACCAAGCCCAGCGGATCGACTGGTAGTCGGGGTGATCTTTGCCCAGATTTCGCCGCATCGAGTCGCGGAACTCGCCGATGACGTGGTAGCCGTTCGACAGGCTGTCTCGACGCGAGCGGTAGTGGCGTGTGTAGTTGCGCAGCGCGTCGCTGGACTCTTCGTGCTCGTCGTGGCCGACGTCGATGAGCTTGGCGAGGCGATCGGCGTCATCTGCGGCGAAGTCGATATCCGCGCCGCGCTCCTCGAGGTAGTCGATCATTGCGCGCGCAGCCTGCTCCAAGAGCGGCTCGTCCCAATACATCACACGCTTGTCCGGGTAGCCGATGGCATCGATGCGCTCGAGCTTTTGCTGCACCTCGCGCAACAATTTGGCGAGATGTTTCCAATTCAACTTATCTTCGCCGAGTTGGCGTCGCCACGCGGAGAAGTGTTTGTCGGTGGCCTCCCAGGAGTTGGCAATCTCGTTACGGACCTCTTCGAGCTGGGGGCCGTAATTTGCGCAGTATTCGGTGTCCTGATGCGACTTGCAGAACTCGATGCAGTCTTCCAGGCAGGCGTTGACTTCGGAGATATTGGCGTACGGCATTGGCTCAATCCCTTGCTGGAGGACGCTCGCCGTCGGGCCATCGAGCAGATCGGACCCGCGCAAGCGGTGCGGCATACGCCGCAGTATATGCATGATTGCCCGGCGATATGTCAAATGCGGGTCAACCCTCGAGCTCGTCGCGGACCTTCGCCGCGACCCGCCGGACGGTCTCGGGCGAGAACCCCTCATAATTGTTGTTGGCGTAGCCAAAGATTGTGCCGCCGCGATCCAGGAAGTGGGCCATGCGCGGTGCCCACCAGTCGAGTTCCTCGTCTCTGGGCTCCTGGAGGTGATCGTAGGTCCCAAAGGCGTTGTGCCCACCGAGCCAGCGCATATAGACGATGCTGGATGTAGCGCGCCAAAAACGGCCCAGACGCCCGCCGCAGGTCAGCGTCATCGCCACCTTCCAGCGCTCGAGGAGTTCGGCAAATTCATCGATCAACCAGGAGCGGTGGCGCACCTCGACGGCGTACATCAATCCGTCGGGGAGCAACTCGAGGAAGCGGGCCAGGTCGTCGAAGCGATCGACGGTGAAGCTGGGGGGCAGTTGGATGAGGAGCGGCCCCTGCCGATTTCCCAGCTCGCTCATCACCTCGATGAACGTCGCCGCCTCGGTCCCACAGCCGACCAGGCCCGCCTGGTGGGTGATGGCGCGCGGAAATTTGGCCGAACACACAAACCCCTTCGGGCTTCGCTGATGCCATAACTGCACGGTGTGACGGCTCGGCGAGGCGTAAAAGGTCGAGTCGATCTCGACGCTTCGAAACTGCCCAGCGTAATACGGCAGCCGGTCGCGCGAGCTGGTGCCGGGCGGGTAAAACGGGCCGTTCCAGTCGCCATAGGACCAACCGACCGTGCCCAGGTACAGACGCTCGTGCACCAAATCCCAATCAGGCGGCTCCCGTTCGAACAGTTGCTCGGTGGTCACGATGGATCCGCGTTGGGAATCTCAGGCCGGTTGGCCTCTGGTTGGCCAGCGTCGGACTGATCGGGATCAGACTGCTCGCCAAGCGATCGGGAGCCGACCGGCGGCGTCGAATAGCTTCCACTATCGCGCAGCTTCTCGTCTTTCTCGAATTGAGGGGCGCGAATGGGCAGGACGACTTTGAAGGTCGAGCCCCGGCCAGGTTCGCTGGACACGGAGATCTCACCGCCGAGACTGCGCACGATATCCCGAGAGATCGACAGGCCCAAACCGGTGCCCTCGCCCTGCTCCTTGGTGGTGAAGAACGGGTCGAAGATATGTGGCACGATCTCGGGGGGGATGCCTTCGCCGGTGTCGGAGACCATCACCACGACGTCATCGCCGTCGCGTCGAGTCTTGACGACGATCTCGTTGTCGTCGATCGAGCCCGACTCGATGGCGTGCGCGGCGTTGACGAGCAGGTTCAAAAAGACCTGGCTGAGGCGATTGGCGTCCGAGAAGATCTGGGGAATATTATCGAAATCGAGTTCGAGGCGTGCGCGGTATTTGGCCTCATGGCGGGCCAGGTTCAGCGTGGCCTCGAGCAGACTCTCGATGTCGATCCAACCCGGCTCATTGGCGGTGTCGTGCGAGAAGAAACGCAGATCCTGCACAATTTGATGGATGCGCTGCATGCCGCCCATACTGCGTGACAGGAGGGTTTCGAGGTCCTCGCGCAAAAACGCGATCTCGTGCTCGCTGGCCATCGTCTCCCAGTCCTCGACGAGCTCGGGGGAGCCGCGGTGCAGGCGCGTCTTCATATGCTCGAGGAAGGCGCCGATGGTCTCGACGTAGTCGACCATCACGCTCAGATTGCTGATCACGAAGCTGGCCGGGTTGTTGATCTCGTGGGCGATCTCGGCGGCGAGCACACCCATGGCAGCGAATTTTTCGGCGTGGACCAGTTGGTCCTGAGTGCTCTGTAGCGACCGGTAGGCGCTGTTGACCTCCTCGAAGAGCCGGGCGTTCTCGATCGCTCCGCCCAGTTGAGAGGCCATCGCGCGCAGCACCTCGCGGCTGAAGGGCAACGGCTGCTGAGGAGCCAAATCGGTGATCACCAACAGTCCCATCGCCCGGCCCTGCCCCCACAGCGGCACCAGGACCAAAGGGCTATCCTCGATGCGCTCGAGCAGTGGAGAAAGCGCGGGCATCTCGTCGGCCGACGGAGGTGGATCGAGGATGACGATCTCGTCGTCGTAGATCAGATCGAGCCACCACTCGGGCTGGTCGAATCCGGCACATACCTGCCCGCCGTCGACCGCAAATTCGGCCACGCACTGGAGCGATAAGTCGGCAGCGCGCCGCGCCGGCCCGGAGTCGCCTGCGCCTGCCTGGTCGGCCAGTGGTGAGGCCGGCTCGATCTGCACCAGCGCCGTCGCCCCGCGGCGACACAACCCACTGAATACCCACAAAGCCCGACGGATGATCACATCGCGATTCAAGGAGCTGGAGACAGCGCTGGCCAGGGCATTGAGCCCCAGCAACTCGGAGTCGCGCACCGCGAGATCCTCCTGGAGGTGGTCTCCACGATCGAGCGCGCCGGCACGCTTGACGGCGGCCCGCAAGAGCGTGGCGCCGTGTGGCGACCGGAGTTGATCAGCATAGATATAACAGGCTGCGTGACCGGCCACGACGGCGGCGGCCGAGCGGTGGTCACCGCTATCCACCACGCAGATGACGGGCAGATCATGGGCAACTGCGTGCAACGTGTCGAGTCGCCCCTGTTCAGCCTCAACGACATTAAAATACGCCATCAAGGCCGAAAAACGACCGCCTCGCAGCAAGCCGCGGGCCTCCGCCAGACTCGCAGCCTCCTCGAACTCCAGTTCGGGATGGGCTGCGCCTGCTGGGTGCACTCCCCCGGGAGGAATACTCTCATGGCGGATGATCAAAAGACGGGTCATAGATGGTCTTGCGAGCGAGATATAACGTGCTTGCCCATAGTGGACTCGTGGATCATGGCTCAGCCGGGCCCTTGCTGCAAGGCATCAGGCGCCGGACCATCAACGCGACGGTGACTAAGCCGGCTACCGCCAGCAGTTGATGGGCGCTCGCGCCGGCGATCCCAATGGAAGCTGTGGTCGGCTCGCGGGTCCACTCGACGACCAGCCGCAGAATAAGATAAGCGCTCGCCGCCCATGTGGCTACCCGCCCCGGCGTTACTTCGGTGCTGGCGAGCGCCGCCACGGCGACCGCGGCGATGAGCAGCGTACCTGCGGCCAGATAGGCCCCGAATGGATGCACGGCGGCCGACCATTGAGCGCCGGCCTCGACCAGCCCCTGTTGGGCGTGCCATGCGAAGGCCCGGGTGCCCTGAGAATGCTGCACCGCCCACCCAAGCGCGGTGGCCCTACCGAAATCACAACCGTCGAATAGACACCCGAGCCGTGCCATCGACAGGCCGGCCAGACCGGCGGGCACCAGCGCGTCGAGCATAGACAGCGCGCGTGTGGCGCCGACGCCTCGCGACGCAGCACCTCGACGCCCGTCTTCAAGCCACAGGTCCTTATACCACAGGCCGACAGCGAGCGCGGCCCCCCCGAGGGCCCCGAACGAGTTGTGGCCGCCCCGAGACAGGTCGACGATCGCCATCGGGTGCTCGAGGAGCATCGTCCAGCCAGCCGCCGGATCGAGCATCACCCAACATAGACGACTGCCAACGGCGGCGGAGACGACGCTCAGGCCGAATAACGCCGTCACATCGGACAGCGGTACACGCCGCATCCATCCGACACATAAGGCCACGGCGGCGGCAACGAGCAATCCCACCCCGATGAGTACGCTCTGCGATGGAAACTGAGAGGCGTCGAGGTTCATCGGGATCGCCGCCCTCCCCACTGCCGGCCGCCGGCTGTATTTCTTGACGTGCGGAAAACGAGCCTGCTATATTCGCCGCACGCATCAGGTGCAACGTGGGCCAGCCGCCTCGAGCCGCAAACCGCGGCGATCGCAATCGCCGGCCGCCCTGTGGCATCGCTCCTCAAAATGACGTTGTGTCGAGTCAAATGCCGTCCAATTTTTCTGTCAAGTTCTATGGTTGTCGCGGCAGCATTCCTGTCTCCGGCCCCAGCCACGTCCGCTTCGGCGGCGCGACCTCGTGTTTGGCCGTTCGTGCCGGCGATCGAGAGATCATTCTCGACGCGGGCAGCGGCCTGGTGGCTGCCAGCACCGAGCTTATCGAGCGCTACGTGAGCACCGGCGAACCGATCAGCTCGCATATTTTCATCACCCACGCCCATCTCGACCACCTCATCGGCCTTCCCTACTTCGGGCCACTTTATATGCCCGATGCGAGTATTTCCATCTGGGGGCCGCGCAATATGCGCTTTGACTCCTTCGAGGACACACTCGACGCGTTTATATCGCCGCCGTTCTTTCCGGTGCCGCGCTATGAGATGCAGGCCCGCACCCAGGTGGCCGACATTGGTGAGGCCGATGTCATCTACTTTGTCGAAGGCCAACAGCAGCCGGTACAATGCCGGCCGCGCCACCCGAGCTGCACACAAAAGCCCGACGCAGACGCGGTCGAACTGACCATCGAGTGCATGCGCGGGTACAACCACCCGAAGTCCGGGGTCAACCTATATCGTGTGAGTAACGGTGACCACACGGTGGTCTATGCCACCGACACCGAGGGATTCGTCCAAGGCGACCGCCGCCTCATCGAATTCGCCCGTGGCGCCGACATGCTCATCCACGACGCGATGTACACCGAAGAGCGCTACGTCTCGCTACCCGCGCCCACCCAGGGCTACGGCCACTCGACGGTCGAAATCGCCACCAGCCTGGCTGAAGCCGCCGGCGTCGGGCACCTGGTGCTCTTCCACCACGACCCGGGCAACGCCGACGATACCCTTGACGAAGTCGAGGCGCGCGGGCAAAAACTATTCGCCAATACAGTCGTCGCCCGCGACGGCCTGGAGGTCGAGCTCTAACCAGCTCGACTCCAGCTTCTGGCGTCATCCGCATTGCCTCACAACACGACCGCGCCCGTGCCCAACCTCGACTACCGCTTCGACAAATATACCGAAGAATATCAATCCGAAGAGCTCGCGCACGTGCGAAAATTCGCCCGTGAGCACCCTCTTCCGGATCGTATCAGCTTGGAGATCGGCACCAACCGCGGCCGCTTTCTGCGCGATTTGGCACAACTCAACCCCGAGCGTTATTATCTGGGCATCGAGTGGACCAACAGCCTCGCCCAGACCGCTCAGGACCGCCTGGAGCGCTCCGGTGTCGACAACGCCGTCGTGCTGCGTGCCGACGCCAACCATGTGCTACCGGTGGTCATCGACGACGGCCAGCTCGACGAGCTGTTCTTGCTCTACCCGGATCCGTGGTGGAAGAAGCGCCATCACAAGCGCCGGGTCATCCAGCCAGAATTTCTCGACTTGCTCTCCGCCAAGATGCAGCCCGGCGGCAAGCTGTGGATTCGCACCGACGTCGGCACCTTCGCCGATGATATGCGCGAGACGATCGACGCGCATCCCGATTTTTGCCCGATGGACATCTTCGACATCCCACTCGAGCCCTTCCCCAGGAGCACGCGCGAGCGCCACGTCATCGAGTCGGGCATCCCCGTACATTTAGTGTATTACGAAAAGGCAGAGAGTAAGACACTGAGAGAGTAAGAAAGTGAGAGAGTAAGAAGGGTCGAGAGAGCGCAGTTGCAGTTTCTAACTCTCTTAGTTTCTCACTATCTCACTTTCTTCAGTACGCCACGTCGAGGCCGTAGAGGTAGCCTTTATTGGAGAAGGCGAACGCCTGCTCGCGGCCGATCACGACCTTGGCGTTGAAACCGGTCGACGGATTCCAAGTCACGAGCGGCATGCCGCTGGCTCGGTCGAGCACGTAGATCGGCCCACTGGAGCTGCTGACGAAGACATACAGCCGTGTCGCCGTCAGCGCGACCGGGGTGTGCTCCTCGAGGCGAAAGCTCCAACTGGGCTCCCCATCCTCGGCGTTGACCTCCATGACCCGGCCGCTTGCCGAGGCCACATAAAGCTCGTCTTCTCCGTAGATGACATCGGCGACTCCACCCATCGGTCGCCGCCAGATATACTCGCCGGTGTCGCGGTCGACGGCGTAAAGGCCGCCGTCGTACGAAGCAGAATAGATGCGCGAGCCGGCGAGGATGGGTTCGACGTCGACATCGATAAACTCGGTCTTTCCACCGCTGAGGTCGCTGCGCCAGAGCACATCACCGGTGTCCAATTGAAAGGCGGCCATCACACCGTCGGCGAAGCCGGCGTAGACCACCCCATCGTCGGCGACCGGATAGGAGGTTCCCTTGAGAGTGAAATATTCGGGCACACTTCGGCGCTGGTCCCACAGCGACTTGCCGGTCGCGGCGTCAGCGGCGATGAGCACGTTGTCGGTGGTCGAGTAGAAGACTCGACCCTCTGCAAAAGCAGCTTGTGCCTCGATCGCCGCGCCGTTCTCGTTGTGCCAGATGATCTCGCCGGAGCCCTCGTCGAGGGCGTAAAAATGTCCGTCGAGCGTGCCTACATAGACGCGACCGTCACCAAAGACCGGTTCGGCATGAATCGAGCCGTCGAGCTGCTTCTCCCACAGAAGCTTTCCGTCGCCGCCGCGCACTTTGAAGATCGTGCCCTCGTCGGTGCCCACGAACATCTCGTCGGAGCGGGGCCGATAATGGGGCTGAGCATACTCGCGCGGGCGATACTCGAAGGTCTCGCTGGGATTGAGCAACTGACGCCAGCGAATGTTGAGGTGGGGACGGGTGGCGAAGGGCTCCACGCCCAAGCCCGCCTCGTCGGGGGGGCCGGCGGGCGCGCAGCCGACCAACGCGACGCTCAACACCAGCGCGCTCAATGAGGTAAGAAGAGCCGACTGCATCGAGCCGTGCGTCATGGTCAAGCCACCAAATAGAGATACTCTAAAGTTTCGGCAAATATCTTCAGCGTTCTACGGGCGCGCCCACTATTATAGAAGAGCCAAGCGACGCTCGATCTCGTCTCGGTATGGAGTCTGGGGGTGGGCCTCCAAGACTTCCTGATAGATGTCTCGGGCCTTATCGCTCTGGTCGGCTCCCTCGAGC
>JBKGZI010000131.1:0-13263 GCA_046545675.1 Persicimonas sp.
ATTCGGCCGTGGAACGCTCGACATCGTCGACGAGATCGAGCCGGGTGACAACCAGGTCACGGTTCGCATCGACGGCAGCGAGCATCGCGAGCCGGTCGAGGAGAGCGTCGAGGTACGCTGGAGTGAGAGCCTCGAGGTCGACGCCAGCTTCGAGCAGGTCGTCGACAGGTTGCAGCGCGGACTCGCCGTCGAAGGGGTGGCGCGCGATGCGCTCGGACCCGTCGGGGACCTTCGGGTCACCGTGCGGCTTCGGCGAGAGGGGCAGGAGGCTGCTACGGCCGACGACGAGGGCGACAATAGTGAAGAGAGCCACCACGATCAGACCGGCCAGACAAGTCGACGCCGCGACGAGGCTGCAGCCTTCGAGCGGCATGTGACCACCGATCCCCAGGGCCGATTCCGCGCTTTCTTCTCCGGCGAGAGCCTTGAGGACGGTGTGTGGCATGCGGAGACGGTGATCGTCCCGGAGAGCGGCTCGGAGATGTCGGTGTCGACCGAGCCGGTCGATCTGAATCGACGCACCTCGCGTTGGATCCTAAACGCGCTCGGGCTTCTGGGGCTTCTGGGGGCTGTAGCGCTCGTCTTGCAGCGTCTGTGGACGGTCATCGCAGCTCAGATCGAGCGCCGGCGCCGAAAGCGCCAGAGCCGCTCGCGCAGCGAAGATGCCTTCGCTGAGGCCGAGCGTCTGGTGCCCAAGCAGCTCGACGAGGCCCAGGCGGTCGACGACAAGCCCGACAAGCACCGCGTCTCGGGGCTCGTCTGGGATGTCTGGAAGACACAGCCGCTGGGCGGGGCCGAGCTCGTGCTGTCGAGCACGGCCGGCGAGCCGGTTCGCACTCAGACGAGCAGCGCAGGCGGGACGCGGCGCCGCGGTGGTTTCGTCTTCGATGCGCTCGAGCCCGGAGAATATCTGCTCGAGATCGACGCCGTCGGCTTTATGCCCGGCCGCCTCTCCTTGCGTATCCCCCACGAGGGGACGCTGAGCAATGTGCGCCTGGACCTGGTGGCGGTGCCGCTCAAGATTCGGCGGCTCTACCAATCGCTGGTCGAGATGCTCGAGGGCGAAGATCTGTGGGGCCGGCTGTCGCCGCGGCAGATCGAGGACACGCTGGTGCGCTCGGCCGAGGAGGCCGCTCCGCGCGAGGACAGCATCGCGCGCCGGGAGTTCGTGCGCGGGCTGCGCCGCCGGCTCGAGGATGCCCCCGACGAGATCACAGGCGAGGGCTTGGCCGCGATGATGACCGATCTGGTCGAGGAGACCTACTTCAGCGGGCGAGTCTTCGACGCGTCGATCTGGCATCTCTCCCGCGATATCGCCGTGCGCCTTCGCGAGCGCTTCGAAGAGGAGGATGCCTCGTGAGACGTGACTCGCAATCGCTTATTCGTGCGCTCGTCGGGCTACTCACTTGCGCCTTCGGCCTACTGGCGACCTCACCGGGCTTGGGGCAGGCCGCTCGGGATTTCGAGCCGACCGACGCGGGTTGGACCGGGCTGTCGGATTTTGTGTCGATGGCCGAGGAGATGGACATCGACTTGGTCGTCGCCGACCAGATCGACTGGCACGAGCAGAGCCCCGACGAGGTGCTCATCTTCGTGTACCCGCAGAGCGGGCTCGAGATCGCCAACGCCGCGAATTACGTCGTCGACGGCGGCCATATGCTCATCGCCGACGACTTCGGGGCGAGCACGCCGTTTTTGGATCGCCTCGATGTCACCCGGGTCAACGTCGAGACGGACAGTCTTCCCCACGACCACTTCGTCCAAGAGAATCGCGCTCTGCCGATCTTCGAGCCCGACGGGCGCCACCCGTTGCTCAGCGGCGTCGATACGCTGGTGGCCAACCACCCGGCCGTCCTGCTCAACGTCGGCGGGCCGGTGGTCTCGTATGTCGACGGCGGCGGGCTCGTCTACGATATGAACCTCGGCGACGGCAAGGTGTTGCTATTTGCCGACGCGAGCCTGCTCATCAACCATATGCTGAGCGTGGCGGACAACGGGCTGTTGGCCCAAAATGCGCTCGCTTATCTCTGCGCCTCCCGTCAGCCCTGTAGCGTGCGCCTCGTCGTTCGAGATTTCGAGCAATATGGCCGCTACGAGTCCAAAGACCCCGACGACGGCAGCGATGAATTCTCCGGGCAGATCGAGGCGCTCAACGATATCATCAGTGATTTTATGGAAGAGATGCCCGCGGCGCGCTTGCTGTATTATCTGGGGATTTTACTTTCAGCAGGTCTCGCGCTGTACCTGGCGGCGATTTTTCGGCTGCGGCCCTCGCGCCCTTACAGCCGATATATCGCCGGCACGACCAGCGACGTGCCCGAGCCGCAGAGCGAGTTCGATTGGAATCTGTCGCGTTTCGGCAGCGGAGGTCGGGACACCAATTACGCCTTGCCCCTGGCGATCCTCAAGGAGGTCTTCGAGGAGCTGTTTCTGAGCGATTTAGGGTGCTGGCAGGCCGCCAGTGACGCGCGGCCCGGTGTCCAAAAGCTCGGCGAGATCTTCGCCCGCAAACACCTCACGGGCCACGCTCCAGGTGAAGCAGAGCGTATCGAGGCGGAGGTCGTCGACCTGCTGGCGTCCTATGCTAGAATACCAACTCGGCACCGCGTCTTCCTGGACAGCGATGCTTACTTTAGCGAGCGCGACCTGATAAACATATACCGGCGCACGCGCCGCATTTTGCAGATGATGGGACTCGAGGAGGAGTATGAACGACGTACCCGCAGCTTGGTCTGACCCGGAGGACGGATCATCGGCCCCCGAGGCCGACGAGTTGCAAGATACCGTAGACCGCTACGCCGAGGCGATCGAACAGCTCAAGGCGGAGGTCGCGCGCATCTTCATCGGCCCCGAGCGCACCATCGAGGCGCTGCTCATCGCCTTATTCGCCCGCGGCCATATTCTGCTCGAGGGCGTGCCCGGGGTGGCAAAGACGACCCTGGTGCGCGCTTTTTCGCGCACGCTCGACGCCGACTTCAGCCGCATCCAATTCACCCCGGATCTGCTGCCGTCGGATATCACGGGCACGTATGTACCCAACCTGCAGACCAACGAATTTCTGCTGCGTCGGGGCCCGATCTTTGCCAATATCGTACTCGGCGACGAGATCAACCGCGCCCCGGCCAAGACGCAGTCGGCCCTGCTCGAGGCGATGCAGGAGCGCCAGGTGACCATCGACGGGACCACCCACCGGCTCGACTCGCCGTTTTTGGTGCTCGCCACCCAGAACCCGGTCGAGCAGGAGGGCGTCTACGCGCTTCCCGAGGCCCAGCTCGATCGCTTTTTGCTCAAGATCACGATCGGCTATCCGACGCCCGACCAGGAGTTCCGGGTCATGAAGACCCACCAGAGCGCCCCGGAGCCGGTCGAGGCGATCCTGAACGCCGAAGATATCGAGAAGCTTCGCAACGCCGTCGAGGCGGTGCATATCTCCGACGAGCTCATCCGCTATATCGTGGCGCTGGCTACGTTTACCCGGGATCACGATCAGACCGCCCTGGGCGCCTCGCCGCGCGCAGCGCTGGCGCTGTTGCAGGGCTCGAAGGCGCGCGCGGTGGTCAGAGGCCGCAGCTACGTCATCCCCGACGACGTCCAGATGCTCGCCCCGCAGGTGCTCTCGCACCGGGTGCTCTTGTTGCCCGAGGCGCACCTCAGCGGCATGGACTCACTCGCGATTGTGCGCCAGGCGCTCGACCGGGTCTCCTACTCCAAATAAGGCCGTCCAGGTTTGAATCCCCACCTGACAACCCGCGGTGTATGGGTTTTTATCTGCTCGCTGGTCTTTATCGCCGCCGGCGCAGTCTTCGAGCAGCCACTCTTATTGATGATGGGGCAGGTGCAGGTGGCGCTGCTCAGCGTGTCCTTTCTGATCTGCGTGGTCGCCGCGCTCGCGCTCGACCGACGCTTCGTGACGTTGTCGGTGGGAAGTGAGGCCGACTCCACGGGCCGCTCGACCACGATGGTGGTGGGAAGATCGCTCGAGCTCGACATCTTCGTGCGCAACAACGCCTGGCTTCCGCTCTATGGGTTGGGCGTCGAGCCATTCGGCTCAGACACCCTCGACTTCGACAAATCCGATAGCGACTTTCATTTGCCCACCCAGTCCAAAGGGTCGATGGCGATGCGGGTGACCGGCTCGCGCATCGGCCGGTGGATGCTCCACGGCTTCGACGTGGCGCTTCGCGATCCGCTGGGCCTGCTCGAGGCGCGCGACTATCTTCCGTGCCCGCACGCCTTCGAATGCCTGCCGCGCTCGGCCAGCCGAGGCGCTCAGAACGGGCGCGCGCGCAATCTAGGAGCGTTCGCCCTCCAACACGGCGGCAAGCATATGGTCCGCCACATCGGCTCGGGCAGCGTGGTGCGCGAGCTCCGCGACTATCAGCCCGGCGACCCGCTTCGACACATCGCCTGGAAGACCACTGCCCGAAACCGTCGACTCATCTCGCGCGACTTCGAGCGCGAGGTCACCCTGAGCATGTACCTGCTGCTGGACATCTCCACCTCGATGCGCGGCGGCCAATGGCAGGGCCAGAAGCTCGAGCACGGCATCGAGACGGCCACCGAGATCGCCAGCAGCGTGCTCAGCGCGCGCGACCGCGTCGGGCTGATGACCTTCGACGAGAAGTTGTACGGCCACATCGCCCCGACGGTCTCGCCGTCGCAGATCACCCGCATTTTGCAGCACCTGGTCGGCGTCAACTCGGTGGTCGACGAGGAGCTTACCGAGTGGAGTGATATCGAGCTGGCCCAGAAGGTCTGCGACTATCTTGTCGTCCAGGAGCGCCTCGATTTTCGTCGCGGTGACAAAGTCGATCCGGATTCCGGGGTCAACCTCGAGCTGCTGAATCGCTGGATTGAGAGCACCTTGGCGTCGCAGGAGTCCCAGTTCGACTCCCCGCTGCTCCACCAGGGCATCATCGAGGAGGAGACCTCCAGTTTGCGACGCTTCGCCCAATTGCGCGGCCTCGAGCTTCCCTATCGGGTCGAGGCGCGTCTGGGGCTCAAGGAGCGCGGCCTGCAACAGGCCATCGAGCGCATCGTGGCGACCGCCCACGAGAGCCAGTGGGTCGTGATTATCTCGGATCTTTGCGGGGTGATGAATACCGAGCTGGTCACCCGCTCGATTCGTCTGGCCCAGCACCAGGGCCACTCGCTGCGCGTCTTCGCGCCGTTTACGCCGGCCTATTATGAAGACGACGACGACGGCTCGGAGCGCTACCGCATCTCGCGGGAGTTGTTCTCCACGCGTGAGCGCGAGGAGCGGCTCAAGATCGCCGGTCACCTGCGTTCGCTGGGCGTTCCGGTCGACTTTATGAAGCCGGGTCAGTCGGGCATGCAGATTTTGACGCAGGCAAAAGGGCGGCGCGGGTTGGCCGCTCATTGAGAGCTGACGCAGGTCTTACGAATCAGACTGGGGTGGCTCGTCTTGGGTCTGCATCGACTCGACCGCCTCCAGAAAGCCGCGAAAATATTCGAACGCGCTTTGCAGGCTGAAGATGACCGAGATGATCACCAGCCACAACCCGAGGTTGTGGAAGTTGATCCGGATCTCGGTGAACCCGTAATCGACGATATACTCGTAGTGGATGATCAAGCCCAGCAGCCCGATCATCTGAAAGGCGGTCTTGAATTTACCGCCTTGGCCGGCGGCAATGATGAACCCCTCGCTGGCGGCGATGCTGCGCAGCCCCATCACCGCGAATTCACGCGACAGAATAATCAGCACCAGCCAGGGGGAGATGCGCCCGAGCGGCAGCAACATCAACAGCACGGCCATGACCAGCAGCTTGTCGGCCAGCGGGTCGAGGAATTTGCCCGTCAGGCTCACCAGATTGCGTTTTCTGGCCAGGTAACCGTCGAGCCAATCGGTGACGCCCGCCACGGCGAAGAGAATGACCGCGATCAGCCCCGAGACAGGATCTCCATAAAAGATGAAAAGCGACGCCACCGGGATCAGCAAGATCCGGAAGAGCGTCAGCATATTGGGCAGGTTGAAGATGTCCTCGCGAATGGTCGCCGCGCTCACTTGGGCTCCTGAGATTTCTCGTAGACTTTATACCAATAGAAGACCGAGGCGACGTAATCGCGAGTCTGCGGGTAGGGGATGCCCTCATAGCGGACGACGGCGGCATCGCCGGCGTTATAGGCCGCCAAGATGAGGTTGATGTCGCCGTCGTAGCGGTCGGTGAGGATGCGAAGAAACTTCGCGCCCCCGAAGATGTTCTGGCGCGGGTCGAAGGGGTCGGTCACGTTGAGGCTATCTGCGGTGCGCGGCATCAACTGCATCAGGCCCTGGGCGCCGGCGTGGCTGAGCGCGTCTGGTCGGAACGCGCTCTCCACCCGGATGACCGCCTTGATAAAGCCAAAGGGCACATCGTAGGCCTCGGAGGCCTCGGCGATGATATCGTCGAAGGCGTCCTCGCCCTTGCGATTGGTGCGTTTCCTGGCGGCCTTGCTCGGCTTTGGCTTCGAGGCGCTGCTGCTCTTCTTGGCTGTCGACTTGCTCGACTTGCTCGACTTGGTCGATGACTTCTTGTTGCTCGCGCCCTCCGAGATGACCTCGAGGAGCTTGTAGCCGGACTTCTTCTCGGTCGTGATGAGCACGCTTCCGTCGGGTGCCTCGTATTTATAGAGGTCCGCGCGTGCCGTCGACGGCACGAAAAGTGTCGCGCCCATGAGCGCAGCGGCTGCCAGGGCCGCGATGAGCGGTCGCATTTTGGGTCCGGCGTGCTTCATGATCGATCATGCCTGATGAGCAAAACGGGCTGCCTCACAGATACCGTACGAGGTGGGGAGGGCGCAAGTTTTGATGTGGTGGTGGCCTCTGTGGGCGACCCGTCCGCTCATCCCGAGACGCTACCTCGTGCAAAACCCGCCCGTCCCACAGGTGCCCGAGAGGCAGTCGCTGCCGTCCCAGCAATCCACGGTGCAGTAGCCGTTGACGCACGAGGAGTCGCTGCCGCAGTAGCTGTTGTCGTTGCACTCGTGTCCGGGTCGGTAGTCGGGTCGGCACACGCCGTGGTCGCACATCATCTGGTCGCCGCAATCGGCGTCGGCGCTGCAGGCGCCGAAGCAAAAGCCGTCGATGCAGGACTCGCCGCTGGCGCAGTCGACGCTGCTCGAGCAGGCCTGGGCGGGGTTGGGGTCGGTCTCACAGACGCCTTGCTGGCAGGTCTGGCTGTAGGGGCAATCGGAGTCGCCCTCACATTCGTAGTGGCAGAAGCCCTCCTCGCAGCTCTTCTCGAGGCCGCATTGGGCGTCGGTCACGCAGATCTTGTCGATGATCTGGCAGCTACCATCGACGCATCGCTCACAGGGCTCACAATCTGCGGAGGCCGTGCACGACAGATCGTCGGTCGAGCCGTCCCCGGATACGCAGCGCGCGTCGTCAGAGCAGACCTCGCCGCTGCGGCATTGTGTGTCTTCGGTGCACCCGAGCCGACACTGGCCGCGGTCGCAGTAGCTGCCGGCGGTGCAATCAGCGTCGGCCTGGCAAAACTCGTCGGTCACGCAGTGGCCGTCTTCGCAGCGCTCGCTGTCGGCGCAGTCTCCGTTGGCGGTGCATTGGGGCGCGTCGTCGCGGTCGGGGTTGGTATTGGGCTGGGCGTCCTCGCCGGGCACGTCGCCGCCGACGTCACCGGCGTCGGATGTGTCGTTATTGGAGTCGCCCGGCGTATCATCGGGGTCCGCGGGGGCCGGGCGAGTCGGGTCGTGGGGCGACGCTTCGGTGCACACTCCGCGCCAGCAAAGGCCGTCGGGGCATTCGCTGTCTTCGACACATCCGGCCGAGCAGTTGCCGTCGAAGCAGGCCGCGTCGCGGCCGCAGTCGGTGTCATACTGACAGGCGACTCGGCAACTGCCGTCGTCGCAGATGCCCCCCGGGCCGCAATCTGCGTCCTCGGTGCACTCGCCTCCGACCACGCATCGGCCCTCGTGGCAGACTTCATCGACGCCGCATCCCGTATTGCCCTGGCATTTGGGTACGCAGGCCCCGTCGACGCTGCAGAATTGCTCCTCGAAGCAGTCGGAGTCCTCTTCGCAGCGCACCGGCGGCTCACATTGGCCGTCGTCGCAGCTTCGAGACAGGCAATCGGCGTTGACCTCGCACTGGCCGGCGCCAGGCTCCGGCCAGCAATACCGCCCGGCGGTGCAGACATCTCCTTCTGCGCACTCCCCGTCGCTCGCACAGGTCAACACGCAGGTCTCGTCGCGGCAGACCTGGTCGTCGCCGCACTCGTCGTCGGCGGAACAGTGGTCGCCGACCTGGTTGTTGCCCGGTTTATTGGTGTTGTCGTCGCAACCGGAGCAGCCGGCCGACACGACCAATGCTGCGAGCCCGATGAGGCACAACAGACGGCTGGTCATACGGATCGAGTAGCGAGTCAGACATGCGGCAGTATTTGTCGTGGCAGCCATTGCGTCTCTCCTGGCGGGATGGGCATCCATCATGAGCCTATCACAATTGAAGTCTATCGCATTGATACGGCGCAGCCTACGGGCAGGCCGCGCGGTGTTCTATCGGCATCGTCGACAAGTTGGACTCGCAGAATCCAAAGTTATTCAAACGAAATTGCGGCGTCCGAAAGGCAGCGCTTCTCTGGGTTGTTTTGGGGTCCTGAGGGAGATTCGGCTTGCCTTCAGTGTCGATAACTGTCAAAAACTGCCGTGAACGAACCGCCCAAAAGCCTAGAGATGGAGGTATAGATGCGACTTTATAAGGGACAAGTCAACCTGGTCGCCCACGAGATCGCCAAGACACTGACGGACGAAGGAGACCTGGAGGTCGAGCCGGCCAATGTCAGCGAAGTGGAGATGGATATCCAGTCGGTGCTCAAAGAATATATCCGCCTGGACCGCGAGTTGAGCAAGCAAGCCCGCGATATCCAGTCCGCAGAAGGCGGCAGCTTTGGTCGCCACCGCTCGAAGCTGGCCCGCCAAAAGGGCGTCGACCTCTTCGAAGACCCGATGGGCTATATCATCGACCAGCTCATCGACATCTTCTTTCACTCCCACTTCGTCAACGAGGTCTTCTCGGCCGACCGCACGCTTCGAAAGAAGATCAAGCCGATCCTCGAAGAGTATATGACGGTTCAGGAAGAGCTCGACGAAGAGGCGCGCGACAAGATCAAGAACCTCGAAGAGGGCAGCCGCGAGTGGGAAGTCGAGTACGAAAAGGTCATGGGGCGCCTGAAGCGCAACAAGAACCTCGAGTAGTCAGCTGTCAGTCAATTGCGATCAACGCGACACGAGCATGTCTTGGTGGTTTCGCTTCCACCACTTCGACCAATATTTGTGCAGTCGCGCGTTGCTCCACGCCTCCAGCGGCGACCAGCGCCCGGTGATGCGTGAGAGCAGCCGGTTGGCGTTGTAGGCGACGTGATCCTGGTCGCTGCGAAGCATCGGGATCAGCTCGCCTGCGGCGGCGGCGGCGAAGATGTCATCCTCGTCGCAGCCATTGGCCGCGAAGCCCTCCTCGAGCCACTGGTCGCGGCTTCGGTCGCGACGCTCCTCCCACCAATTCTGCCAGCGCGTCAGCGTCTCTTGGCGTTGCTCGGCGCTGGCTTCCGACCAGTCCAGCCCCTCGCTGTGGTTGGTCACCCTCCGAAGCGTGACTGCCAATTGGGCGCGCACGGCGGCGGGCTGCTCGGCCAATTGTTCCATCAAAAACGGCACCAGCTCCGGCTCCATCAAATGGACGAGCGCGCGAGCCACGTGAACGCGCTCGTCTTCGCCGACGCGCTCGTCGACCAGACGGCGCTCGAGGGGCTCGACGGCCAGGCTGTCCGCGCTCTTTCTGAGCACGCGATAGGCGTAGGCCTTCTCGTCGAGGCTAAACTCGTCGCGCTCGACGAAACGAAGCGCGGCGCCCACTGCTGCACCAGACCAATACGGCACGTCGGCGGCGACTTTTAGGGCACGTCGGCGCACCTTCTCGCTGTCCTCTTCGAGGGCGGCGGCCAGCGCCAACTCCGGGGCAAACGGCGAGCGAATACGCTCCAGGAAGTCCAGCGCCCGAACGCGCATCTCCTCGTCGTCCTCACGGAGCGCGCGCCCCAGCTCGACCGAGCGGGCCAGGAGCTTCTCATAATGCCAGTCGACCCAGTCCCAGCGCGGCCCGAAGTCCAGGCAGCCCTCCAGGCGGTCGGCCGGCGGGCAGGTGATGCGCAGGTGAAAGTGATCATTGTGCGGGGCTGCATCCGTGGGCTGGTGGAGCACCTTCTCGGCGCGGGCGAGGAGTTGCTCGTCCTCGCCGATGCGGCGGGCGTGCTCGAGCATCAGATGTTTGAGGCCGTTGCTCACGAATAGCCACTGAATATTGACCTGCTCGTGGGTCAGCAGCGCCCGGGCGAGCTGCCAGTTGCGCTCGGTGTCGAAGACCAGGTCGGGGCGGCCGGTGGCCTGGCCGTCGGCGTCAAAGGACAACAGACCGGGGGCGGGCACCCGCTCGCCGTCCTCCTTGCGTTTGACGTAAAAGGCCAGATCGGCGTCGCGCCCGGAGTTATGCGAGCTGCTCCAGGGGATGTCGCCGCCGCCTTTGCGGCTCAGATTGCCGACTCGAAGCGTCGAGCCCGGAAAACGCTCGGCGACGCTCTTTGCCGAGTCCACGATGGCGTCGATGAGCGCCTCGGAGCCATATTGGGTGTTGCGGGCCCGGTGACGCTCGATGACCGAGTAATGCTCGCCGTCGTGAGGTATTCGAGCGGCGTTGACCAGTTGGCCGGTGCCGACGGTTCCCAGCGACAACGAGTGGGAGAAAGTGCGCTGCGGATCGAGCAATTCGGTATAGCTGGGCTGGTCGGGCAGCGGCTGCCACCAGCCGACGACCCGCTCACCGGCGGCGTCGACCGCGGCTTCCATGGCGCTCGAGGCGGCGTGCTTGACCGGCTGCAGGTCGATCTTCGGCTCGCGCTCGACGGCGCGAATCTCCGGCGCCGGCTGGTCGTCGCCGCGATCGGCGGCCGTGTGGTGCTCGACGGCGGGCTGCCGTGCCTCTTGCCGACTCATCAACTCCGGGCTCGTCGAGCAGGACATGGCTAGCAGCAGGGTGCCTGAAACGAGATACTTCAACGTATCCAAGCAGCGCATGGTGGCGTCTCTTTTGCAGATTCATCTTGTGGATCAAGTGGGTCTACTCTCTAATTCTAAACCAACTATAGCAGACGGTCCATTCATTTCATCTTTATCGGGTCGACGATGTGCAGAGATAAGTCTTTTTAGAACTTGAGGAATCGTAAAGGTCGACAAAGCTGCGTCGGTGGCCTAAAACGTGATCATATCGTCGCGGCGTCCCGCCGCTTTGTCCTCGTTGTGCAGTGAAGTCTCGATGAATTCTAGCTCTCCGACTACCTTGTTGCTGTGGGTTGGCGCGTTGTTGCTCTCCCTGGGCAGCCTCGTCTTCGGTTACCTGCAGCTCGACGGCCTCCCTGACCTGGGCGTCCAATTCGGGCCCGACCTGAGCGTGCGCTCGGTGTCCATCGACCGCGACAGCGGCGCCGAGCACCAAGAGTTCAAGCGTGGGGACCGCATCGTGGCGGTGCAAAACCAGTCGGTCGAGGATCTGCGCGATATTCGCACTGTGCTGCAGAGCCTGCCCGAGCAAATCGACGCAGAGCGGGAAGATCCCGCCGTCGCCGCTGCCAATGGCGGCGGGGATGAGTCGCCCCAAGCCGATGAGCCGACCCAGCGCACGATCAGCTATCAATTGGTCCGCCCGCTGCATCGTTTCCCCATCGCGCTCCAAGGTGAGATCGAGGACCCGACCGCGCTGCCCCCGGGCGTCGAGCCGAGCGATCGCCTCGTCGAACTCGACGGCCGCGCGCTGCAAACCAAGGTGGGGCCCGAAGCGGTCCGAAGCATCGTGTCCAGCCGGCCCGAAGCGCTGCTGGTCTTCGAGCGAAAAAACGCGGTCTTCTCCGGCGAGATGGCGATTCCGCCCAGCGCAGCGCCCTATGGCGTCATGGGCGCGCTGGGCATGGCCACGCTCTTTTTGTTGGGCCTGTGGGCGTTTCGCTCCCGTGAGCTCGAGCCGGGCGCCATCGTCGCGGTCAGCTTCGAGACGCTCGCCTTCTCCTGGATCGCGCTGCTCGCCGTGCAGTATCAGTGGATGCTGTCTGATTACGGGCTTATCGCAGCGGTCGTCGCCGGATTCGCGCTGGTGCGGCCGTTTGCCTTCTTCGCGCGCAATATCGGCGAGGGCTACGGCACGCAGAGCGGCTGGTTCGCCTTGTTGTTGGGAGGGAGCGCCGCCGGGGTGCTCGTCGCGCTGTTATTCGGCGGGTATTTCCACAACGCCGAGCAGGCCGTCCACGTGGCAGCCCTCCTGGCCGGGCTCTTCGTGGTCTACGAGGTGTTCTTGGCCAGCGTCGAGGGTGAGGGCCCGGGCAGCACGTTGGGGGAGGGCAGCGGCTATCTGGCCTGGATCCTCGTCTTGGCGCTCTTCCTGGCGCTGGTCGCCTGGTATCTCGCGCCGATCTCCTTCGAAGAGAATCGTTGGAGGTGGTTCGCCGCGGTCATCGTCGGCCTGGTCTGGTTCGGCGATGTGCTGCACTGCTTCCACGGCCCGGCGACCTCGGATTATTCGGTAGTCTCGAAGCCCGAGGGGCGTCGTGCGCTCATCGTCGAATATTTGGGCATGGCCCGCGAGATGGTGCCCGAGACCGACATCTTCTTCGTCGTGGGCACGTATGACGACTCGGTGGTCTTGTCGCAGCGCGCCGGGCTGCTCGAAGCGGGTCGCACCTCCGAGCAGCTACACGACGCGGTCTCCATCCTGATTCAGGAGGGCGTGCGCGTGCCGCTTCCGGACGTCATCAACCGGCAGGCGCATCCAATGGGCGGGATCGCCAGCGCCATGGATATGGCCCTGGCCATTCGGCTCTCGCCGCCCGACGACGGCGTTCGGGTCGAAGACGTCGACCTCGTACTCGTGGGCATCGAGCGCAGGCCCGTGGGCGAACTGCCCGCCCATCCATCCATCGAGACACTCGACGAGCTGCGCCACATGCTCTCCAGCGAGACGTGGACGGCTGCGGTTATCGAGGGGCTGACCGCGCTGCATCACGAGCGCAGCCTGCCATCTCCACAGCCGTCGCCGCAGCCGTCGCAGCGAGAAAATGCTCAAGCACCGGTGGCAGGCGCCGACGGAGAGGTTGCACCTCGTACGGCTACACTCGCGTTGGCGGATGAGGCCGAAGAGAAAGAAGCTGCCGAGGAGTCTGCGCCCGAGCCGGCTGGAGAGCCCGAGCCGGCTGGAGAACCCGAGCC
>JBKGZI010000132.1:0-13244 GCA_046545675.1 Persicimonas sp.
CTCTCTGCGGGTGCGCCACATCGGTCCCGCCCGAGGGCGCGACCGATGTCGGCTTACCCGCAGCTATGGTTTGGATCCCGCACGGAACAACATCACGGGCCGATCGGGTACGAATCCGCCGCCGCAGCTTGACATTCGTATAGAACGGACTAGGTTTAGCCTTGCCTAAACATTTTGTGCGAACGCCTTAACAAAATCTTGAGTTAAGGCTCAGGAAGAACCATGAAGAAGCTATACAAACTCTGCGGCATCTTCGCGCTGTTGGTCCCGTTGGCTATCGCCGGCTGTGATCGAAAACCGGCCGAGGCCGCCGACGACCGCCCGGTGGTGGTGGCGACGACGACGATGCTCGCCGATCTTGGCGAGCAAATCGGCGGCGAGCAGGTGCGCGTCGAGGGGATCATGAGCCCGGGCGGGGATCCACACCTCTATCAACCGACGCCGGCTGACGCGCGGCTGGTGGCCCAGAGCGACCTGGTCATCAAGAGCGGCCTGAAGCTGGAGGGCTGGATCGACGATTTGCTCGACAACGCCGGCGGTACGCGGCCCAGCGTGGTGGCCAGCGACGGCATTCAGCCGATCCGGATGGAGGGTTTTAAGGGCGGCGTCGACCCGCACTTCTGGTTCGAGATCGCCGCGTGGAAGATCGCAGCCAATAATGTGGGCGATGCGCTCGTCGAGCTCGTCGGCGCCGAGACCGAGGAGGGCCGCCAGATTCAGGCCCGCCTCGAGGAGCACCTGGCCGAACTCGACCATCTCGACCAATGGATCCGAGACGAATTGGAGACCATCCCGCGCGACCAGCGCGTGCTGGTGACCAGTCACGACGCGTTCAATTATTTCGGGCGTGCCTATGAGATCGACGTGGTCGGTATCCAGGGCGTCAGCACCGACGAGGATGCCAGCCAGCGCGACGTGGCCAATATCATCGAGCTGGTGCGCGAGCGCAACGCCCCGGCGGTCTTCGTCGAGACGTCGGTCAACCCGGCGCTCATCAAGCAAGTCGCGAAAGAGACCGGCGCCGAGGTCGCAGGCCCGCTGTATTCGGATAGCATCGGCGCCTCCGATGGGCCGGCGGGCACATTTACCGCCACCGTCGTCGAGAACGTTCGCATGGTTACCGAAGCGCTCGGTGGTCAACACACCCCTTTTAGCCCGGACAAGAGCTGATGGAACGCGCGCTCGACGTCCAAAATCTGACCGTCTCCTATGACCGCGGCCCGGTCGTCAAAGATGTCGGCTTCTCCGTCGGCGCTGGCGACCTCGTGGGCGTGGTCGGACCCAACGGGGCGGGTAAGTCGACGATGATCAAGGCGATGGTCGGCGCGCATACGCCCGACGCCGGCCAGATTTCGGTCTTTGGCGACACCGGCAAGGCCGCCACCCGCCGCATCACCTATGTGCCCCAGCGCGGCGCGGTCGACTGGGATTTTCCGGTGACCGTTCGCGACGTGGTGGTCCAGGGCCGCTACGGCCATGTGGGCTTACTCGGCCGCTTCTCCAAAAAGGACCGCCGCCTCATCGATGAGTCGCTCGAGATGGTCGGCATCACCGACCTCGCCGACCGCCAAATCGGTGAGCTTTCGGGCGGCCAGCAACAACGGGTCTTCTTGGCGCGCGCGCTGGCCCAACAGGGCGACGTCTACCTGCTCGACGAGCCGTTCGTGGGCGTGGACGCGGCCACCGAGAGCGCCATCGTCGACGTACTTCGCAACCTTCGCGACGAGGGCAGGGCGGTGATGGTCGTCCATCACGATCTGTCCACTGTGCGCGACTATTTCGACCAGGTCTTGCTGCTCAACTGCGACCTCATCGCCTTCGGAGCCACCTCCGAAGTATTTACCGAAGAGCTCCTCCAGGAGACCTACGGCGGCCGACTGGCGGTGCTCGATCAGGGCAATGTCGCAGTGCTCGCCGGGTAGTAAAGACGAATAGGCTAATTCATGCAGGTTCTCGCCAGCCAATTCACAACACGCGCAGTCGAGTTCTTCGGCTTCGAATACGAGTTCGCGATCAACGCGCTCTTGTCGTCGATGCTCGTCGGCGCCCTCTGCGCGGTCGTCGGGGCGTTTTTGGTGCTCCGCGGCATGTCGCTGCTCGGCGACGCCACCGGTCACGCGACGCTTCCCGGTGTCTGCGCGGCCTTTTTGGTCGTCGGGGCCAAAGATGTCGGCCCGATGCTCGCCGGCGCGCTCGCCGCGGGCTTTCTCGCCGCGTTGCTCGTCGGCTTTTTATCCCGCGGACGGCGCTCCAGGCCCGACGCTGCCATCGGCGTGGTGCTGTCGGTGTTTTTCGGCATCGGCATCGTCATGCTCTCCTATATCCAGAACTCACCGACGGCGGCCCAATCGGGGCTGCAGTCGTTTCTCTTCGGAAACGCCGCCGGCGTCTCCCGCGAGCAACTGTGGTTGCTCGCGGCGGTCGCCGCCGTGTTGCTCGTTGGCGTCGCGCTGGCCTACCGCGCGCTGACGATCACCGTCTTCGACCCGACCTTTGCCCGCTCCATCGGGGTGCCGACGGGGCTCGTCCATTATGGACTTCTGGCGGCGCTCGCCCTGGCCGTAGTCGTCTCCATCCAGGCCGTCGGGGTCGTGCTGGTCTCGGCGATGCTCATCATCCCGCCGTCTGCGGCGCTATTCTTGTCGGCGAGGCTGCCGCGCGTATTGGTGATCTCCGGGTTTTTGGGGCTTGTGTCGGGGGCTGTCGGCGCGTTCGGCAGCTATGTGTGGGAGGGCGTCGCCACCGGCCCCGCGATGGTGCTCGTCGCCGGCACGCTCTTTGTTATCGCGCTCGTCTTCGGCCCGCGCGGGCTGCTTCGACGCGCGATCTGGTCACAACTCTCTAGCTTTGACAAACCCCTCAGCGAAGAGCCCACTTGAATATGATTCCCCTCTTTTTCGGCGAAATTATCTTCAGGATGCTCGCTTATATCTTCCTCGAAGTGATGGTTGAGGGCGTTGTAGAACTCTTCTGTCGTCTGCTGGGGCGCGAGCGAAAGCCCAAGCGAGGTGACAAGCTCGAGCTTGACTGGGATGCGCTCGAGGAGAGTGACGAAGAGGAGGAAGGGGACGATGTTTGATCTGCTGATCGAACCATGGTCGTGGGGAGATTGGATGTGGCGAGGCATGCTCGCCTCGGCGCTCTCGGCGGTGCCGCTGGCGCTGCTGGGCGTCTTTTTATACCTGCGGCGCATGAGCCTCTTGGCCGATGCGCTCGCCCACGTGGCACTGCCTGGCATCGTCGTGGCATTTTTGATCAGCGGCTCGCTCGACGGGCCGGTCATGCTCGCCGGCGCCGCCGGCATGGGGCTTTTGTCGGCCTTTGCCATCGAGGGCCTGGCCAAAAACCCGAACGTGCGCTCGGACGCGGCGATCGGCATCGTCTTCACGGTGCTCTTTGCCGCCGGCGTCATCTTATTATCGACGAGCGTTCACGACGCTCATATCGACACTCAATGCGTGCTCTTCGGCAATGTTCTGGGCATCAGCGACCGCGCGCTGTGGATGCTCGGCGCGGTGGCGCCCGCGGTCATCCTGCTGGTGGTCGTCTTCTATCGCTGGCTGGCAGTCAGCAGCTTCGACCCGGTCATGGCCACCAGCATCGGCGTGCCCGTCGCCGCGGTCCACTACGGCCTGATGACCGCCATCTCGGTGACCACGGTCGCCAGCTTCGAGGCCGTCGGCGCGATCCTCGCCATCGCGATGATCATCGTCCCCGCGGCGACCGCACACCTTCTGGCCGACCGGCTATGGGCGATGATGCTGGTCGCCGTCGGCCACGCGCTGCTGTCGAGCGCCGCCGGCATGTACATCTCGATCTGGATCAACGCCTCGACCGCCGGCGCCATCGTCGTCGTCGGCGGCGTGCTCTACGCGCTGGCGTTCCTCTTCGCCCCGCGCCACGGCGCCATCAGCGCCGCCTGGCGCAGCGCACGCGCTAGAACTATGGCTTGATGATGCACGTATTGATCCCACCAAGCGCGACCAAAGGGAGCGCCGCCGCGCGTGGTTAAGCGCGGCAATGGTAGCCTCGGCCGAGCGAGGCCCCGCTGTATGGGGCCGAGCGAGCCCGGGGGCGACGTCATAGCGCAAACGACACATATCGCCACGCGGGCCATCACACCTTCCGCAATTGCGCCCCGGTGGCTATGCTTGTTATGGGTGTTCCTCCGTTTCCGGTCCAATCAGCCGTCCGAGCCCGATGCCGACACAATCTGTCGAAAATTACCTCAAGGCCGTCTATCACCTGCAGAGCGACGTCGACCACGACGATCGCGTCAAGACCAAGGAGATGGCCGAGCAGCTCGACATCTCGCTGCCTTCGGTGACCAGCATGCTCAAGTCGCTGGCCGAGGAGGGCTTGGTCGACTACCGGCCCTACCGCGGCGTGCGGCTGACCGAGACGGGCATCAAGGCCGCGCTCCGAGTCATCCGAAACCACCGGCTCATCGAGGTCTTCCTGGTCCACACGCTCGGCTACGGCTGGGACGAGGTCCACGACGAGGCCGAGCGCCTCGAGCATTCGGTCAGCGAGAAGCTCGTCTCGCGCATCGACGACTTTTTGGGACACCCGAAATTCGACCCCCACGGCGACCCCATCCCGTCGGCCGAAGGCGAGATTCACCGCCCCGAGGCGATGCCTCTGAGCGACGCCATCCCCGGCTCGCAATACCGAGTCGAGCGCGTGCTCGACCAGGAGCCCGAAGTGCTGCGCTACCTCGACAAGATCGGCCTGACCCCCAGCGAGACCTTCGCGGTCGTCGAGATTCTCTCCTTCGACGGCCAGATGTTCCTCGACATCGACGGCGAGCACGCCGCGATCAGCCGCTCGCTTGCTTCCCGGCTCCTGGTGACTGAATTGTGATAAGCGATCGAGACCTCAACAACTCGATATGCTCCAAAAACCCTAACCCAAATTGTAGTTCGCGCCGCAGTTCAGGCGCCCTAAATAGAGGGTCTTCCATCAACCTGGGCCGCCATGCCAACCAACATCAACGACCACGAAGGCTTCGACCCATACCAAGTCGACCGGCCCACGCTCATCTGGGACGGCGATTGCGGCTTCTGCAAGCGCTCGGTGCTGCGCCTGGTCGACGAGGTCGGCGATCGCGTGCGCTTTGTGACCTACCAAGCGGTCCACGACCGCTTCGACGAGTTCAGCGCAGATGACTTCGCCCAGTCGGTCCACCTCATCGACACCGACGGCCGCGTCTACCGAGGCGCGGCAGCCATCTACCTCGCACTCGACAAGAAGCCCGGCGGCAGCAAGTTGCTGAATTTATACGAGAAAACGCCCGGCTTCGCCGCCGTCAGCGAGTGGGGCTATCGGCGCGTGGCCAACCACCGCGTCCTCGCCTCGAAGCTGACGCGCTGGTTTCTCTGAGGTTGCACGAACGCATTTCCCCGATGGAGAACGTCGTGAAGAACGTCAACGACCTGTGGACGACGCAGTATGAGTCGACCTGGGGCATCGCGCGGTGGTTCTTTCTTCGACTCCTTGGCGCCGTCGGCTTCATCGCCTTCCTTTCCTACTTCGTGCAGGTCGACGGACTCGTCGGCAGCGACGGCATCGTGCCGGTCGCCGAATACCTCGAGCAGATACGCGCTAGTCTCGCGGGCGGGGGCCAAGCCTCGGCGTTCGAACTCTTTACAAGAGTGCCCACGCTATTGTGGCTGAGCAGCAGCGACGCGATGATCTCCGGCGTATGCACCGCCGGAATGGCCGCCAGCGCGGCGCTGGTCTTCGGGGTCTGGCCGCGCATGATGCTCTTCATCATGTGGGGGCTCTACCTGTCGCTTGCCACCGCGAGCGGCCTCTTTATGGGCTTCCAGTGGGACACGCTTCTGCTGGAGACGACGCTCCTCGCCGTCTTCTTGGCGCCATCTGGCTTCTTGGAGAATCGCTCAGAGCGCGTCTCGCGAGTCGGGCTCGTGCTAATGGTGTGGCTCTTATTTCGCCTGATGTTCATGTCCGGCGTGGTCAAGCTCACCAGCGGCGACGAGACGTGGCGCGATCTGTCGGCGATGACCTACCACTACTGGACACAGCCGATTCCCAACTGGACGAGTTGGTGGGCGCATCAATTGCCAACCTTCTTTCACTCCGCGGCGACCGCAGCCACTCTGGTGCTCGAGATCGCCGTGCCGCTGCTCCTCTTCATGCCGCGCCGAGCCCGCCGCGTAGGCGCGGTGCTCTTGGGCGTGTTGCAACTCGCCATCATCGCCACCGGAAACTACGGTTTCTTCAACCTCCTCGCGCTCGCCCTCTGCCTGCTCGCCCTCGACGACGCGCCGCTCGAGCGGCTCTTGCCAGTACGTCTCATCGCCTGGATTCGCGGGAGGAAGTGGACTGACAGCGTCTCGCCGTCAGAGAAAAACAAGTTTGAAAGTACTTTCTCAAAGGCAATCCAATCCTTCTCCCAACGCGCCCCCATCGCCATCGCAGCAGCCATCATCACCCTCACCAGCCTCCAAATGCTCGGCGAATTCACCCAAAAGCAACTCGTCCCCGAGCCGATCCACAAAGCCTACCGACCCTTCCGAAGCCTCAACAACTACGGCCTCTTCCGAGTCATGACCACCGAGCGCCCCGAGATCCTCGTCGAGGGCAGCAACGACGGCCAGAACTGGCGCACCTACGAGTTCAAATACAAGCCCGACCACCTCGACGAGCGCCCCCCACAGGTCGCCCCGCATATGCCGCGCCTCGACTGGCAGATGTGGTTCGCCGCCCTCGGCGAGTGCCGCTCGAACCGCTGGCTCCTGCAATTTCAAGGAAAGCTACTCCAGGGCGAGGACGCCGTCATCGAACTCCTCGCCGACGACCCCTTCGGCGGCGAGCCGCCCACCTACATGCGCACGACACGCTGGAAGTACCAGTTCACCACGCCGGAGCAACGGCGCGAGACCGGCCACTGGTGGCGCCGCGAGAAGGTCGGCCCGTATTGCCCGCCGCTGATGCTGCGGGATGGTCAATTATCGGCGGCTCGCGGCTTGTGAGGCGCGACAGGGCAGGCGCGACGCTCACCCGAGCGCTGCGCGCTCATCAAATTGCGGCAGCCGAGGAGGCAGTTCCGGCTCATCTTGCTGCGCTTCATGCAGGTCCACTGCCTTCTGGAGGTTGATCCAGAAATCCGCAGTGGTGCCGAGCGCAGAGCCCAGACGGCGCGCCATCTTCGCGTCGATGCTGGTATGCCCGTTTACTAGCCGATTGATGGTCTTTACGTCACATCCCAGGTGGTCGGCAAATGCGGTCTGCGTGAGATTGGCCGGCTTCAAAAACTCTTCGCTGAGCACCTCACCCGGCGTAGTCGGCCGTCGTGTCTTTTGGCGTGCCATAGATTCGCCTTTTGTCGCTTCTCGTTTCGGAAATAGGAGGCCGACTTGCTCAATCTTATACCAGGGTGTGGTAAATTCAATGCTCTAATGAACTGACTGGCACCCGGAGCCCGGCCTCCGGAACCCAAAACCCAAAACCCAAAACCAGCTTTTCCAACCCTTCTCCGAATGAAATGCAATTGTCGCGAGTTACCCATCTGAACTCGCCGGCGCACCACTCGCTAGACACACCGAAGATCGATCCCTATAGTGCGCGCGACCGGCAATCTCGCACCAGACGTCAACGCAGTAAGAGGCCTCCCATGGACGCAGTCGGCACCCATTTCCAAGCGAATATCGAGCGCCTGAGACAGGCGGTAGGGGAGGCTGAGCCCAAAATTCTCGATGGCAAGCGCATCTCGCTGGCGTTGCTCGACGAGGTCGCCGAGGCGGTGCGGCTGTTGGGCTCGCGCGAAATCACGCCCCATCTGGCCGTCGTGCGCGTCGGCGAGGACCCGGCCAGTGAAATCTATGTGCGCCACAAGATCCGCGCCTGCGAAAAGGTCGGCATCGGCAGCTCGCATATCCACCTCCCGTCCGACATCTCGCAGGCCGCTCTGGTCGCGCGCCTCGAACAACTCAACGACAACGACCAGGTCAACGGGATCTTGCTGCAATTGCCGCTCTCCGAGCACCACGACCCCGAGCGCGCCATCCTGAGCATCGCCCCCAGAAAGGACGTCGACGGCTTCCATCCGGCCAACCTCGGATTTTTGATGGCCGGACGCGGCGAGCTTGAGCCGTGTACCCCGCGCGGGATCATGACGATGCTTCGTGCCGCCGGCGTCGACTGTCGCGGCAAGGACGCCGTCGTCATCGGACGCAGCATGATCGTCGGCCGGCCGATGACCCAGATGCTCACCCGGGCCGACGCCACCGTCACGGCCTGCCACCGCCACACACGCGACCTCGAAGGCCACGTGCGCCGCGCCGACATCGTCGTCGTCGCCACCGGTGTCGCCGAGCTCATCAAGGGCGCGTGGATCAAGCCCGAGGCGGTCGTCTTCGACGTCGGTATGAGCCGCTCAGACAGCGGGAAGCTCATCGGTGACGTGGAGTTCGCGCCGGCCAGAGAGCGCGCCGCGCTGATCACGCCGGTACCCGGCGGCGTCGGCCCGATGACCGTCGCCACCCTGCTCGAAAACACGCTACGCGCCACCTGCGCCCAAAACGAGCTGGCCATCCGCTCCGGCGAAATCATCGAGGGCGTCGACACCCTCACGGCTTAGAACCTCAACAACCACATGAGGTAATAACGCCTAACCCAAATCGTAGTTTGCGCCGCTTTTCAGGTTTATGCGGGTCGACCGTGCGCCCTAAATAGTAGATCTCACAGACACCGAGGCATTATCTATTTGAGGCGACGTCAAACAGCGACGTCGCAAACTACAATTTGCGTTAGGTCTTCTGAAGCGGATTGGGTTGTTGGGAATTTGCGTTAGGTCTTATGAAGCGGATTGGGTTGTTGAGGTGTGTGATGATATGCGTGATGAAGTTTCTGCGAAGAACATAACCTTAAGCAATGGCAGATAAAATGACTGACGAAACCAAGCATGTCCCTCTCGAACACCGCCACAAAGAACTCGGCGCACGCATGACCCCCTTCGCCGGCTTCTTGATGCCGGTCAAATACACCGGCATCAAAGAGGAGCACCTCGCCGTGCGCGAGAACGTCGGCCTCTTCGATGTCAGCCACATGGGCGAGGTCGAGGTCACCGGGCCCGACGCCATCGAGGTCGTCGACGGGCTGGTGACCAACGACGTCTCCACGCTCGAGGACGGCCAGGCGATGTACGCCGCGCTGTGCAACGAGGAGGGCGGCATCGTCGACGATCTAGTTCTATACCGGCTCGCCGCCGATCACGTGCTCATCTGCATCAACGCGGGCAACCACGAAAAGGACTTCGAGCATATGCGCGCCCACGCCAAGGGCGACGCGACGCTCGAGAATACCAGCGACGAATACGCCCAGCTGGCCCTGCAGGGGCCCAACGCCGAGAAGGTCCTCGCCGAACTAACCGATACGGATTTGTCTGAAATCAAATACTATCGCGCGGCTTACGGCGAGGTCGCCGGCGTGCGCACGCTGATCTCGCGCACCGGCTACACCGGCGAGGACGGCTTCGAGCTCTATATCCCGGCAGAGCAGGGCGAGGTGGTCTTCGACGCGCTGCTCGAGGCCGGCGAGCCCTTCGATATGGCCCTATGTGGATTGGGCGCGCGCGACACGCTGCGCCTGGAGTCCAAATTCAACCTCTACGGCCAGGATATGGACGAGTCCACCAACCCCATCGAGGCGGGATTGAGCTGGATCGTCAAGCTCGACAAGGACACCCCGTTCGTCGGCCAAGAGGCGCTTCGGCGCATCAAGGAAGAAGGGCCCGAAAGGCGGCTTCGCGGATTGGTCCTCGAGGGCAAGGGGGTCATCCGCCACGGCTATGAGATTTTGGTCGGCGATGAGGTCGTCGGCGAGGTCACCAGCGGCTCTTGGGCCCCTACGCTTGAAGAAAGCATCGGGCTGGGGTACATCGACACCGACTTTGCCAACGAGCCCGTCGTCGACATCCAGATTCGCAAGCGTCGGGTGCCCGCAAACGTCACCAAGAAACCCTTCTACAAGCGCGGCTGAGCAGGCTGCATGAGCAGGCTAAACAAGGGTTATTCACTCCGAAATATTGATCTTTGCCGGGCTGGCTGTGAGGGCCGGTCGGCCAGCATTCAGAAGGAGCAGAACATGGACATTCCCGAGGGATACCGCTTTACCGAAGATCACGAATGGGCGCGCCAGGAAGACGACGGCACCGTCACCGTCGGCATCTCGTGGCACGCGCAGGACCTTTTGGGTGATATTGTCTACGTCGAGCTGCCCGAAGAGGGCGAGTCGGTCGAGGACGGCGAGGAATTCGGCGTCGTCGAGAGCGTCAAAGCCGCCTCCGACCTGTATTCGCCGATCTCCGGCGAGGTCGTCGCGGTCAACCATGACCTCGACGGCGAACCCGAAGCGGTCAACGAAAGCCCCTACGAAGACGGTTGGATGATCCGTGTGAGTCCCGCCGATGAGAGCGCGTTCAGCGAGCTGATGGACGCCGATACATACGCCGGGTTTGTCAAAGAGGCGTAACCACAGCAGCTTTCAGGAAGTGCCATGCGCTACTTGCCGCATACCCTCGAAGACGTCGACGCGATGCTCGAAGCCATCGGAGTCGACTCCATCGACGACCTCTTCGAGCAGATCCCCGAGGAGTTTCGCCTCGACCGCAAGCTCGATCTGCCCGAGCCCAAAAGTGAGCTCGTGCTCGAGCGGCAACTCAGCGCGCTCGCCGCGAAGAACCAGGTCAGCTCCGGCGACACCGTCTCGTTTTTGGGAGCCGGTCTCTACGACCACCACTCCCCGCACGCGCTCGGCCAGCTCTTGCTGCGTGCCGAGTATTATACCTCCTATACGCCGTATCAGCCCGAGATCAGCCAGGGCACCACGAAGTCCATCTTCGAATTCCAGTCGATGGTCGCCGAGCTGCTCGGCGTGCCCATCGCCAACGCGTCGATGTACGACGGCGCCCACGCCACCGCCGAGGCGGCGTTGATGGCTCAGCGGCTCGGCCGCAAGCGCGACAAGGTCTTCGTGGCCGAGTCGGTCCACCCCGAATACCGCGAGGTCGTCCAGACCTACTTGAGCCCGCAAGACGACGCCTACCGCGAGTTTCCCATCGACCGCGAGACCGGCCAGCTTTCGCTCGAGCATATCGAGCAGGCCATCGACGACCCCAAAGAGGTCGCCTGCATCATCTTCCAGTCGCCGAACTTCTTCGGCGTCCTCGAAAACCCCAAAGCCATCATCGAGTGGGCGCACGAGCACAAGATCAAGGTCGTCGCCTGCTTCAACGAGCCGCTCGCGTACGCCCTGAGCACGCCTCCGGGCCACTTCGGCGCCGACATCGTCGCCGGGGAGGGCACAAGCCTCGGTATCCCAATGGGCTACGGCGGCCCGGCGCTGGGCATCTTCGGATGTCGCGAGAAGCTCGTGCGCAAGATGCCCGGCCGCTTGGCCGGCTATACCGTCGATACAGAAGGGCGCGAGGGCTACGTGCTCACGCTATCGACGCGCGAGCAGCATATCCGTCGCGAGAAGGCGACCAGCAATATCTGCACCAACCAGGGCCTCATGGCGCTCGCCGCAGCCATCTACATGAGCCTGATGGGCAAAGAGGGCATCCGCGAGCTCGCCCAGCTCAATATGTCGCGCGCCCAATACGCCCTCGACGTCTTCACGTCGACGGGCAGCGCAAAACGCGTCTACGACGGCCCCATCTTCAACGAATTCGTCATCGAGACCCGCTCGCCGGCGCGCGCCATCGTCGCCGAGGCGGCCACCGACGGCATCATGCCCGGCCTCGACCTGGCACGAGTCAACCCGAAGTGGCAAAACCGCCTCTTGGTGGCAGTCACCGAGAAGACGACCCGCCGCGATATCGACGGGCTGGCGAATTATCTGCGGGAGTAGCTGCGATTGACTTGGGGCGTGAAGCGTGAGGTCGCCTTTCCCCAAGCCCCAAGCCCCAAGCCCCAAGCCCCAAGCCCCAAGCCCGCCTTTCACGGCCGACGAATTCGAATATCGCGCATCGACCCGCTTCGCACGTCGAGCGTAAAGCCGAACGAGATATGAATCAGCCCGTCCTTGTCCTTGAGACCCTCGGGCGGGTTCATGAACGGCGATGCTTCTTTGACGGCGCGCACCGCCTCTTGGTCATAAAAGTCCAATCCCGACGGATGCGCCACATAAAGCGAGCGCAGCGATCCGTCGCCGTTTAACGTGATGCGAAGGTTCGTAAACCGGTCTTTGACCCCGTAGACCTTGCCGTTCGGATCCCTCCGACGATACTCCTCACCGGGCGACCACTCCTCGGCGACCTGCTCCTTGAGCCGATGCATAAACGTCCAATAGCGCGATTTCTTTCGGTTGAGCAGGGTCTTGTCTCCCTCCTCGACATCCCGCAGATAGTCGACGCTGCCGCCGCCAAACGCCGCCGCGGCGTTCTCCATCGACGGGAAGAGCTCTCGGCCGTCGGCCTTCTTCTTATCGCTCTTAGCTCCCTCGTCGATGATCCCCTCCTCGGCAGGACTCTCCTCGGCGAGTTCGACGTCATCGACCCCGCGATCGGCCTCGGAATCCTCCTCCGGCTCGGCGACCTCCTCCTCTGAATCAGGCGCATCATCGGACGAGGACTCTGCTTCGGACGGAGGCTCGGGCTCCTCGGGCGGCTGGTCCGTTGGTTGCTGCGGGCTCGGTTCATCCTGGCGAGGCGCCGCGCGACCGGGCGCCTGCTGGTTACCCGGCTCATTGCGCGCCATCTCCTCATCGGCTGCGGACTCGAATTGATCCAGAAACCGCGCCTCGTCGGGTCGCTCTTCTTTTTCGGGGGCCTCCAGGCTGATGAATTGGCCGTCACGCTCTTGATCGGGAGCCTCGTCTTCTGGCTCCTCCTCGACCGCCGTCAATTTGAACTCACGGCTCGAGTCGAAGCCCGTGGGCTCGAGCTTTTCATCGTTGTGAAAGATGTTCGGAAGGGAGACCAACAAGGGCAGATGCAGCAGCACCGACAGCACCACGGCACCCAAGACGGACTTGCGCCCACCTCTGTGACGGGGAAGCCGTAATGGGGACTGATCCGACTGGGGCATTCTCGTGCGCCTTATCGCAGGGCTTTGCAGCCCTCAATGCTAACATTTTCAATAGTAGGAACAATGATGCGAGTTTAAATCATCCATTGGGACTGTAACCCGATCGACCCGGACGTAGTTTCGTGCGGAATCCAAACCATAACTGTGGGTAAGCCGCCACCGGGTGCGCCGTAGGCGCGACCGGTGGGG
>JBKGZI010000133.1:0-13080 GCA_046545675.1 Persicimonas sp.
ATCGCAACCCCCGCCTAGAAAGGCCTCGCAAAATGCGCTCGGCGCACGGTCAACCCGCATAAACGGCGCTTGAAAAGCAGCGCCTTAACGTCAAAAACCTCAGGCCCCGACATCACACGTTGATATGAATGTGCCCACTGGGCACGCCCATCCGCAACAACTTGCCAATCATCAACTCCATCATGATGGGCGCGCCGCTGACGAAGATGAGCGCGTTGTCGAGGTTCGGGGCGTCTTCTTCGAAGGCGTGCTGGACGTAGCGGAAGCCCTCCTCGGGCTCGGGCAGGTTCTCGATGGCCTGGTAGATGCGGGCGCCCTGGGCGCGCCAGTCGGCGAATTCGCCCGCGTAGGCGAAGTCGTCGACGTCGTTCTCGCCGTAGTAGATAGCCAGGCTCGCGGGGGCGAGTTCGGAGCGCGTGCGCCAATATTCGAGCACGGGCCGCACGCTGGCGATGCCGGCGCCGGTGGTGAAGAAGAGCACCGAGCGGCCGGCGGCGTCTGCGGCCGGGTAGCCGTGACCCTCCGGAGGGCTCAAGACCACCCGCTGGCCGGCCTCGATCCGCTCGGCCATCTCTCCGATCTCGCTCTCGCGGTCGATGAGGAAGTGCCACTTCTCGTCGCCCGGCGCACTGGCGATCACCAAAAAGCGCGGCTCGTACGCACCACATTGGAAGGTCACGTACTGGCCGGGGCAGTCAAACGCCGCCAGAAACTCGGGGTCGTCGACCTCGACCTCGAGCCCGATATAACGCGCCCCCTCACGCCAGACACGCCTGACCACGAAACGCTTACGCGTCCGCGCGCCCTCCGGCGGCCGCTCCGGCATCGCGTTGGCCAGGTCGTGGGCATATTTTTCAATATCCAAGTCTTTCAATCTCTGTCCCTCTGCGGGCATCTCACACACTCGCAAGCATTAGCAGAAACTCACCATTCGACAAATGCCCCACCTTGCTCCTCCCTTTATGCGGCTTGACCGTGCGCGCTAAAAAACGCGCGGGGAGGGCCCCCAAGCCCCAAGCCCCAAGCCCCAAGCCCGCAGTACCGCTTGCCCCTCCAAGCGCCGTGGGCTATGTTCCGCTCGGTGTTCGTGGTTTTGAACTTTCGAGGTGAACATGCCCGTCCCCTATTATCATCTGCTCGGACATATCTACCTGGCCGTCGACGCGTGCGAGCACGAGTCGAGCCTGGCCAGCGCCCTCAAAAAAGCCGGGTTCGGCGACGACAATTTGGCCCGCGGCAGGAAGTTGCTCGAAGAGGGCCTCGAACTCGTCGATCGCAAGGCCGAAGAGGTCGGCGAAGACCGCATCTACGAACATAACCTGCACGGATCGGCCGACGAGGTGCAGATGTGGCTGTCGACCTCTGCCTTCCAGCTCAAAAAGGCGCTCGACGATGACACGCTCATCCACAAAACGCTGGGCAAATCGCTGCACTCGCGCAACCACACCGTGACCATCGTCGCCCAATCGCTGCGGCTGATCGCGATGGTGCGCACCGAGCCGACCATCCACGAGAACCTGGGCTCGGCTCGCCAGGTCCACGACCTGATCGTGCGCGGCTGGGTGCTGCTGGGCAAGGTCTTCAAAAACGGCGACATCCAGATGACGCCGGGCTCGGCCGGAGACCCCGACGCGCCGGTCTTCGAAGACATCGCCAAACACCACGCCAAGATGACCGAATGGGTCGTCGAGCTGGGCCGCGCCGCCGACAAACTTCGCGGCCAGCCGTCGCTGATCGGCCTGCTCGGCTACGTGCCCGAGGGCGTCGGCCTGCCGCTGGGCGGCACCGCCTACGACGTCCCGTTGCACCAAAAAGCCCAGCGCGAAGAGCTGCCCGACTTCGACGACCTTCGCCCCGATCCAGGCTGGTCGGCCGGCCGACAGGGCCGCAACAACGAGAACCTCGGCGAGGGCTGGGTCGAACCGACCTTCGAATAGTCACAGACTGCGGCACACGGACCGACGGCTTAATCAGTGCATCAGCGCATCAGCGCCCCAAGCCCCAAGCCCCAAGCCCCAAGCCCGCTTTAGCCACTGCAAACCGACCTCTACAAACTCCTGGGCGTGCCGCGTGACGCCGATCAGCGCCAGATCAAGAGCGCGTATCGGCGTCTTGCGCGCGAGCACCACCCGGACCTCAACCCCGACGACCCCGCGGCCGAGGAGCAATTCAAGCGCGTGCTCGCCGCCTTTCACGTGCTCAGCGATCCCACCACCCGCCAGCGCTACGACGACTACGGCTTCGAGGGGCTGCGCAGCGACTTCAATCCGCGACGCAGCAAAAAACGCACCCGCCACAAAGCCCAGCGCCCAGACGACCGTCCCAAAAGCGAGCGAGCCGCCTCCAGCGCCGACACCATCTTCGCCGAGATCTTCAACGGCCGAAGCCCGCTCGACAGCAGCCACATGAACGAATTTGGCGGCTTCGACACCTCGCTGGAGCGCGGCCAAGATCTATCGGCCGATCTGACGGTCGATTTTCTCAGCGCCGTGCGCGGCGGCGCCGCCAAGGTGCGCCTGCCCAACCGCAGCGTCACCATCGACATCCCCGCGGGCATCGCCGACGGCCAGACCCTCGAGCTGCGCGGCCGCGGCGGTGAGCCGGCCTCCGAAGCCGGCATCCCCGGCGACCTCAGCGTCACCATCCACGTCTCCGCCCACCCGCTGCTGCGCCGCGACGGCCTCGACCTATACCTCGACGTCCCGCTGACCGTCGCCGAGGCGGTCAACGGCGCCGAGATCACCATCCCCACGCCCCACGGCAGCATGGAAGTCGAGGTCCCCGCCGGCGTCCACACCGGCACCAAGCTGCGCCTGGCCGGCCAGGGCGTCCGTCTCAGCGCGAAATTAGGCGGGCCCAAAGAAGGCGATTTCTTTGCGGTCATGCAGGTCTATACGCCCGACTACGTCGACGACGAGATCCGCGACGCCGCCGAGACATTGACGCGTGGGTATTCTGAGGATGTGCGACGAGACCTCGAGTTGTAGGCCGTTGCCTTTGCCGTCGTGGTCGTGGTCGTGGTCGTGGTCGTGGTCGTTGCCTTTGACGTTGCCGTTAAGGCGCTGCTTTTCAGGCGCCGCGCCGAAGCGCAAAGCGCGTAGGCCTTTCTAGCCGGGGGTTGCACTCGAACCGCAGGTGAGAGTGCTTACCCCCGGGGGATGGTCACGTTGCCCAAACGCCACGTCTTGGGTTGTACGAAAATCCAATACGTTACATCTTCGCTTCCACAAAAACCCAATACGCCACGTCTTGGGTTGTACGAAAACCCAACACGCCACGTCTTGGGTTGTACGAAAACCCAACACGCCACGTCTTGGGTTGTTGCGACATCCCCCGGGGGTAAGCTCTCGGCTTCGCCAAGAGCAACCCCCGGCTAGAAAGGCGTCGCTGAACTGCGCTCCGCGCGGCGCAGAAGGCGCGCCTTAACTTCAAAAGACTAGCCCGTGCGCGGCACCCCATGAAAAACGTCGCTCACCAAGCGCCCGCGCCCTCCGGGCGCATACGCGTCCAACGCCTCATCGATGCTCTCAAATTGCTCGATCCCCATCGCCTCTAACTCCGCCATTGGCACCGCGCCGACCAACGCCACGTCACACCAATGGAGCGCCCGAGCCAGCACATACGCCCGCTGCTGGCCGCCCTTTGTCGACACCTCACGATCCCCGGCCAACTCGGCCAACAACGCCTCCCGCCCCCGCAGCATCGCCTCGGCACACGCGCGCTCGCCGGAGCCCTGGCCGATGCCCTCGGGGCAGGCGGCCTCGAGGACGAGCAGGCCGCCTTCGCGGATCGCCGGCCGGTCGACCAGCGCCACATAGGTGGCCGCGCGCGAGGCCTGGTAGAAGTTGACCGCTTTGGGGCCCTCGACCGGAAGATGCAGCCAGTCATAGGGCTGGTCGACCTGCTCGAAGAAGACCTCGGCACTGACCTCGACACACGCCGAAAACGCCTCCTCGAGACGTCCGAAGCGCACCGCGTGCGCGCTGTCGGGGCCGTCGGGCACTGCCATCAGCCCCCACATCGGCCCCAATGGGCGCACGAGCTCCCACAATGCCTGCTGGAACGGATTGTCGTCGGTATTTCCCAGGGCGGTGCGCGCGTCGCGCAAAAACTCCAGCCCGTGCATGGCGCTGACGGTCGCCCGCGAGCCGCACCCGATCGCCACCGTCTTCGCCCCGCCGGAGAATCCGGCGTATTGATGCGGCTCGACCACGCCCACACAGATCACCCGATCGGCCTCAGCGATCTCCCGACAAAACCGGGCCGGCAGCGTTGGCCAGCCGGCGCGGTCGGCGCCCACATCGGCGTCGAACTCCACCAGATCGTCGGCCCGCGCGTCGTGCTGGACGACCCGGGCCCCAAACCTGCCCGCCAACGCCACCAACGGCGCGATCTCGGCGTCGGACAACGGCCGATGCAGCCCCAACGCCACCACGATCGTCACATCACACCCGGCCTCGTCGAGTCGCGCGAGCAATGGCGGCAAAACGCGCTCGTAGTCGATCGGGCGGGTGAGATCGGGCACGGCAATGGCGACCGAATGGCCACGAAAATCGGACGCGTCGAACCCCTCGTTGATCGCCTTCGAAATCATCTAACCCACCACCTCCAAAATCCGCCCCTCCAGGCGTCGCTCCAGCCCCACCGGCACGCGCGCCTCACCGCGCATGACCTCGACGCCGGCGTCGGTCAGTGCGATGCGCCGGCGGCCCTTGGCGCTGACCAGGCCCTCCTCGGTGCAGGCGTCGAGCAGCTCGACGAGGTCCTGCTGGTTGACGTAGTCGAGGATGCCCCAGGTCGACAGATCGCTCAGCCCGCGCCGCTCGAGGTCGGTGGCCGTGGAGCCGCGCAGCATCGAGGCGACCCGGATGCGGGTGGCCGCCCCGCGCGCCCGAGCCACGCCGCTGAGCACCTTTCGCACGATCGTCTCCGCCGGATCGTCCGCCTGGAGTCGGCGAGTCGAGCTCGACGACGCCCTCACATACGCCGGCTTGCCGCAGCAGGCGTCGCAGTGGCCGCAGCCATCTTTATAGCTGGGCTTGCTGTTGAAATAATTGAGCAGATAGGTCTGCCGGCAGCCCTTCCCGCGCGCGTACATTCTCACGTCGTCGAGCTGGCGCTGGCCCAGCCTTCGCTGGTGCTCGAGCTTGTCCCAGTCCACGCGCAGGTCGCGCAATCGGGCACGGTCGAGCACCTCGACCCACGGCTGGCCGTTTTGGGTGCCGAAGTCCAGGTGGCCGCCCTGCTGGAGCAACTTCAACGAGGTCTCCACCCCCCAGGAGTGGATATGCGAGGAGCGGCCGGCGCGGTTGAGATGGTCGCAGATCTGATCGGCGCCGATCTCGTGGCGGCCCGCGCCGCGCTTGAATAGCAGCATCCAGACCCGCTCCACGGTTTCCTTTGCCGGAAAGGAGTTCTCGGTGAAGAATTCGTGGATGCGCCCGTCGCGCTCGTTGTACAGCACCACACATTCGGCCGGCTCACCGTCGCGGCCGGCGCGGCCCGCCTCCTGATAATAGGCCTCCAGGCTCCCCGGGATATTATAGTGGACGATGGCGCGCACATCGGATTTGTCGACGCCCATGCCGAAGGCGTTGGTGGCCACCAGCACCGGCAGATCGCCAGCCATAAACGCGTCTTGGATCTGCGCGCGCGCTTTCGCCGAAAGCCCGGCGTGGTAGGCGGAGACGACCCAGCCGTTGGAGTCGAGCGTGCCGCTGACTTCGTTGACCTGTTTTCGGGTCGCGCAATAGATCACCACCGACTCGCCGCGGTGGTACTCGAGCAGGCTCTCGATGCGCTCCATCTTGGCCTGCTCGCCGATGGTCTCGGCGACATCATAAAAGAGATTGGGCCGCTCGAAGCCGCTGACGATCACGTCGGCGTCGGCCATGGCCAGGTGCTCGAGGATATCGCGCTGGACGAGCGTGGTCGCCGTGGCCGTCAGCGCCATCGTCGGCGGGCCTCCCAGCTCGTCTCGCACCTCGTCGAGCGATAGATAATCGGGCCGAAAGTCGTGGCCCCACTGGCTGATGCAATGGGCCTCGTCGACCGCCAGAAGGCCGATATCGGCCTGGCCGAGCGCGGCTCGAAACCGCTCGTTTCGAAATCGCTCCGGCGCGACGTAGACCAGATCCCAGACGCCCTCGACCATCTGCTCGAGCCGGCGGTTCTGCTCGAAGCCGCCGATCGAGGAGTTGATCAAGGTCGCCGAGACGCCGAAGTCGACCAGCGCGTCGACCTGGTCTTTCATCAACGCGATCAGCGGCGAGACGACCAGCGCCGTGCCGTCGATTACGCAGGCGGGCAGTTGGTAGCACAGGCTCTTGCCCGAGCCGGTCGGCATCACCGCCAGCACGTCGCGGCCGTCGAGGACCGCCTCGACGATCTCGCGCTGGCCGGGCCGAAAGCTCTCGAAGCCGAAGTGCTCCAGGAGTTCTTGTTCGATATTCGCCTTTTCTTGCGTACGACCGTCCGTGGTCATCTATTTCCCCTGAGGCCTATGCCTCTGTTATCGTCGCGCCCGTGGACCATAGAACACCCAACCCCCGGAGCCCTGATGCAGCAACCTTGCGAAACCGCACTCGATGATAAGACGACGGCGAAGCTTGTCGAGCGCCGCCGTCACTTGCACGCTCATCCGGAGCTGTCCAATCAGGAGCACGAGACGGCGCGCTTTGTCAAAGAGCAGCTCACTGAGATCGGCATCGACAGCGTCGAGACCGTCGCCGAGACCGGGGTCGTCGCGCTGGTCGAGGGCGCCCACGCCGGGCCCACGCTGGCCTGGCGCGCCGACATCGACGCGCTGCCGATCGACGAGATCAACGAGGTCTCCTATCGCAGTCAGAACCCCGGGGTGATGCACGCATGCGGCCACGACGTCCACACCACCGTCGGGCTCGGGCTGGCCGAGCAGATTTTCGCGCGCCGCGATGAACTTCACGGTCGGGTCAAATTCATCTTCCAGCCGGCCGAGGAGGCAAGCCCCGTCGACGAGCCGATCGGCGCCGAGAGGATGGCCCGCGAGGGCGTGCTCGACGACCCGAAGGTCGACGGCGTCTTCGCCGCCCATTGCATGCCGGCGCTCGAGGTCGAGAAAATCGGCTTCACCGGCGGCCCCGTGTGGGCGGGCTCGGATCTGATCGAGCTGGAGGTGCGCGGCAAAAAATCCCACGGCGCCTACCCCCACGAGGGCATCGACGCGGTCCTGGTCGCCAGCCACCTCGTCTGCGCGCTGCAATCGGTGGCCTCCCGGCGCGTCGACGCCCGCGAGGCCTGCGTGGTCACCATCGGGCGCATCGAAGCGGGCAACTCCTATAATATTCTGGCCGAGAGCGCGCGGCTGACCGGTATTTTGCGCGCGTTGTCCGAGGACGTCTCCGAGCAGGCCAAGGCCGAAATCAGCCGCCTGGCGCGGAATATCTGCGAGGGTTTCGGTGCTACTTGTGAGGTGAAGTTTACGCCCGGCGCCCGGCCGGTCGTCAACGACGAGGCGCTGGAGCGGCGCGCCGTCGACGCGCTCACCGAACGCTTCGGCACCGATCAGATCGTCAGCCACCCGCCGCAGCTGGGCGCCGAGGACTTCGCCGCCTTCTCGCGACGCGTGCCGGGCTGCTACCTATTTTTGGGCATCCGCAACGAAGACAAAGGCATCGTCAACCCGCTGCACACCCCCGACTTCGACGTCGACGAGCGCTGCCTGGCGTTTGGGGTCGAGCGTTTTGCGGCGATGTTGTTGGATGTGGGTGCGGGGCTTGCCGCAACAACCCCAGAACCACTATAAAGCAACCAACACCAACCAACCCCCAAACACCACGAGGAACACCATGAAAGGCGGCTTCAACAACATCGTTCGTCAGGCCCAGCAGATGCAGGGCAAGATCGCCAAGATTCAAGAGGAGATGGCCGACAAGAAGGTCGAGGCCTCCACCGGCGGCGGCGTGGTCACCGCCGTGGTCAGCGGCGACCAGCAACTCCTCGAGCTCAACATCGACCCGGAGGTCGTCGACCCCGAAGACGTCGAGATGCTCGAAGAGATGGTCGTCGGCGCCATCAACCAGGCCATGAAGATGGCCGGTGACATGATGAACGAAGAGGTCGAGAAGGTCACCGGCGGCATGAATATCCCGGGTATGTTCTGATTGTTGCTGGTTCGCGGCGGTGTCGATGCGCTGTGTCGCTCTACAGGATCGCAGCCCAGCCGACTGTTGATGGTGTTCTTGGTTCTTGGTTCTTGGTTCTTGATGTATTTGACCGAGTCTCCACGACACATCGACGCTAGGCGAGACGCCGCTGATCGGCGCGAAAGCTCCACGCCGTACCAAGAACCAAGAACCAAAAACCAAGAACCAAAAACCAAGAACCAAGAACCAAGAACCAAGAACCAATATGAAAGCAACCGATCCGATCACCCGGCTGGTCAACGCCTTCGCCAAGCTCCCCGGAGTCGGCGAGCGCACGGCCAGCCGGCTCGCCTTTTTCATCCTCAATCAACCCGAGGAGATCGCCGGCGAGCTGGCCGAGGCGCTGGTCGACGTCAAGCAGAAGGTCGGGCTCTGCGAGCGCTGCTGCAACCTGACCGACGCGCGACTGTGCGCGATCTGCCAGTCGGCCAAGCGCGATCACTCGGTGATCTGCGTGGTCGAGAACACCCCCGATCTGCGCGCCATCGAAAATACCGGCGAGTTCCAGGGCACCTACCACGTGCTCCACGGCCTGATCAGCCCGCTCGAGGGCATCGGCCCCGACGACGTGCACATCCGCGAGCTGCTCAAGCGCCTGGAATCCTCCGACGACAACCCCGAGGCTGGCCAGGTCGACGAGATCATCATCGCCACCAGCCCCTCGGTCGACGGCGAGGCCACTTCCCTGTACCTGTCCAAGCTCATCAAGCCCCTGGACATCCGGGTCAGCCGCATCGCCTCGGGCGTGCCCATCGGCAGCGAGCTCGAGTACACCGACAAGTCCACCCTCTCCCGCGCCCTCTCCCAACGCCGCAACCTTTAACTGCGGGCTTGGGGCTTGGGGTACTGCGGGCTTGGGGCTTGAACAGCAGGCTCCATACTGAACCCTTGCAGTTGCAGTTGCAGTTGCCGTTCCTGGACCCCCGGACCCCTGGACCCCTGAACCCCTGCCGTTCATCCCGACCCCCGGACCCCCGGACCCCTGAACCCCTGCCGCTCATCCCGACCCCTGAACCCCTGCAGTACCCAGCATCCAGAATTGCGCACTAAACACATTGTGTGTTACGGTCATTTCAGAATCGGTTTTTCGCAGAAGACTGTGGCATGATAAGCCTCATGCACGCTCGCGAATTGGGCGCTGCGGCTTCTCTTGGCATCGTCGGATCTAGGGCACGCCGGCCCTGGGCGGCTTAACAGCGGCCTTTTAGCGTTTGAAGTCTCACACCCTCGCAACCGAGGAAGCCTGAGGAGTTCCTCTTATGGTTAGTGGTCAGATGGTGATTTACGAGGAGGAAGCCCAGCAGCTCAAGGGTATTATTGAGCAGTTGGTGCGCGATGCCCTCGCGAAAGCCATCTTCATCGTCGACACCGACGGCCAGCTCATCGCTGCTACCGGAGAAACGGCCGGCATCGATACGACTGGCTTTTCCTCGCTCGTCGCGGGCGCTACGGCTGCCACTGGCGGCTTGGCGGATATGCTCGGCGAAGAAGAGTTTCCAGTCCACTTCCACGAGGGGGAGAGGAGTCACCTGCACGTTTCGTTGATCCGAAGCAAGTTGATCCTCGTGGTCATCTTCGATGAGCGCTCCAGCCTCGGCTTGGTGCGCTTGCGCGTCAAACGCGCCTACTCCCAGATGGAGGACGTGCTCGATTCCCTCGACAAGAAGAAAGCCGACGGCGGCCAAGATGTCGACATCTTCGGTGATATCACCGACGACGACATCGACAGCTTGTTCAACGATACTTTCTGAGCAGGCCGGCCCAGGCGATCGGTGGGCGGTTAGTGACGGTTTTTGCCGACTTCTCGCCCGTGCTTCGTTGCGACGTTCGGCCCCGGGCATACCCTGCACCCTGGCCGGTTCTGCCGAAAAAATTTATGTGACACTCGCCGCCGTCATGTTATATACCATACGTCGGTGGCTCTGATATGCACGTCGCCCTCACAGGCGGCTATCGCGTGCCAATTTGGATGAGCTGCTGCCATACAGCTATGCTCGGCCTCGAGAAAGGTTCATATGTCGTTCATCAACTACGCGCAGCGTGAGATCATCCTCAAGATCGTTTATTACGGTCCTGGTCTCTGCGGCAAAACGACGAATATCAAGTTTATCTACTCGGGCACTAATCCGGACGCCCGCGGCAAATTGATCAACTTGGAGACCAAGCAGGAGCGAACGCTCTTCTTCGACTTCCTGCCGCTCAGCTTACCGGCGATCCGCGGGTTCAAGACCCGCCTGCACCTGTATTCGGTGCCCGGCCAGCTCTTCTATAGCGCCAGCCGCAAGCTGATCATGAAGGGCGCCGACGGCGTCATCTTCGTCGCCGACAGCCAGCGCGCCCGTAAAGAAGCCAACATCATCTCCATGGAGGACCTCAAAGAGAACCTCCAGGAGTATGGCTACGATATCAACAAGATCCCGTTCGTCATCCAGTACAATAAGCGCGACCTGCCCACTGCGATGTCCGTCGAAGAGCTTCGCGAAGATCTCAACCCCGGCCAGCAATATCCGGACTTCGAGGCCTGCGCAGTCGCCCCCGACGGCCCCGGCGTCTTCGAGACCCTCAAGGCGGTCGTCAAACAGATCTTGATGGAGCTCAAAAAGAAAAAGCAGTAGTCATCCCGGCTACTTCCAAGCGCCCCAAACCCGCCGGATCTGCGAGCCGGCGGGTTTTTTATTTGTAAAACATCCCGCCGTTGACTAGACTTTTCCACGTTCGTTGTAACTTTTAATGGGGGTGTTTTTTCACACACTGCGGCGCACGAACGTGTGTTGCGGCCGCGCGTACCAGCGAGGCGGCTGCGACGCCCATCGGTGTTGCATTCAACTAGCGGAGGTGGCGCCATGGGACTGCCGTCGGATCTGACATCGCAACACGCCAAACTCGACGCCAATATCTCGATGATGCGGGGGCACCTCGAGTCGGTGCGCCCGGATTCACCCGGAGCGCGAGAGGCATTCGCTCAATTACAACCCTGGACCCAGCAGATCGGGGAGATGCTGCGCGGCTACCTCGACGCCGAGCAGAGCGGCTTGCTCAAGCAGGCCTCGCGCATCCTCGGGGACAGCCTCGAGGAGATCTCCGAGATCAACGACCACAACGACGAGCTGATCCACCGCTTCGAGCTCTTCGTGGGCACCCTCGACGAGCTGGGCGTCGACTTCGGCTCCGAGGAGTCCATGGACCAGCTTCGCGAGCGCTTCCAAGAGTTTGTCTCCTGCTTCGAGCGCCACCGCGACGCCGAGCGCAACTTCTACACTCTCTACTCGACGATTCTCTTCCCGTCGGGCGCCGCTACCGATTGACACCCATAGACCAACTCTCTAACGTACGTCGGCGGTTGGATGCAGCGCCGTTTTCGGAAAGAAAACAAGGCGCTGAGCCGTTTGGTTCGTGGCCCCCTCACCATTGAGCACAGCTTGCGGGGCGCGCGTTCCATTGATTTTTTTCACACCACCGGCGTACGACGATGACATCTGAGCCCACCACACGAAATCCCTACGCTTTCGACGGCGACGCCAACGACATGCTCGACGCCGGCGAGACCGGCGGCAAGAAGGTCTTCATCGAGACCTACGGCTGCCAGATGAACCTGGCCGACAGCGAGCTGATGGGCGGCGTGCTGGTCGACAGCGGCTATACCTCCGCCGACGAGCTGGCCGACGCTGATGTGATCCTCATCAATACCTGCGCGGTGCGCGAGCGCGCCGAAGACCGCGTCTTCGGCCGGCTCTCACACCTGCTTCGTTTCAAAAACGACAAGCCCGAGCTCGTCCTCGGGGTCACCGGTTGTATGGCCGAGCATCTACGCGACAAGATCACCGACCAGGCCCCCTACGTCGACCTGGTCATCGGCCCGGACGCCTACCGCCGACTGCCCGAGCTTCTCGACGCCGCCATGGGCGAGGCACACGACCCGGTCATCGACGTCACGCTGGACAAATCCGAGGTCTACGAGGGGCTGACCCCCAAACGCACAGCCGGCATCAGCGGGTGGGTGACCGTGCAGCGAGGCTGCGACAAATTCTGCAGCTTCTGCATCGTACCCTTCGTGCGCGGCCGCGAGCGCGGCGTGCCCCCCCAGGATATCCTGCGCCAGTGCCGCGACCTCGCCGAGCGCGGCTATAAAGAGGTGACCCTGCTGGGCCAGACAGTCAACTCCTACCGCCACCAGGACACCGACTTCGCCGATCTCCTCGAGCAGATCGTCCCCATCGAGGGCATCGAGCGCATCCGGTACACCTCGCCGTATCCCACTGATTTTACTCCGAAACTCATCGAGACGATCGCGCGGCACGACAAGATCTCCAATTATCTGCACCTGCCCGCGCAGTCCGGCTCGGAGCGCATGCTCGACGAGATGCGCCGCCAATATACCCGCCAAGAATACGACCAGCTCGTCCACGACATCCGCGAAGCCATCCCCGACATCGCCATCTCCACCGACATCATCGTCGGCTTCCCCGGCGAGACCGACGAGGACTTCGCCAAGACCGTCGAGCTGCTCGAGTCGACCCGCTTCGACTTCGCCTATTTGTTCAAATACTCCGAGCGCAGCAATACCTACGCCGCCAGAAACATGCCCGACGACATCTCCGAGGAGGTCAAGGGAGAGCGACTCAGACACATCATCGAGCTGCAAGAGTCGATCAGCGCCGAGGTCTTCCAATCGAAGATCGGCTCGACCAAGCGCGTCCTCGTCGAGGGCGAGAGCAAACGCGACCCCAACGATCTGTGCGGCCGCAGCGACGACTTCAAGATGACCGTCTTCCCGCGCCCCGAAGGCCGCGACCTCCAGCCGGGCGACCTGGTCGACGTCGAGATCACCGACTGCACCAGCCACACACTGCTCGGTACAGCAGAGAGTGAGAGAGTGAGAGAGTAAGAGAGTTAGATA
>JBKGZI010000134.1:0-13058 GCA_046545675.1 Persicimonas sp.
GGCGAAAATCTCTTGTTCCTCATAATCATCCCCCTTGTTCGAGAAGGCCAAGTGAACAGCGGTAGCGCTCGATTGCTCGCCGGGGCTCCGAAGACCGTACTCCCGGACACAATCGCACAACGCCCGACTGCTGCCTTCTCCTCGAAAGAAGTCAGTGTCAACGCAATCACATACTGCCTGTCGACACAGTGCTGACTCGATCAGCACCAGTGCGACACGATGTAGGGAAATGTCACCTTCCTGATGACATCGGACTACATGTCGTGTCTCACTAGTGAACCTAAGATAGCTAGCTGGTGAGGGAACCCCTTTTGGGGCTAATGACGTAGCTGTGGAACGCTCGGCAGGGTTCAGCAGCTACGCGGCAATAGAATCGAGCCAGAAATCGGCCCTCAGCAGCAGTGAGAGCCGGATATCAGGCAACTTCGCCGCTCCGCTAAGTCAAGGGAAAACGATCGTTTTATAGGGGGCAGGCGGGTATTCGAGCCTCTTCGTAGCGCAATTTCGGCATCCTTGAGCGCCTCACACCAGTGGTTATCTCTTGAAGGGAAGAGTGCGAGTGGTCAACGAGCCCGACAATCCGGCTGCGCAATTTCCTCACCGACAAGGAGACCAAGATGAGTACAACCGGCATCAGATCGATGGACCGAGAGATCAACGTCGCCATGGAGTGGATCATTGATTTCGACGAGGAGCTCGGCTGGGATGACCGTCAGAAGAGCTTTCAGGCCGTGCGCGCGACGTTCCACGCGTTGCGCGACCGACTGACCCCCGATGAAGCGGCCAATCTGGCGGCGGAGCTGCCCACCTTTTTACGAGGCGTCTATTATGAGGGGTACAAACCCTCGCGCACGCCGATGAAATTGCGCAAGCCCGAGGAGTTCTACGACCGCATCCGCGAGAAGTTCAAGCAGCAACCGATCGTCGACTCGGCTCGACTGGCTAGCTGCGTGTTCGCAGTGCTCGGCCGCCGGATCGCCGAAGGTGAAATCGAGGATATCAAAGGGATGTTACCCGAGAATTTACGCCACTTATGGACGCCCGGGCAGGGGCCGGGCGCGAAAGAACAGCGTCCGTCCTGAAGATCGGAGGCGAACGCTCATTTGTGATGCATCGAATGCCGTCATCTTCCGCTCATTCCAGGCGCACGCCGTCGACGCCGAACTCGAGCGGAATGTGGCGGCATTTTTGTGGGAGTCGGCCCAGAAACCTCGACCAAGCAGCGTCATGCGGGCCGAAAGCCAGCGAGAAGTCACCGCCGCCGGCGCCCGAGGGTTTGACGTTGATCCCGGTGCCCATCGCCGCCTCGCGCAACTGACGGTGGCTGGGAGTCACGATCGGTGCCTCGATGACCGCGCCAAGTTCATCGAGAGCCCGGTCGCCTCGCTCGACGAGCGCCACCAAGCGCGATGAGTCACCGCCGGCGAGCGCGTCCAGCGCGTCCTGGGCGATCTCGGAGGTGCGGCGCAACGCATCTGCGGTAGGCCCGGGCGCTTCGCGAAGCGCCTGCTCGCATAGGCGGACAAAGCTCGTCGAGCGGGCAGGGCGCCCCAGCCAGATCGGCTCGATGCGCAGCCCCTCGGGGAAGCTGAGCCCGGGGCGCACCGCGGCCACCGATGACGAGCGCCCGTGGTCTCCGAAATCCTGCGGCTCGACCAACCCCTCGAAGCCGGCCGCCGGCCGCTGCAGCCGATAGCCGATCGCTCCGCCGAAGCTCGAGGCCGCCACGTCCGCGCCGCTGCCGCGGCCGCCTTGCAGCCGCCGATGCGCCGCAAACGCGCGCTCGAAAAGCTCGCCGCGGATCTCAATGCCGATATGCCATTCGCCTTTAGGCCGCGGGCCTGAGTCGGGCGCACTTTCATCGAGCAGGCATGCCGCACAGAGCGCGACCACCGAGGCCGCCGACGAGCCCAGCCCCAGCTTGGCACAATCCTCGGACGAGGTCGGATCTGTGTACAGTTGTCGAATATCAGTGGAGAGTTGGCCGAGCGTGCACCCGTGTCGGCGTGCGTCGGGAAGCTCGGCGAGCACAGCCTCGGGCAGCGCGGTGGCGTCGTCGAGCGAGGCGCCCAACGCTTCGTAGCCGGTCGGATCGCTGCGGCGCTCGGCGAATACGCGTCTGCCCACCGCGGCGACCACACAGGTGCCGGCGGCGAGCACTCCATACTCCCCAAATAAAAAGAGCTTTCCCGGGGCGGATGCCCTCACGAGCGGTGTGCTCATCGCTCACCCCTCGTCGACCAGTCGCGCCCGCCCGCCGGGATGCGCCACCAGCACGTCGCGCACGCCGTCTTCTCGCTCGAGCAGGTCGACACAGGCGTCGAGGTCCGCAGCAGGGCAGAACACCTTGAGCTGCGGGCCCGCGTCGATGGTAAAAAACGCCGACAGCCCCGCGGCGCGCGCCTCGCGCACCCGGTGCATTAACTCGACGGTGGTGCCATTCCAGTACACAATGCCGGGGTCGGCAGCCATGGCGCAGGCGTGCATGCGCAGGCAACTGGCCTCGGCGACCTGGGCCAGCGCCGAAAAGTCGCGGCGCTCGACGGCCTGGCGGGCGCGTTCGATATCGGCCGGGACGGAGTCGACCCAGGGCTGGTAGTACGGCGAGGTCTCGCGGGTGTGGGTCATCCCTTCGGTCGAGCCGATATCCTTCTCGCCGCGCGCGGTCACCGCGATGACGCAGCGAAGATCCCAGTGCTCGGGCCCGAATAGCGGCTGGGCGAAGGCGTCCTCTCCGTCGGCCCGCTCGCCGGGGTTCATCTCGACGAACCCGCCGAAGAGGCTGCGCGCCGCCGATCCCGAGCCCCGGCGCGCGAGCACCGACAACTCCTGGGGCGCCAGCTCCAGGCCAGCCGCGGCCGAGGCCGCCAACGCCAGCGCCGCGAAGCCCGAGGCCGACGATGCCAGACCCGCGCCGGTCGGAAAGTCATTGCGCGATTGGACGCGCGCCGACACCTGCAGTCCGGCCCGCTCGCGCACCAGATCCAGAAAGTCGACCACTCGCTGGAGCTTCGAGCCGTCCTCGACCGGCTGGTCGTCGAGCTCGAACGTGTCGCGCTCGAGGGAATCGTCGAAGCACACGGTCGTCTCCGTGCGAAGCCCTCCCAGGGTCATCGACAGGCTTCCGGCCGCCGGCAGGTTGTGCTCGAGGTCGCGCTTTCCCCAATATTTGACCAGTGCGATATTCGGGTGCGCCACAGCGGTGGCGTGTCGGTCGGTGTGGCGTTCAGGCATCGGGGGCTCCAATGGTGACTTCAAAGCCGTTCCATCCGTGCTCGGCCCAGGCATCGAGGACCGCGTCGGCCCCGTCGGGGGTGAGCGCATAGACGCAGCCTCCGCCCCCAGCGCCGGTGAGCTTGGCGCCGATCGCGCCTGCGCTTCGGGCGGTGTGACAGGCCGCATCGAGCTCGGCGGTGGTCACGCCCAGCGCCGACAGCGCCCCGTGGTTCATATCCATCAATTCGCCGACCCGGCGCCAATCGCCGTCCGCGAGCGCTCCCGACGCCGATCGAGCGAGATCCCCGATGAGCATATTGAGATAACTGACCAACTGGGGCTCGCGCTCATTGAGGCCCGCGACGCCCTCGACCATCTCGGAGGTCGACGCGGCCGGACCGGCCTGGCAGACCGCTAGCGTGAGCGGGGGCGCCTCAATGGGGGCGCTCTCGAGGCCATCACCGCGCGAGAAAAAGAAGAGCCCGCCGCTCGCCGCAGCGAGCTGATCGATCCCCGACGGGTTGCCGTGGAAGACCCTCTCGCTGGCCTCGACGGCGTCGTCGACCCTTTCGGGCCTCTCGAAAAACGAGGCCAGCGCCCGCGAGACGGCCACCGCGAGCGCAGCCGAGCTGCCCAGGCCGACCCCGATGGGCACCTCGAGGGTGACTTCAACGTCGACCGGTTCAATGGCCTGGGCGGCGTCGGCCCCAAACTGGCTCAGGATCGCCTCGAAGGCCCGCTCTACGCGCTCTCCGTCGGCGCTCGGCGAGATGCGGGTGCGCACCTCTCCGCCGGGCTCCTCGCGAAGCGACAGCGTGCTGAGATCGCCTGCAGCAGCCCGGGCGATCGCCCGCGCACCGCGCGGCAACCCGGCCGCCACCGCCGGCTTGCCATAGACGACCGCGTGCTCGCCGAATAAAATCAGCTTGCCGCGCCCACTTCCCCGGGCTTCCGATGGTGATGACGACATAGAGTCTCTCTCGGGCTAATTGGCCTCCAGCCCTAAAGCAGTGCAAGAAGCAAGAACATTCACTCAAAGCAGACGCCCACTTCCGGCACAAGCTTTGCGCCGAGGTGGGCCACTCTCAGCAATCCGCCTTACATCATTCCCGGGACGATGCCGCCGGGTCGAATGTCGATCTCGACCTCTGGGCTCAACTCGTCGAAATGCTCTTCGAGGAAGTCGGCGGTGCGCTCGAAGTCGGCGGCGTCGGAGACGCATAGCACCACGTTTCGCAGGTGCTCGGACTCGGGCAGCTCCTCGTTGGTGATCTTCCAGAAGATCTCCAGGAAATCATCGATCGGGAACCCGGCGATCTCGGTGCCCAGCGGCGGGAACGCCAGCGAGTCCAGCTCGAGCTGCTCGGCCAAATCGTAGGCGTTGAGGATACAATTGGAGATCAGCCGCTTGTTGATCCGCTTGGCGCCCAGGATGGACACGTGGATCAGGTTCTTGAAAGGCAATTGGCCGGCCTCGGTCTCGACGGCCTCGCCCGGTTCGAGACGGTTGTTGCGCAGCCGGCTGCGCTTCATGTGCAGCGTCTGCTGGATGAACGGGCCGGCACGCCGCGAGATCTGGGAACTTACGCCGCGGCTGAGAATCATGCCGGTATTCGATGGGTTGACCAGTCCGCCGTTTTTCAGCGGTAGCAAGGTGATGTCACCCTCGGTGATCGTCAATAACTTGGCCATAAATGGCTCTCCGGTTTGAGTCGGGGATCGGGAACGAAAGCTTTATAGGTTAAAGAACGGCAGGGGTCCAGGATACTACAGGGGTTCAGGGGTCCGGGGGTCCGGGGGTCCAGGAACTGCTTAACAGCAGGGGTCCGGGGGGCCGGGGGTCCAGGAACTGCTTAACAGCAGGGGTTCAGGGGTCCGGGGGTTCAGGAGCTGCTTAACAGCATGGGTTCAGGTGCGGCGAATCTAGATGAATTGGACTTGTTGTTCGAGGGCCTCGGCGAGGCGGCGCTCGTAGTCTTCGCGCGAGATTTCGATCGCGCCGAATTGCTCGAGGTGGTCGTTGACGAATTGCACGTCGAGCAACCTAAAGCCGCGCTCTTTGAGGCGCTCGACCAGGTGGACCAGGCAGACCTTGGATGCGTCGGTCTCTCTATAAAACATCGACTCGCCGGCGAAGAGGCCGCCCACCGACACGCCATATAGCCCGCCGACTAATTCGTCGTCGAGCCACGCCTCGACCGAATGCGCAAAACCGAGCTGGTTGAGCTCAGAATACGCCTCGATGAGGCCCTCGGAAATCCAGGTGGTTTTCTGGATCTTTCGCGGCGCCGCGCACTCCTCCATCACCTGTTTAAAGGCGGTGTCGTAGCGGATCTCGAAGGGCTCCTGGCTGACGGTCTGGGCCAGCCGGCTCGGGCAGTGAAAATCTTCGATCGGCAAGATGCCGCGTGGGTCGGGCGCATACCAGTAGATGGAGCCACCCTCTTCGGGATGAGCCATCGGAAAGATCCCCTGCATATACGCCGAGATCAAAATCTGTGGGTTGGGCTTCTCCATGGTCGCGCCTGCGGTCGTGCTTGCTCTGATGTGAGAACAGGTTGGAGTTGGTTGCCATTCCGGGGACCCCCACTGCGTCTCGTGGCAGAAAGCTTGCCGGGGACCCCCCACTGCCTTCGCTCCGCTTCGGCATCTCCCCCCGGGGGGAGAGTTGTCCCTGCGCTTAGGCAGCTGGGCTGCTTTACGCAGAAGCATCCCTCCCACGTGGGGGAGGTGCCTCGGGTGTTGTACAACGCGCACGGTCAAGCCGCATAAAAGGCGGTGGGGGGATCACAAGAAGCAAGATCTACTCTCGCACTCACCTACTCATCACTCGGAGCGACCATCTTCGCCGGATCCACCACCTCGTCGAACTCCTCGGGGCTCATATAACCGAGCTCGTCGATGGCCTCACGGAGCGTCTTTTCCTCTTTATAGGCCTTCTTGGCCACCTCGGCGGCCTTGTCGTAGCCGATATGGGTGTTCAGCGCGGTTACCAGCATCAGGGAGCGCTCGAGATAATCGTTGATCTTCTCGCTGTTGGGCGCGATGCCGACCACGCATTTGTCGGTGAACGAGTGGCACGCATCGGCCAAGAGCCGCGCGGACTCGAGCACGTTGTGGGCGATCATCGGCTTGTAGACGTTGAGCTCGAAGTTACCACCGGCGGCCGCATAGGTCACGGCGGCGTTATTGCCGAAGACCTGCGCGCATACCATCACCATCGCCTCGCCCTGGGTGGGATTGACCTTGCCGGGCATGATCGACGAGCCGGGCTCGTTGGTCGGCAGCGTGATCTCACCGATGCCGCAGCGAGGGCCGCTCGACATCCAGCGCACGTCGTTGGCGATTTTGTTGAGCGCGGTCGCCAGGGTGTTGAGCGCGCCGTGAGCCTCCATCAGGCCCTCTTTGCCGGCGAGCAGCGCAAATTTATTGGGCGCAGGCGCGAAGGGATAGCCGGTCTTGGACGACAGCGCCTCGCAGACCTTGGCGTCGAAGTCGGGCCGGGTATTGAGCCCCGTGCCCACGGCCGTGCCGCCGATGGGCACCTCGTAGAGCAGGTGCAGCGCGTCGTGGATCGCGCGCAGCGAATTATCGAGCTGGGCGACGTAGCCCGAGAATTCCTGGCCAAGGGTCAGCGGCGTGGCGTCCATCAGATGGGTGCGCCCGGTCTTGATGATGTCGTCGAACGCCTCGGCCTTGTCGTCGAGCGCGCCGCGAAGCTTCTCGACCGCCGGGATCAGCTCGGATTGGACCAGGTCGACCACCGCCACGTGGGTGGCCGTCGGAAAGCTGTCGTTGGTCGACTGGCTCTTGTTGACGTCGTCGTTGGGGTGGATCGGCTCTTTGGTGCCGATCTGGCCGCCGGCCATCTCGATGGCCCGGTTCGCGATGACCTCATTGGTGTTCATATTGGTCTGCGTGCCGCTTCCGGTCTGCCAGACCACCAGCGGGAATTGGTCGTCGAGCTCGCCGGAGATGACCTCCTCGGCGGCATCTTGGATGACGTCTTTTTTGGCCTCGGCCAGATCGCCCAGCTCGAAGTTCGCCTGCGAGCACGCCCATTTGACCAGGCCCAGCGCCTTGATCATCGGCCGCGGCATGGTGTGGTCGCCGATCTTGAAATTCTGAAGCGAGCGCTGCGTCTGCGCGCCCCAATATTTGTCGGCGGGCACCTCGACCGTGCCCATGCTGTCGTGTTCAGTGCGGGTTGCCATGTCTTCCTCGTCGGGTTGGATAGAGTTTCGGACTCTCGCGCGACTATTGGTAATGCTGAATCGGTGAGTTGGCAACCGGAGGTGGTTCGCCGGAACAATTGCCACACTCTCCCTTGTTTGGTTTCATGAGCGCGTATCGTTCTATTCGCCCCCAACCCCGACACGCCCGTGAGCCCCAAAGACCCCAACAACCCGCCCCCCGGCACCGACGGCTGGGTCGACCGCCGCAAAGAGCCCACTCGTCAGCCGCGCCCGGTGGACTTCACCGAGCCGCGCCGGTCCCAGCCGGATCTCTCGCCGCCCGAGCACTACCCTCTCGAGCGCACCGCGCAGGCCAGCCAGCGCGTCAACGCCGACCCCGAAGAGGTCGATCGCGGCAAGCCGATGGCCATCTTCGCTCATTTGAGCATCCTATTTGGGCTGCCCGTCTTCTTGATCCCGCTCATCCAGCGCAACAACGCCTTCTCGCTGCACCACGCCAAGGCCGCCGCAGTCATCTACGGGCTGTTCATGCTCGCCGGCTTCATCTCGCTGGTGACCTGCGGGCTGGGCATGCCGCTGGCGATGCTCTGCTATATCCCGGCCCTGATCGCCATCGTGCGCGCCGCCCGCGGAGACGACGCCGGCACCTGGGGCATGGGCGAGGTGGGGGAGAATGTATTTGGGTCGGTTGAGGTTAAGGGGAGTAGAGACTAATAGATTGCTGTGGTCCCCCCACTGTCTCGCGCTGTTCTACGCACTCGGCGGAGGGGGGCCACAAAAACCAACCAACTCCAAACCCCCAACACCCCCATGACTCCCCAGAACAAAGCCCAAAAGATCGGCCAAATCCTCGACGAGCTCTACCCTGACCCACCCATCCCGCTCGATCACAAAGACGGCTATACGCTGACCATCGCCGTGCTCCTGTCGGCCCAATGCACCGACAAGCGCGTCAATATGGTCACGCCGGATCTCTTTGCGCTGGCCGACAATCCCTTCGATATGGCCGAGCTGTCGGTCGAGGAGATCTTGGGGGCCATCCGCTCGTGTGGGCTCGCGCCGACCAAAGCCAAGCGGATCAAGAGGCTCTCCGAGATGCTCGTCGAGCAGGGCGGGGAGCTGCCGGACACGCTCACCGGTCTACAAAAGCTGCCCGGTGTGGGACGCAAGACTGCGCAGGTCGTCCTGGCCCAGTGGTTCGACGTGCCGTCGTTTCCGGTCGACACCCACATCCACCGGCTGGCCGAGCGCTGGGGGCTGAGCTCGGGCAAGAATGTGCGCCAGACCGAAAAAGATCTGCGCAAAGTCTTCCCCGAGGAGACCTGGAACAAGCGCCACCTGCAGATCATCTACTTCGGCCGTGAACATTGCCCGGCGCGGGGACACGAGCCCGAAGATTGCCCGATCTGTCATTGGGCCGGCTGAATCACTCAGAGAGTAAGATAGTGAGAGAGTAAGAGAGTTAGAAACGGCGAAAAGCAAAAAAGGCGACCCGGTTGATAGCCGGGCCGCCTTTCTCACTTTCTTACTTTCTCACTCTCTCACGTTCTACTCGAGATCGAGATCTTCCTCGATGGTCGGAGAGGGCTCCTCGATGACCTCGCCTTCTTCGGGGGCGTCCTCTTGGACGGGAGGGGTGTCGATATCAGCCTCGACGGCCTCGGCGGGCTCCTCGTCCCGCTCGGGTTCGGCTGGTTGGTCCTCCTCCTCGGGAGGCTCGTTGGGAGCGAAGCTGAAGGTCATCTCGTCGTTGTCATCGACGTCGACGAAGACCGTGCCGCCGTATTGCAACTCGCCGAAGAGGATCTCTTCTGCGAGCGGGCGCTTGATCTTGTCCTGGATGACCCGCGATAGCGGGCGCGCACCCAGCAGCTCGTCGTAGCCCTCATCGGCGACCCAACGACGTGCCTTGTCGGTCAACTCGATGGAGACGTCGCGATCGGAGAGCTGGAACTCGAGCTCTCGGATGAACTTGTCGACGACCTTGACCACGACCTCGGTGGGCAGCGGTTTGAAGACGACCGTGTTGTCGAGGCGGTTTCGGAACTCCGGCGGAAAGCGCTTCTCGATGGCCTTGAGCGACTTACCGACGTCGACGCCGCGGCCAAAGCCGACGACATTCTGCTGCAAGTCAGCCGCTCCGGCGTTGGTGGTCATGATGACGATGACGTTTCGGAAGTCGGCCTCGCGTCCGTTATTATCGGTCAGACGCGCGGTGTCCATGACCTGCAACAAGATATTGAAGATATCGGGGTGAGCCTTCTCGATCTCGTCGAGCAGGAGCACCGAGTGCGGATTGTTGCGGATCTTCTCGGTCAACAGACCGCCCTGGTCGTAGCCGACGTAGCCCGGAGGCGCGCCAATGAGCCGACTGACGGCGTGGCGCTCCATATATTCGGACATGTCGAATTGCAAAAACTCGATGCCGAGGCCGGCGGCGAGCTGGCGGGCCACCTCGGTCTTGCCGACGCCGGTGGGTCCGGCAAATAGGAAGCTGCCGACCGGCTTGTCGGGTCGTGTCAGACCCGCGCGGCTCATCTTGACCGAGTTGACCACCGCCTCGATGGCCGGGTCCTGGCCAAAGACGTTGTCCTTGAGGGTTTTATCGAGCTGTCCGAGTCGCTCTTTTTCGCTGCCTTTGACCTTGATGTCGGGGATGCGGGCGATCTTGGAGACGACCTCCTCGATGGCGTCGACGTCGATATAATTGCCCTCATACATCTCCGGGTGGACCCGTCTGCGGGAGCCGACCTCGTCGATGACGTCGATGGCGGTGTCGGGCAGGGCGCGCTCGCGCATATGCTTTTGAGCCAGGTCGACGGCCACCTCGAGTGCTTCGTCGCTATACTCGACGTCGTGGAACTCCTCGTAATACTTCTTGAGGCCGCGCAGGATCTCGTAGGCCTCCTCTTTGGTCGGCTCGACGACATCGATCTTCTGGAAGCGACGGGCCAGGGCGCGGTCGCGCTCGAAGCTCTTGCGGTACTCATCCTGGGTGGTCGAGCCGATGCACTTGAGGCTCCCCTCGGCCAGGGCCGGCTTGAGGATGTTGGAAGCATCCATGGTGCCGCCGCTGGTGGCGCCTGCACCGACGATGGTGTGGATCTCGTCGATGAAGAGGATCGCGCCGTCGGTCTTCTTGAGGGCGTTGATGACCGCTTTGAGGCGCTGCTCGAACTGGCCGCGGAACTTCGTGCCTGCCAGCAGCCCGCCCATATCGAGCGAGTAAATGGTCGCGTCTTTGAGCACCTCGGGGACTTCGCCGTTGGAGATCTTTCGAGCCAGGCCCTCGGCAATGGCGGTCTTACCCACCCCGGGCTCACCCACGAAGATCGGGTTGTTCTTTCGGCGGCGACACAAGATCTGCACGGTGCGCTCGATCTCCTTGGTCCGGCCGATCAGCGGGTCGATGGTGCCTTTTTTGGCGCGCTCGACCAGGTTGGAGCAATACGCCTCCAGAGGGTTTTGTAATGCCTCCGATTCCTGATCGTCGCCCGGAAAGCCGCCTGCGCCGCCCCAACCCGCGTCGGGATCGTCATCGGCATCTTCGTCGCCGTCTTCGAGCTTGGAGATGCCGTGGGACAGGTAGCTGACCACATCGAGCCGGCTGACTCCCTGGTCCTGCAGAAAATACACCGCGTGGGAGTCCGGCTCGCTGAAGATACTCACCAGCACGTTGCCCCCGTCGACCTCCTCTTTACCAGAGGAGCGCACGTGCATGATGGCTCGTTGCATCACCCGTTGAAAGGCGATTGTTTGGACGGGTTCTATCGCGACGTCTTCGGGGACGGAGTCGACGTTGTTGTCCAGAAAATCCTCCAGGTCGGCCTTGAGCTTGGCAATATTGCAGCCGACATTCTTGAGGATCTTGCGGGTCGTCTCGTCAAAGCACAGGACGTACAATAGATGTTCGAGGGTCAAATACTCATGTCGGCGCTGCCGGGCTTCGCGGACAGCTGCGGACAGGGCTATTTCCAAATCGCGCTGGATCATGACTCTTCTTCTCGGTGAGGGAGTCCGCTGTCTTATCGAGCTAGCGAATGCGAATCTACGGCGCTATGACTGCCGGGCCGTCTCGCTTCGACAACCGAGGCCGGTGCGTGCTGGCCAGGCCGACCTGCCTCATTGAGCTTTGCTTCAGCCTCATTCGGGCTCCATGGTGACCATCAACGGATGGCCCTCCTGGCGTGCCCACTTCTGAGTCTGATGCACCTTTGTTTCGGCCACCTCCCGGGTGTATACACCGGCGACACCTTGGCCGCGTTTGTGCACCCGCAACATGATCTGAGTGGCTTCGGCCGGCGTCTTACTGAACACTGTTTCCAGAGCCCGCACCACAAACTCCATGGTGGTGAAGTTATCGTTGTGGAAGATGACTTTGAACCTCCGAGGTTCTTCAACCTCGGACTTCTCCTTCTTCTCGGTGGCTACATCGCCTTGTTGGTCGCTCTGACTCACTTCCACTCAACTCCTTCGCCGGTCTCTTGGATGGGCGCTGAATAACCTCCTGCCGCTGCCAACAACCGGTGTTGCCCTCGGAGCCAGAACACGACCGAGGACCCGGCATGGGGCGAGTTACGCCCGGCACCGATGCCACCGTGGGATGAAACAACTCAGCGCGGCCAGCTATTCGAAGCTGACTCATTCTCGTGTCCGAGCCCTTCGTCGGGCCGGCCCACTCGGTGGCATGGAGCAAATGCTTCAGAGGTCTTCCCTCAATTCTATCTGTATAGAATTTCACGGGACGTTTTTCCAGCGCCCCTCCAACACTGAGGATAAGCGCATTTCACAAACGCCCAAACTCCACCGGGTCGCTTCCCCCCCTCTCAGAAGCCCTGCTTTGAAAGCGCAGGGACGGCTGAAGCGGCTGCAACAGGCGCCCGTGGCGGCTTCAGGTTCCAATGGAGGGTCGGCGGCCGATGGCGCCGACTCCTTCGATTGGTGGTTCGCTGCGAATCTGTTACATACTTCCCGCGGGCCGGATTCTCGAAAACTTACGGAGCTCAGTGATTATGCCCGAGACACCATACGACGATCCATTCGACTGGTTTGCCCACTGGTACGCCGACGTCCGCGATGCGCAGTTGGCCAATTTCAACGCCATGTCGCTGGCCACCGTCGACGCCACCGGCCAGCCGCGCACACGCCAGGTGCTACTCAAGAGCTTTGATGCGGCGGGGTTCGTTTTCTATACAAATTATCGCTCTCCGAAGGCTCGCCAGCTCGAGGAGAACCCGCGGGTGGCGCTCAACTTCTATTGGCGCGGCCTCGAGCGACAGATCCGCATCGAGGGCTTCGCCGACAGGCTCTCCGAGGCCGACTCCGACGCCTACTTCGCCACGCGACCGCGCGGCAGCCAGGTCGGCGCCTGGGCCTCCCAACAATCCCAGCCCCTGGAGACACGCCAAGTGCTGGCCAGCCGCGTCGAGGAGTTCGAGGATAAATTCCACGACCAAGAGGTCCCGCGCCCACCCCATTGGGGCGGCTATCGGGTGGTTCCCCTGCGCATGGAGTTTTGGGAGGCGGAGGCTTATCGACTGCACGACAGGTGGGAGTTCGTGCGCCAGTCGGCCGATGACGGGTGGAAGGTGGAGATGCTTTATCCGTGAGGGTTGATCGGTAAGGCAGGGCCCGTGCGAGCACGGG
>JBKGZI010000135.1:0-12983 GCA_046545675.1 Persicimonas sp.
CCAGGGACGGCGTCGCCCCGGTTTCTTCGACGCCAGGGACGGCGTCGCTCCGGTTGGGGGGCGACGCCGGCCTCAGAACGAGCATTTAAGCCCCAGCCGGGCCATCAGCGGGTTGGTGGGCCGGGCGCCGAACGGCCGCCGCGAGGCGATGGCCTGGGTGTTCAGCAGGTTGCTGGCCTTGGCGTAGGCCTCGAAGCCGTCGAGGAACCCATAGCTGGCCAACAGATCGACCTTGCCGTAGGCCTCGGTCATGCGAGCTTGGTCGCCTTGGCTCGGGTCATCTTGTCCGGCCTCCTCGCGCATCTCGCTGACGTAGGTCAGCCGTGTGTTCAGGGCGAAGCTGCCGTCGGTGACGCCGAGTTCCAGCGAGGCCTGATGTTCGGGGACGTAGGGGAGCTCGTCGCCCTGCTCGACGTCGCCAAATTGCGGATTCGCCGAGTCGAAGCTCGTCTGGAACTCCGACTGGGTCAGCGTGTAGGCGAGGCGGCCGGGCAGGAACCAATCGCCGCCGAGGGCGAAGGTGTGGGCGGCCACGACCTCGGCGCCCCAGACATAGACCTCACCGGCGTTGAATTGGCGGTCGAGCAGCTCCTCGCCGCAACCCGCCGAAAAAGAGCACTCTCCGATCAAGTTGCTATAATCGTTGAAGAAGCCGATCGCCTCGAGCAGCGTGGCGGTGCGCTCGTCGCTGTAGCGCAGCCCGGCCTCGTAGTTGACGCTGGTCTCCGGCTCGACCTCATTGGGCTGGCCCGGCGAGACCGGGCTGAAGCCGCGGTGAACGCCGGCGAGCACGCCGAATTCGGGGGTAATCGCATAGTGGGCGCCAAAGCCGGGGATCAACACCGTCTGCGTATTGTCGGTCGACTCGTCTTGCTGGAGGTCGACGAAGTCGGTGCTGATCAGCTCGGCCCGCAGGCCGGGGGTCAGCGTGAAGTCGTAGGCGTAGAGTTCGTCGAGGATATGCGCCGCCAAGGCGAGCGTCTCGCCGCGGTTCTGGGTGGTCGTGGCGGTCGCGGCGTCGGCCTCGACGAGCTCGCCCGAGCGCATCAAGAATTGGTCCTCGGTGTGGTCGCGCTCGATCTGATCGTGGTGCAGACGCACGCCCATCTCGAGCTGGTTATACCAATTATCACCGTGGGTGCGATGCTGGGCGACGGTCTGGACGCCCTGAGAGACGAATTCGCGCGCGTTGGCGCCGAGTAGCAGCGTCTCGCCCTCGGCCGTGGAGTCCTGTTGGCCGGTGAGGACGTCGTAGAGCACCGCGCGACGGCCGGAGTCAGGCGTCGCAAGCACGTCTTCGAGCGGGGTCGGGTCGCGGAAGCCGTTGAGCTTGAACCAGGTTCGCTGAAAATCGTGGCGATAGGCGGCCACGTCCAGGTTGAAGCTCTTTTCGACGTCTAGCTGATAGCGAAGCTGGGCCTGCGTGCGGTCCCAATCCATCTCGTCGAGCTGGCTGGCTGCATAGCGACGGAGCGGGTTGTCGGCGAAGTCCTCGTCGGTCAGCCCCAGATAGGTTTCGTTGGAGTGCTCGCGAGAATAGCCGAGCTTGGCCGTCAGTGAGTGGACGGTCGAGGCGTCTCGGTCGGTGTTGAGCCGGCCTTTGGCCATGAACTCCTGGCGGTTGAAGCCGGTATCACCGCCGCCGTCGAGCTCCTTGAAGCCGTCGGACTGCCAGTGGACACCCTCGAGCAAAAAGCCGCCCCAGTCCGTCCCCCAGCCGTAGTGGCCGTGCGCCTTACCGGTCAGATAACTGCCGGCGTTGACGTCGATGCTTCCGGTCGACGCCTCGGGGATCTCGCGAGTATGCCAATTGATGGCCCCGCCGATGGTCTGCGGACCGTATTGAACCGAGGCCGGCCCCTTGAAGATATCCACGCCGACCATGCGGTTGACGATGGGGAAATAATAGGCCGCCGGGGCAGAATACGGCGCCGGCCCGAACAGGATGCCGTCCTCCATCAGGGTGACCTTCTTGCTGCGCTCGGAGTTGGCCCCGCGCATGCCGATATTGGGGCGCAGCCCGAAGCCGTCCTCGGTGCGCACGTAGACGCCGGGCACCTGCAACAAAATATCGTGAGGGTCGTCGTATTCGAGCCGCTCGAGCTCTTCTTCGTCGAGCTCGTGGGCGACGCCGCCGACGTTGCGCATCCGCTCGGCTTGCACCTCGACGGCCTCCAGACGCACGGCGTCTTCGTCTTCTTCGCTATCTGAATCCTCGTCGCCCTCCTCGGCTGCTTCATCGGCCGGTTGTGCATCATCGGGCTCCCTTTCGCCGGACTGAGAGTCACCGGACTCGTCGCCTTCCTCCGGCACGACGATGATTACCTCGTCGTCATCTTGGGCCGACTCTTGCTGTGCCGAGACGATATTGGGGAGGCCGACGAGGCTCGATGAAATGGCGAGCAGGCCGATAAATTGAAGTGCACGCATAATATACTTCCAATACGACAAATTATCGGGCGGTGCGCGCCCAACGTAACGGTTCGAGATGTGGTGGAGCCTCCGTAGGCCCGGCGAGGACCCAATCGGCGAGTGCGATTCCGTCGTCGACCTCCATCAGGTCGACCTCGGGGTCGATCATCGGCTTCGGCGCGCGCCCGTTGAGCGAAACCAGCGCCTCGGCTCGCACCTCGACGTCCTCGTAGCCCTTCTGCTGCCACTCTTCGCCGATGTGGTGGGCCAATTGCAAGATGAGGTCGGGCTGGCCGGACATCTCGCGTTCCTGGTGCGAGGTCAGATAGCGAGACGGCGATGCGCGATATTCTTTGTCGCGGCCGGGCACCTTGACCCCGAAGGTCACCGCGCCGTTCTTCTCGCGCACCATCACCTTCCAAGACCAGCGCATACCCTGCTCGTGCCACAGCACGTTGCCGGGATAGGCCAGGAAGCGAAGCGGCACGACGAGTACGACCAAGCAATACGTCGCGGCCGCAGCGAGCGCGAGCTTGCGCAGGGGCCGGCGCTCGGACTTGCGAGCCTGTGAAGCGTTGCCACCACTCGGCCAGAACCGCTTGGAGACCCACCGTTTCGGCCAGCTCGGCCCAAAGAAGATCGTCGCGCTTACGATCATGATTATCGGGAATGTACCGATCCGAAATAGGTATCCCGTCGCCAAGTGAAAGACCACGACGGTCGCGTATGCCCAGGGCCGGCTCTTTTTCCAGCTCAGCAAAAACGGCATCAGCAAATCGTTGAGCAGCCCAGCCCAGCTCATGGCCAGCGCCACCCACCACAGGTCGAGAAAGGAGCCAACCAGCGGCGTGTCGACCCGCGAGGACAGCCAGATATTGAGCGGCTGTGCGTGGACGAGCCAGTCGGTGCCGATCTTCGTCACCCCGGCGAAGAAGTAGACCGTGCCGACCTGAAAGCGAAGCAGCCAGACGTGATACGCCGCGGTCTTCTCGCGGCGAATCTGCGGGCGAAGACGCGCGTCGACAGACCAGGCCGCGTTGGCCGGCAAAAAGCACAGCAAAAACGCGATCAGGCTGACCAGATAGTAGTGGTTCAGATAATTCGCCACGTCGATGAGCTCGACGTAGGTGAACAGCAGAAAAAACCCGATGATCGCGACCCGGTAAAAGAGTCCGAGGGCGACCATCAACGACAGCACCGCCAGCGCGATGAACACCGCGTACATCCAGGTCGGCGGTAGCACCTGAATCCAGTCGAAGCCCCAATAACTAAAGAAGAAGTCGGGCTTGACGAAGAATTGGTCGACCCACCCGTAGTAGATAAACCTGAGCGAGCCGAAGCACATCATCAGCCCGAAGAGCACGCGAAACGCGGCCAACGAGCTGATGTCGACGGGGTCGGTCGCCCGGGCGACGATCGCCCGGGCGCGGTCTTTGAGTGATACGAGCTGCACGGATTTTATCCGATCAACTTAGTTAATCAGTCATTATCGCCTTCGCCGCGCTGGGGGACTTCCAGATCCAGCACGTCGAAGAATTGTGATTTGTAGAGGTCGGTGACGTTCTTGACCCCGTCGTAGACATCGACGATGTCCTGCGGGTTCGAGGCGAGCGCCTCGGCCATGGTGGAATCGACGGCGTCCGCCGTGTCGATGGCGTCGGCGATGCGGCCGCTCATATCGTCAGCGAGGTCGGTCGCGCCGAGCCCGCGAATCAGGTCGTCGAAGCCCAGCGCCTCCTCATCGTCGGCCTCGCCTCCGTGGTAGAGCTGGGCGAATCCGGCGAGGTTATTTCGAACGTGGGTCAGCGAGCGGTCGGCAAAGCGCGACTCGCGCTCCTCGGGGCAGACGTCCTCGACGCAATCGACCAGCCCGGCCGGCTGGGCCAGCTTCATATCCTTGGTCTCCTTGTCGAGGTAGAACATCGCGTTGCTGACCGCGTTGAGCGCCTCCTGAGAGGTCGAAAAGGTCGTGCTTCCATCTCCGGCGGTGGCCAACTCGCTCAAAAAGTCGCCGCCCTCGGGATCCCAGGCTTCGCGAAGCTCGGTCGCCCGATTTTGGAGGTCGAGGGCGACCGCATGAGCGTATTCGGCGCGCCTGCTCTGGAGTTCGGCCTCATCGAGGGCGTCCCAGCTACCGTCGGTGTTGATCGTGCTGTTGGGCGCGCAGGCGTTGTCGGTCCCCTCGAAGAAGAGCAGATACTCCATGGCGTCGAGCCCGCGCACGTTGACCGGCTCATCGGCGAAGGCCTGCGGGTCCGCGAAGTTCTCCCGAACGATCTCCTGGTCGACCCGACACGGGTTGACGATGGGCCAGGAGTAGATCTGGTCGCGCAGGTCCTCGGCGCCCGGGCTGGTGCCCATGGCGGCGGCCGGGCCGACCTGGAACATCTCGGCGCGCTGCCAGACGTCAATAGCCTCGGCCCAGGCCTGCTGGACGGCCTCTCTATCGTCATCGCTGAGCGAATTCGAATAATCCTCGGCGGCTTCGGAGAGCGCCTCAGCGCGCGCCTCGAAGTCTTCGTAGGTCGGAAGAATGACCTCTTCGCCCAGGTGTGCCAATACGGCGCGGCGCGCCTCGGCGGCCTCGGTATCTTCGCCACCGTCTTGCGGTGTCAGGTCGTCCGAGCAGGAGGCGAGCCCCCCGGCCAGAACCAGCACGGATGAAATCACTAAGAACGCAAGGCGTCGTGTTGTTTGCATATGGTCGTTATTTGCTAGTGGCCCGGTTATCGCCGACATCTATCAGAAGGACACCCATCCCCGGACACCCAGAGGGTGTGAGTCCGTGCGATGGGTGCCCTCAAAAATCGTCTTACCAGCCGTTTTCACCGTTGTCATCGCCGAGGTTGGCCTCAGCGAAGCCGTAGGCGTCGGCCAGAATCTGGCGCGCTTCGACCAGATCGGCCTTATATTGGTCGATGTCGCTCTCGTCGGCGTCAGCCAGCACCGGCGCGTCACCGACGAGCGTCTGGAATTGCTCGAAGTCCGAGTCGGCGATCGGCGAGTGCGGGTTGAACTGAAGCCCGAGCGTGAAGCCCTTGAGCTCCGACCACACCTTGGCGTGCGTGGCAAAATCGTAGTCGTCCGAGCCGAAGTCGCCCATCACCTGCAGGGTGTCATTGATATAGTGCACGCCGGTGGCGGCAATGGCCTTCTCCCAAGCGAGTAAGGCGATGTCGCGTTGCTCGGTGAGTTGCGCCAACTGCTCGTCGTCGAGGTCTCCGTCCGCCGCGGTGATGATCGCGCGGCCGGTCAAAAAGGCCTCCATCGCCTCGGCGGTCAGATCGGTTGAGGCGTCACCGCTGGCGCCGAGATCACGCTTGGCAGCGTTGGTCGAGTGTCCGAAGTTGAACTCGGCGTTCAGATTGATCGCGCCGTCCTCGTCGGTGTCATAATAGCCGCTCGACCAGCCGTCGCGCCCACCTTTGCCGGCGATCTCTTCGTCGGTATAGGCGAGGTAATCACGCGCGGCGCCGAAGTAGCCAAAGCCCTCGTCCCATTGGTGCTCCAGCGACGAATACGCGGTGCCATCGCCCGGATCGGTGTTGTCGGCCAGCAGGCCTTTGCCCTCGGTGTCATCGTCGAGGTAGTCGTCGGCGCCCTGCGAGAAGGCCACCGCCATGGTCGAGAACTTCTGGACGAGTTGCTTGAGGTCCTGACCATCTTCGGTGATGTACACGGGCAGTTGGTTGCCGTCCGGATCGGTTCGCACGTCACCGGCGACTCGGCCCAGCGCGTTCGCTTCGATGGTCTCGAAGAACGCCACGACCAGCCCTTCGGGCGTGTCGACGGAGCCGCCGTTCTCGGCGATCGCCTCATCGCTCCAGCCGACGAACTCACTCGCCCAGTCTTTGTGTTCGGTGACCGAGTCGTTCCCGGCGAATTTGCCGACGATGTCCTTACCGCCCGAGATCTCGTTATAGGTGGTCTGCAAGGTGGCGGGATCGGTCTCCAACAAGATCTCCTCATCGCCATTGGAGTCCGAGTCGAAGCGGAAATAATAGTCGAGCGTGGCGACCACCTCATCCTCTTCGGTGGGCTCGAATGCGGCGCTGTCCAGGTCGTCGCTCAACCCGCTGATGTAGGTGTTGAGGTCCGAGATCAACACGTGACGCGCGACCTGACCCGAATACGCGACGCTGCTCTCCCCTTCGACAAACCGGCTCTCGAATTCATACGTATCGGGGACGTTGAGCTCGCCGCTGTCGTTATTGGAATTATTCGCCTCGTTATTGGCACCCTCATCGGCGCTGTCCCCGCAAGCGGCGACCATCGAGACGGTCAGAAGAATAATCAGGATAGAAGCTGCTTTCGATTTCATTAGTGGCTCCGGCAATTCTGTTTAAGCACTGGCTAATTGAAATTGAAACTGATTTTCAATTCCATTGGTGGTTAGCAAATGGGCCTCCTGCAGGTCAAGCCATTTTTTCCCGCTCTCGCAGGAGGCCGTTTCAGAAAAAATTTGCGCGCTCGGCGGGCGCCGATACACTGCGAGGCGCGGTGGATGGAGGATATCCACGTATCTTTGAATGAATGCAAACCGGACGCCACGGACGGCGCCGCCAGCCTGCCCTTGATGTGACACGGAGGTCTCAGATGCAGCTTTCCAACCTATTCGAGCCTGTTCTCAAAAAAGAAAAGTCCAGCGAAGAGGCGATCTCCATCGGCAGCGGTCCGGGGGCGGTCATGTTCGAGCCGGGCCCACAAACCCGCATTCGGCGCGCGCCAGTGCAGGCCATCGCGTCGGTGACCATCGACGGCGGGCCGCGCGAGATCTTCGGGCGCGTCCTGAACATCAGCCCCGGCGGCTGTCTGCTCAAGACCGAGGCGACCATCGAGAGCGGCACCATGGTCGAGATGACCGTCACCGTCATCGGCGACGGCACCCGCGCTCGCGTCGACGTCAGCGGTGTCATCCGCCGCCGCAGCGACCAAGGCGACCGGCCGCATTACGGCGTGGAGTTTCTGGCCGTCGACGCTACCGACAAGGATTCGCTGCAGTGGCTGTACGCCCAGGCGTCTCGGTGAATGAGCTAAACGACTCGGAGCGGCTCCGGCCCCACCTTGGTCCTCCCCTTCTCTCCGCCCTGCTCCGAGCGGGGAGGGAGTCCATCGCCAACCCACCGATAATGAACACCCCCGTCGCTCCAGTTTTGGTGATCCAACGAAGTTTACGAATAGCCCCCCAGCGACTATAAGTGCGCGTCTATGAAGTGGATTGCCCTCATCGACGCCACCCATCACACCCACCAAGCGCCTCCCGGGCGTGTTGTGGCGGGCCTGACGCTGCTCGAGCGCGCGGTGCGACTCGCGGCGACCAGCGATTGCTCGCATGCGGTGGTCGCAGCAAAGCCCGAGTTTCTAGACGAGGTCGAGGCGATCTGTGCCGATATCGACTTCGACATCGAGCTGTTGGTGCGCGCTTGCGAGGCCGACGATCTCGGCTCGCTGGTGGTCGAGCTCTCCGACACCCTCGGTCCCTTGATCGAGGCGTCCGAGGGCTTGTTGTATGTGCGCTCCTCGACGGTCTACGACCGCGGGATGGTCGGCGCCTGCGACCCGCCCGACACCCATCGCGCCGCTGTCACGGTGCCAGACCTTCCCAGGTCCGGAGTCCAGGGCAGGGATGCCCTGGCACCGGTATTCAAGTGCAGCCGAGACAATTGGGAGCGTCTGCTCGAAGTCTGTCGGGACGATGCGCCGGCCGACGTCGCCGAACTGGCCGTCGACGCAGACGCCGCCCGATGCGAAAGCGACGGCTGGCAGGTGCGCGTCGAGGACGATGCCAGCGCCGACGAGGCCGCAGAGAAGCTGTGGAATAGCTGCAGGAAGTCCGTCGACGGCGTGGTCTCGCGCTATCTCAACCGCCATATCAGCCTGGCGATCAGCCGCAAAATCGCGGCCACCGGCATCAAGCCGAATCATATCTCGGTCGTCACATTTAGCCTGGGAGCCATCGCGGCCATCTTTGCAGGCATCGGCGGCTATATGTGGTTTGTGCTGGCCGGCCTCGCCTACCAGCTCAACTCCATCGTCGACGGCGTCGACGGCGAACTCGCCCGGGTCAAATACGAGTTCAGCTTGCTCGGCGAGTGGCTCGACACGCTCAGCGACGACACCAAGGACGTGCTCTTTTACGGCGGACTGGGCATTGGCGCCTGGCGGACGTGGGAGTTCCCCATCGAGGGCCTCGGCCCCGACACTTGGCTTTGGCTCGGCGCCGTCGCGGTGGTCGGAAAGCTCGTGTCGATGGTCGCCTACTACACCTGGCTCATCGCCCACAAACGCGGCGATCTGCTGGCCTTCGAGTGGAGCTTCGAGGACGAAGACAACGAGCCGTCGGCGCTGTCCTCGGCGATGGCAAATCTCAAATACCTGACCAAAAACGACTTCATCTGCTTCGCAGCGATGTGGATGGCGTTCCTGGGCGCCCTGCCCTACTTCCTATTTGTGGTCGCCCCCGGCCAATTCTTCATCGCCACCAGCGTGCTCATCCAGCGCGTTCAGCGAAAGCGCGCGCAGCGCGCGGCGGCGTCAGACGCGTGAAATGTGGCGCAGCGGCGCTTTCCTCGGCTTTCTTGCTGAAATCCGTTGGGAATTTCTATACGGTGTGGGGTGAGTGGTACCCGATGTAAGTGAAGGCGTATGCCAAGTCTTTCCACAGTGGCACAAATTGTAACAGCATGCTGCGTCTTGACGGCGTGCGCGTTGCTATTTGCCCCCCCGGCTTATGCCGGTGCATGGGCGCAAGAGGACGGCGGTCTATACGTGCAGCTTGCCGTCGCAGGCGAGCGCGCCAGCGAGCAATTCAAGAAAAATGGCGAGACCTTCCGGTTGCTCAGCGAAGACGAGAAGGGCAGCTTCACCTCGTTGGGCACCTTCTTATATGCCGAGTATGGGCTGCTCCCCTCCTTTACGTTGGTCACCTCGTCGGCGTTTCGCCACGTCGAATTAGACAGCGACCAGATAGCAAGCACGGCGCGCGGCTTCGGCGACTTTTTCGTCGGCGGCCGCTACCAATTCTTGGACGGGCCGGTGGTCGTATCCGCCCTGCTCGGCGCCAAATATCCCACAGGCTATACTCCAGACCCACCCGAGCTTCGGGCGGCGACGCTCGGAAACGGCGTGCAGGAGTACGAGGGGCGTCTTTTGGTCGCCAAGAGCTTCCACCCGGCGCCGATTTACGCCTCCGGCGAGGTCGGCTATCGATTGCGTGGCTCGCGCGCCAACGCCAGCGGCGGCACCGTCGATTACCCTCCGGAGATCCCGTACTTCCTCGAGGTCGGCTGGGCGCCGCTCGATTGGATGTGGCTTCGCGGGGTTGCCGACGGCGTCTGGGGCACCGGAGACCCGGTCGCGCTGGACAGCATCTCGCTGACCCCGACGACCCAGCAATATCTCAAGGTGGGGCCGAGCCTCATCGTGAGCTTTCTCGACGACTATCAAGTGCAGCTCGACTATACCTACACCGTCATGGGCATCAACGCCCTCCAGAGCCAGCAGCTCACGGTGGGGCTCGCCGTCGACACGAACCTCTGAGCGGACTCGCAGACGATGACAACGACACGTCGCGACTTTCTGAAGCGCATGGGCGCCGGAGCCGTTTTGCTCGTCGGGGTACGCTTCGTGTCCGGCTGCGAGGAATTGACATTCGAATCGAAGGCCGCCGGCGCTCCGCCGTCGTTTTTGACCCCGGCCGACGATGGCGCCTGGTATTGGCAGAGCGGCAAGGGCATCAGCAAAGAAGACGCCCCGCACATCGAGCGCGACGAGTGGGAGCTGTCTATCCGCGACGACGACGGGCTCGTCGACACGCTGGACTTCGACGAGCTCCAAAAATACGCCCAGCGCGGCGCGGCGTCGAGCTATTGGAAGACGATGCGGTGCGTATTCGGGCAGAATCACGGGGCGCCGTCGGCGACCTATGTCGCCAACGGCATCTTCACCGGAATCGCGTTGCATCAAGTGCTCGAGGATTTCGGCCTCTCGGCCCAGGCCGCCAAGCTTCACACCTTCGGCGCCGACGGCTTCACCAGCAATATCCCCATGGAGCGCGCCCTCGACCGCGGCTCCACGCTACAACCGGTGATGCTCGCCTACGAGCTCAACGGCGAGCCGCTATCGAGGCTGCGCGGCGGCCCGGTGCGACTGGTCGTCCCGGAGATGTGGGGCTATAAGAACGTCAAGTGGCTCGAACAGCTCACCGCTACCGACAGCGACGCGTTCTTCGGCACCTACGAGACCGAGCAATTTGGCTCGGCCGATGCCCAGACGCAGCAGATCATCGACGATCCCGGTGAAATCGCGCTCGGCAGCGTCGTCACCGACCCGGCCGCCGTCTCCACCGAGGTCGAGGGGCCCCAGATCACCCTCGCCGGGGCAAGCGTGGCCGGCGGCCGGCGCATCGGCGGCGTCGAGCTGTCGCTGGACGACGGCCCCTTCGAGCCGGCCGAACTCCTCAGCGAGCCAGAGATGCTCGACGCCCTCGAGCCCGACCAACGCGAGCTGGCCCGGCGGGCAGCCCAGGCCGGTGACGAATGGCCCTGGCCGGGCGTTTGGATGACCTGGCGCAAGCGGTATGCCGATTTGTCACCCGGAAATCACACAGTCACCATTCGCGCCAGCGATGCTTCTGGTGAAGCACAGCCGGTCCACAGCGACGAGCCGCTTCGGCGCGCTCCGCAGGTACGAATCCCTTTTAAGATCATCTAGACTCATTCCAATCACAAAGAACACCATTAACCGATACACGGATTGAAAATGAATATGAGACTCGAGCGACTATTTATCCTGATCACCACGCTGCTCCTTGTAGTAGCGGGTTGCTCGGACGACCCGGATCCGAGCGGCAATAATGACGAGCCCGACGCCATCTCCGGCGACACCGAGATCGACGCCGAGCCGGACGCCGGCGATACCGGCGACGCGGATCCCGACGGCGACACCGGCCCGCCCCCCGAGGAAGTGGTCAGTTGTGACAACACCCTCGAGGCCCCCACGGACGGCAACGCCTGCAGCGTCACGAGCGGAAGCTCGAGCTTGGTCATGTTGCAGGGCCAGATTTTGGCCGACGACACGATTTATGAGAGCGGCCAAGTCCTCATCGACCGAAGCCAGGAAAACGCGACCATCGCGTGCACCGGCTGTGATTGCGGTGACGAGCCCGACGCCGCCTCGGCGACGGTGATCTCGTGTCCGGACAGCGTCATCTCTCCGGCGCTGGTCAACGCTCACGAGCACCTCGGCTGGGCATCGGCGGAGCCTCGCCCCCACGGCGACGAGCGCTACGACCACCGCAACGATTGGCGACGCGGACTGCGCGGCCACGACTCCATCTCCAGCGGCAGCGGCGAGTACACGGCGGGCAATATCCTCTTCGGTGAGCTTCGCCACATGCTCAGCGGCGCGACCGTCATCGCCGGCTCGTCGAGCGGGGACAGCTCGCAGGGCTTTATGCGCAATATGGATAATTCGAGCGCCACCGGCGGCTTGGACGTGTCGGTCAAGTACTCGACCTTCCCGCTGGGAGACGTCAGCGGCGCGCTGGTCAGCTCCGGGTGCGAGTATCCGGGCTTTGACAGCGACTCGGTGCTCGACAACGACGTGTACCTTCCGCATATCTCGGAGGGCATCGACGTCGAGGCGCGCAACGAATATCTGTGCCTGTCGTCGACCGACGACGGCGGCACCGACCTGGTCGAGGACAACACCTCGGTCATCCACGGCATCGGCCTGACGGCGATCGACATCGCCGACTTCGCCGCCAACGGCTCCGAGCTGGTCTGGTCGCCGCGCACCAACATCGACCTATACGGCAACACCGCCGACGTGATCACCTACGATAACTACGGCGTCAACATCGCCCTGGGCACCGACTGGCTGGTCAGCGGCTCGATGAATATGCTCCGCGAGCTCAGCTGCGTCGACTATCTGAACCAGAACCACTACGGCAATCACTTCAGCGACCGCCAGATCTGGAAGATGGCCACCGAGAACGGCGCCATCTCCATGGGCGTGGGCGACCAGCTCGGCAAGATCGAGCAGGGCTACGTGGCCGATATCAGCATCTTCGACGCCTCGGAGCGTTCCAATTACCGCGCAGTGCTCGGCGGAGAGGTCAGCGACGTCCAGCTCGTCATGCGCGGCGGCCAGCCGCTGGTCGGCGAGACGAACCTCGTCGAGGCGCTGGTCGACTCCGGCGAGATCGACGGTTGTGAACCCCTGGACGTCTGCGGCAACGATCGTCTCATCTGCGCCGAGCGCGATACCGGACAGACCATGGACGATATCCTGGGGGCGGCCGTCGACGACTACGACCCGTTCTACTGCGACACCCCGCCCAACGAGCCCACCTGCGTGCCCTCACGCCCCGACGAATATGATGGGATGAGCGTGGCCGACGACCAGGACGGCGACGGCGTGCCCGACTCGGAGGACACCTGCCCGACCATCTTCAACCCCTCGCGCCCGGTCGACGGCGACAGCCAGCATGACTACGACGGCGACGGCATCGGCGACGCTTGCGACGCCTGTCCGCTGACCGACGGCGAGGAGTGCGACCCCTTCGACCC
>JBKGZI010000136.1:0-12964 GCA_046545675.1 Persicimonas sp.
CGTTGACGTCGATGCCGAGCACGTCGCGCGCGACCGTCCGGGCCTCGGCGATATGAAAGTGGGCGTCCTCGACGGCCTGCATTCGCGGCGGGCGGGGGCGCTCCGGGGTGGCCACTGCGGCGGAGTCGGTGTCGATGAGCAGCGGCAAGATCGGGTGGTACATCGGCGAGATGCTCACCTCGACCTGACCGCGCCGGTGCAGCTTCCGGTACAGCGGCGCCACCAATTGCATGATCTCGATTTGCTGCTCGAGCACCGCCTGCTTTTCACTCTCGGTAAAGCCCCGGCCCTTGTCGATGAGCGCCTGGAGAACCACGCGTTCCTGACGCGCCGAGAAGCCGAACCAGGCCAGGTTGAACAGGACCTGCAGGTCGCGAAGCTCCTGGACCGAAAAGGCATTCGGATCGATCTTGTCGGGGTCGGCGCCGCGCTTTTCGAGCAACTCTTGGTAACGCGGATAGCGCGCCACGCAATGATCCCAATCGATGCTGAAGAAGTTTCTGAGCAGGTGTGCCCGCTCGGCCTCGTCGAGTTCGAAGGCCGGCTTCTCGGTCAACTCCCACCAGGTGTCGCGCTTTCCGTCCTCGATATACTCGCGAAGCTGTTGCAGAAGGCACCCCGAGAAGTTGACCACGCAGCGCATCTGGGGGAAGCGCTCGAGCATGCGGCCCATATCATAGTACGATTTAATCGCATGCAGGCGCACCCAGGGCAGCTTATTGGTGGACTGTTTCGGGACGCTGTAGCAGGGCTGGTGAAAATGCCACAGAAATTGAACGTATGTTGGTTGGTTCATGGGTGCGTGGGGCTCTCGGCGTTGTCAGCCAATCCGAGAACCGGTGCCATTTCGAGGAGGTTCTTGGTTTTTGGGTTCTTGGTTCTTGGTTCTTGGTTCTTGGTAAAGCTGGTCGATTGCCCCGGTGCATCCGGCAATCAAGACTAAGAACCAAAAATTGTGTCCAAAGATCTGAATCGCTCGGGCTTCGCAGGCGCTCGAGACATCAACCCGCCTCGAATACAGCATCCTTGGGGATGATGACCACGCCGGTGTCGGAGACGGTAAAACGCCGGCGATCGGCGTCGAGATCGTAGCCGATGACGGTGTCGGGCGGGACGGTGACATTCTTGTCGATGACCGCGCGACGAATCTTGGCACGCCGGCCGACATCGACACCGTCGAAGAGCACCGAGTCCTCGATGCGCGAATAGGAGTTAACGCGCACTCGGGGGAACAGAATCGAGTTGCGGATCACGCCCCCGCTGACGATGGCACCCTCGGCGACCGTGGAGTTGACCGCCGTGCCGACGCGGTTGTCCGAGGGGTTGTCGTGGACGAATTTAGCCGGCGCGTGCGCTTCATAGCGCGTGCGAATCGGCCACTTTGGGTTATAGAGATCGAATTCGGGGCGAATGGCCACCAGATCCATCGAGGTTTGCCAATACGAGTCGATGGTGCCCACGTCTCGCCAATAGCCATGCTCGGAGGCGGGCTGACCGGGCACGACGTTGTCGGAGAAGTCGTATACGAAGACCTGGCAGGCGTCGTCGCGCACCATATTGGTGACGATGCTCTTGCCGAAGTCGTGAACCGACTGCTCGTCCTCGGCGTCACGGGTGACTTCGCGGACCAGCGCCTCGGAGGTGAAGATATAATTGCCCATCGAAGCCAGACAGCGCGTCGGGTCGCCGGGCATCGGGCGCGGATCGTCGGGCTTCTCGGAGAACCCGATGATCCGCCCGTCTTCGTCGGCCTCGATGATGCCAAATTGGGAGGCATCCTCGATGGGCACCTGCACCGCCGCCACGGTCAGATCGCCGCCGCACTGAGCGTGGTGGTCGAGCATCTGGCGCACGTCCATCTTATAGATGTGGTCGCCGCCGAAGACGCACACGTGGGTCGGGTCCTCGTCCTCGATAATATTGAGGTTTTGGTAGATGGAGTCGGCGCTGCCGCGATACCAATGCGGCCCCCGCCGCTGCTGGGCGGGCACGGCGTCGACGTAGTGGCCGACCAGTTCGGAGAGCCGCCAGCCGCGGGCGATATGATTGATCAGACTGTCGGCCTTATATTGGGTCAACACCTTGATCTTATAGAAGCCGCTATTGACGAAATTCGACAACACGAAGTCGATGATCCGATAGCGTCCCCCGAAGGGCACCGCCGGCTTGGCGCGGTCGTCGGTCAACGGGCGCAGACGACTGCCTTCACCGCCGGCGAGAATCATGACGAGTACGTCGTCCATGGTCGAACCTGGTTGCGGAATTAAATCACTTCGAAGTGACTGAGCAAGAAGGCCACCGCCGCCAAGATGGCGATCACCAGCAGACCGATGAACAACACCGCGGTCTTGCCGAGCGCGTCACGGGCTTCGCCGGCCGCGGGAGTCTGGCTGACTTCAGGGACCTGCTGTTGCTGGGGCTGGGGCCGTTGTTGAGGCTGCTGATTGGGCTGAGACGGCTGTCGGGGCTGACCAGGCCGGGGGGGACCGTCGGACGAGCCGTCGTTGGGTTGGCCGCCCGAATTGGCCAGGCGCGGCGGCGAGTTCTGTGGTGGCCCGCCCTGGGGCGGCTGAGGTTGCCGGGCTCTTTGCTGCTTCGCCTGCTGGTTCTGCTCTGCTTGCTCCCTCGCCTGCGGCCCGTCGATGGCCTGCATCGACTGGGTGGCGCGGGCGACATCCTGGAGTCCGCCGGCCTGCCAACCCTCGTCGGCGCCGTCGTCTCCCTGCGGCGCAGGCGTGGCTTGGCTGTCCTCGAAGTCGGCTCCGAAGCCCTCGTCGCCCCCAAAGCCCAGATCCATCCAATCGCGCGGATCCTCTCCGTCGCCGTCGTACTCGCCGGAGTCCTCGCCGTCGCCGGCGATCTCGCCGTAGTTCTCGGCCATGAAGAGATCGAGGTTGCCCATCTCCTCGAGGGACATCAACTGGTTGAGCTCGCGCTGGACTTCCTGGCCGGCGGCGACGTCGGCGGCGGTGGTCTTCTCGTCCTTGGTCTCCAGAACACTCTCGACCAGGCCGGCGATATCGAAGGCGGAGACGACCGCGCCGTGCTCGAAGAGAAACTCGGCCAACGCCCGACCCATCTCCTCGGCGGTCTGAAAGCGGGTGTTGGGATCTTTGGTCAGCGCGCGGGCCAGAATCTGTTGGAGGCCGGCGGGTACTTTGCGCCCGAATTTGGCCAGCGGCGGGATCTTGGCCTTTTGGACCAGCTTGAGCGTGGCGTAATCGCTCTCGCCCAAAAAGAGCCTGCGCCCGGCGAGCATCTCCCACAGCACGATGCCGACCGCAAAGATATCGGTCCGGGCGTCGACGTCCGCGCCGTCGGCCGCCTCCGGCGACAGATAGCCGAATTTACCTTTGACCACCCCCGGGTCGGTGATCTCGGCCTGGCTTTTGGCCTTGGCCAGCCCGAAGTCGGTGATCTTGACCTCGCCCTCGCGCGACATCAGCACGTTGGGCGGGCTGATGTCGCGGTGGACGATGCTCAGGTGGTGGCCCTCCTGGTCGTGCTTGAGGTGGGCATGAGCCAGGCCCTTGCAGACCTCCATGGCGATATAGACGGCCTGCTCGGCGGGCAGCCGCTGCTTGCGCTCGCCCAGAAGTTGGATGATCTTTTTGAGGTTGGTGCCGTCGACGAACTCCATGACGATGAAGTAGGTGCCGTCGGCGATCCCCAGATCGAAGACCTGAACGATATTGGTGTGATTGAGGTGGAGGCTGACCTTCGCCTCGTCCAAAAACATGCGTACGAAGCGTTCGTTCTGGGTCAGCGACGGCAGCACTCGCTTGATGGCGACCAGTTTTTGGTAGCCTTGAAGGCTCGTCGAGTTGGCCTTGAAGACTTCGGCCATCCCGCCGGCGTCGATGCGTTCGATGACCTGGTATCGCTGATCAGCCATAGGGCGTTGCTTGCCTCAGTCATGTGATGGTTGGGCGGCGTGAATACTGTGGCCAAATATATGCCATCGGCGGCCCGGTGTCACGGGGAGGCGGACTTGGGGCTTGCGGGCGGGCGATTCTAAAAAACACAGCCGACGCCTCGAGCCCGATTCCTCACGCCTTGCCTTTGCTGCCGGTCACCGGGTTGCGCTCGGTGGGCCGGCTGGGCGCGGCGGGCGTATGAGCCAGGCCGATCACCCGATGGATGTCGACGTGCTCGACCTTGCCCTTGAGCTTGGTGGGCGGCAAAAGCTCGGTCTCGACGAGGTTAGAGACCTCCTTGAAGGTGTCCTCGCCGATGAGCACCTCGTCGGCCGCCGCCGCCGAGCAAAAACGCGCGGCGGTATTCACCACGTCGCCCATCACCGTATAATTCATGCTCTTGGTCGATCCCATATAGCCGGCGACGACCTCTCCGGTGTTCATCCCCACCCCGATGCGGAAGGTCATCTGGTCATTGGCCGCACGCTCGGCGTTGTACTCGTCGAGGACCTGCTGCATCTCGATGGCGCATTTGACCGCGCGCTCGGCGTCGTCGGGGTGGCCGATGGGCGCGCCCCAGATGGCCATGATCTCGTCACCGATAAATTTGTCGAGCGTGCCCTCGTATTTGAAGATGACGTCGACCATCAGCTCGAAATACTCGTTGATATTGTCGACGACCTCCTGGGGAGGCAACTGCTCGCTGATCGTGGTGAAGTTTCGGATGTCGGCGAACATGACCGTGGTGTTGCGAAGCTCCCCGCCCTTTTTGAGCTCGAGGCGGCCGCTGACGACCTCCTCGACCAATTGGGGCGACAGAAGCCGGCGCATCTTCTCGCGCACGACGATCTCGGCCTCGATCTTCTTGAGCAGCCGATGGTGCTGGACCATGGCGGCCGCCTGGCGGGCAAAGCCGGTCAAGATCTGGAGGTCCTTTTCGGTGAACGCGCCGCTGGCCAGCTTCGAGTCCAGGTGGATGACCCCGAGGATGCGCTGCTTGTGCAACAGCGGCACGCTCATCGTGCTTCGGATCTGGCCGAGGATGATCGAATTGCTGCCCGAGAACCGCGAGTCGCTCATCGCGTCGCTGGAGAGCACCGCCTGCTTCTCCTCGCACACCTCGTTGAGGATGGTCTGGCTGATGCGCACGTCGTCGACGTCGCCGTCCTCGCCCTGGCGGGATTTGACGACCATCGGCACGAGGTTGTCGGACTCCTCGGGGCGCAGCAAGATGACGCCGCGGTCGGCCGGGAAGATCTCGAAGGCCTTGTCCAAGATCTTTTGGAGCAGCGCGTCGAGGTCCATCTCCACGCCGATCGACTGGCTGAGCTCGTGGGCGATGCGCAGCTTTTCGTAGTCGCGGCGCACCGTCTCGTCATCTTGGATCGACCCCTCCGGCATGAACCGGTCTTGGACGCCGTGAGCCAGCCGGCTCTGGATATGGCTCTGCAGATCGCCGGCGTGGATCGTGACTCGGCCACCGCGCGTCTCGGTGAACGAATCGGTGTTCGGTTCTTTCTCGTCGTGGTAGAAAAGGTCGGTCGACCCGACGGTGACCCGGTCGCCGTCTTTGAGGCGCTGGGTCTCCTGGATCATCGAGCCGTTGACGTAGGTGCCGTTTCGGCTGCCGCCGTCTTGGACTGCGAAGCTGCCGTCGGCCAGCTTGACGATCACGGCGTGCTGTTTGGAGACGACGCGATCGAGGATTTGAATCGCCTGGTCGGGGTGGCGACCAATCGGAGTGCTCTGCTCGAGCTCGTGCTCGTGGAGAACACCGCGCGCGTCTCGGTATGACAGCTTCGCCATAAAAAAATTCCGGAGAGATTGGGCTTTGGGCAAGCGACTCGTTTCTATCGAACTTTGACGCCAAGTTCAATGCTGGAGTAGATGGAATGGTGGCTGTGGTGGGCCGGGTTTCAGCATGAGTACAAGGTTATTCAAGAGGCCCCACAATGATCGATAACGCCAAAATTCTGCTGGTCGACGACGAGCTCGCCCACCTCGAAACCCTCGAGCGGCTATTCACCAAGGAGGGCCACCGCGTGCTGACCGCCGAGAACGGCGAGCAAGCCCTCGACATCATTCGCGACGAGCGGGTCAACCTGATCATCACCGACCTGAAGATGGGCGAGGTCGACGGGATGGATCTGCTCAAGCTGGCCAAGACGCTCCAGCCGGAGGCCGAGGTCATCCTGATGACCGCTTTTGGCACCGTCGAGCGGGCCGTCAAAGGCATGAAGCAAGGCGCCTACGACTTTGTGAGCAAGCCGATCAAGCGGGCGACCATTCTCAAGGCAGCCAGCCAGGCGCTCGAGAAACAAGCGCTGGTCGCCGAGAACCGCCAGCTCAGGGCGAAGCTGGCCGACCTCAAAAACGAGCGCAGCATCGTCGGCCAATCGCCGGCGCTTCGCCAGGCGCTCGACCTGGTCAAGCAGGTCGCCTCCAGCGACGCGACCGTCTTGCTATCGGGCGAGTCGGGCACCGGAAAGGAGCTGTTCGCGCGGATGGTCTACGAGCTCAGCGAGCGCTGCGACGAGCCGTTCGTGGCGGTCAACTGCGCCGCGCTGCCCGAGAGCATCCTGGAGAGCGAGCTATTCGGCTACGAAGAAGGCGCGTTTACCGGCGCCAATCAACGCAAGCTGGGCCGCTTCGAGGCCGCCGACGGCGGCACGCTGTTCCTCGACGAGATCGGCGAGCTCAGCCAGCAGGTCCAGGTCAAGCTGTTGCGCGTCCTTCAAGAAGGCGAGTTCGAGCGGCTCGGCTCCAATACGCCCACCCGCGTCGACGTGCGCATCGTGGCGGCGACCCACAAGAATCTCGAAGTCGAGCTCGACAAGGGCAACTTCCGCGAGGACCTGTATTACCGGCTCAACGTGGTCAATATCGAGATCCCGCCGCTTCGCCACCGCATGGAGGACGTGCCGCTGCTGGCCGAGCATTTTCTGGGCAAATACCGCGAGAAAAATAACCGCCAGATCGACCGGATCAGCCGAGACGGCCTCGACACCCTGGCCAGCTACCGCTGGCCGGGCAACGTGCGCGAGCTCGAAAACGTCGTCGAGCGCGCCGTCGTGCTCGACAAAGACGGCATCATCGACGTCGACGACCTGCCCGAGCACATCACCGATCGCGAGGGCGACACCCGCCACATCACCATCCCCCTGGGCACCCCGCTCGACGAGATCGAGCAGCGCGTGCTCCACGAGACGCTGAAGATGACCGGCGGCGACAAAAAGCTGGCCGCCCAGCTTTTGGATATCTCGACGCGGACGATTTATCGGAAGTTGTAGGTGGTCGAGCCGCGATAATAGAGAGTTGTACGTGGTCGAGCGGCGACCCTCGCTGGGGGTGCGAGCGGCAAAAGGCGCCGCTCTTACCCCCAGCTATGGTTTGGTTTTGTGCGGGGCGAGCATGTGGGCGAGTCGATTTGCCCATATGATCGCTATAGCTGGGACCGAACCATACCCGTGGGTGCGCCTGGGACACCACGAACGAACTCTTTAGAACCCCCCCGGAGAGCCTCAGCCCCCCGTAAACACCTCCTTTGACAAAATGTCACGCCATCCCCCCGCCAAAACGCCCGATTGACAAAATGTCACAAACCTATGCTACACCCCCTCTCCCATCGGCGCCTCGGGAGCTTCAGCGGCTGGCACGGAACTTGCGAGACATGATAACGCACGACCGAGCGTGATGCTCTCGCACCGATGCGATGGGTGGGTCGGAATGAACCGACTGAAGGCGATGTTTGTCGAACCCAACGTATCGCCAGGATGTAAACCCGGCGCAGTACGGATGTACCGGAACCTCTAGCCATCGACTTGTGGCTGATTATGGAGAACTTGCTTCGAAAATACGGCTGGGCGCTGACGCTGGCGCTGATCGGCGTGGGCTCTATTTTGTTGGCGCTGATGGCCAACAACCTGGTGGCCAGCCAATTGGCGCCGTTTACGGTGCCCGAGTCGCCCGAGATCGCCGACAACAGCGGTCCGAAGCGGCCGACGCCGACGCGCAGCAAGCGCAAGGGCAACTGGAATCGGGCCATCGCGCAGCGTTGCCTGTTCGGATGCCCCGACGAGCAGCCCGCCGACGAGTGTGAGGGCGGCTGTGAGGAAGGCGAGGAATGCCGAAAGGGCCAATGCGTCGAGATCGACGAGGAGCCGGATATCCCCTCGGACTTTCCGGTGGCCAGCGAGCTGAACCTGAAGTTATTGGGCGCGATGGTCTCCAAGCAGCCCGACTACTCGATGGCGCTGATCAAAAACGAGGACTCCAGCGAGACTTTGGTGGCCAGCGTCGGCGACTACCTGATGGATGACGTCGAACTCGTCGAGATTCGACGCGACCGAATTATTCTGCGCCGACAGGACCAGATGGAGTTTGTGCGCATGGACAAATCCATCACCGGCAATCCGACCGCGACCCCGGCGTCGACGGTGCGCCGCTCCTCGCCGCCATCGTCGAGCTCGCGCAAGCCTAAAGCAGGCAAGCCGGCTGCCTCGGCCAAAGATGCGATTCGCAAGCGCGGCGACGACAGCTTCGAGGTCGAGCGCAGCGCCATCGAAAGGCGCATCGAGAACCGCAGAGAGCTGGCCTCCCAGGGCCGAGTCGTCCCCAATTTCAAAAACGGTCAGCGCCAGGGCCTGAAGCTGGTCGGGATCACCCCCAACAGCGTCTACTCCGAGCTGGGCATCCAGAGCGGCGACGTGCTGCACTCGGTCAACGGCAAGCAGATCAAGAGTTCGCACCAGGCCATGGACTTCTTCGAGTCGATGAAGAATGAAAAGACCGTCAAGGTCCAGATCGAACGGCGAGGTCAGAAGAAAGACCTCGAATATAATATCCGCTGATCTCGAGATGCATCGGCCGGGCCTCCCGGGCGCAACACCAGTGACCATTGATAAATTTTAGTCGTTCCGTTTCCACCGATTCAACGAGACGTAGTTGATGATTGCGATGCAACCCAAAAACAATAACGCCCCTTCCTCGCCCGCCACGCCGTGGACGAGAGTGCGCCTCATTGTGACGGTGCTTGTCCCCACGCTGCTGGTCGGCCTCGTCGCCCCGGGGCTGATGGGTCAGGCCCACGCGCAGGACTCCGACGGCCAGCGCCCCGGGGTCATCCAGCGCGGCGGCGACGACGAGGACGAGGACGCTCGAGACGACCAGCCTCAGGACGAGCCTGACGAAGATGAGCGGCCCCAGCCCCAAGACCAGGGCGATGAGCCCGACGGCGATCCCGAGGAGGAAGGGCAGGTGATCACCCCGGAGAACTTCGATCCCAACGAAGAATATAACCTGCCGCCGAACTTCGACCCCGACGCCCGGCCGCAGCGACGCCCGCAAAACGTCAAAGTGACCATCGACTTTCGCCAGGCCGAGCTCGAAGAGGTCGTCAAATTCTTCGCCGGGGTGATGAACAAAAACTTCATCATCTCCGACAGCTTGCAGGCCAACAAGACGATCACGATCATCTCGCCCGAAGAGGTCACCCTCGCGCAGGCCTACCGGGCGTTCGTGGCGGCCCTGGAGATGAACGGGCTGACGATCGTGCCGTTTGGCAACTTCTTGAAGATCGTCGAGGCCGACAAGGCCATCTCCGAGCCGATGAACACCTATGGTGAGGGCGAGCGCCTGCCCGGTGAGCCGCGCATGGTCACCGCGATCGTGCCCGTCCAGAACACCCCGGCCGAGGAGATGCAGGACGTCATCAGCAAATTTGCCAGCCAGCACGCCTCGATCATCCCCTATGGCAGCTCGCTGATCATCACCGAGAACGCCGCGAACCTGCAGCGGATCCGCAATCTGGTCAAACGCCTCGACGAGGACGAGATCCTCGAGCAGGTCTATGTCTATGAGGTCCAATACGCCGAGGCCGCCGATATCCAGGAGAAGCTGACCGAGCTCTTCGACGCCGAGGAGGGCGAGGGCGGCAACCAGCCTCAGGCAAACCGGCGGCGCAGGCCCGCCCCTCGCAATCAGCAAAAGGACCAGGCCGGCGAGGGCGAAGGCGGCGACCTGAACGTGAGAATCTCGCAGATCATGGCCGACGAGCGCACCAACAAGCTGATCATCGTGGCCAACCCGCGCGACTTCGACAAGATCCGCCAGATGATCGAACTACTCGACGTGCCCACCGCGGTCGGCGGGCAGGTCCACGTGAAGTTTTTGGAGTACGCCGACGCCGAGGAGCTATCCTCGACGCTGTCGAACCTGACCAGCGGCCAAAACCAGCAGCGTGAGCAGGCCCAGCGCGCCCAACGCGCCCGCCAGCCGCAACAACAACAGGCTGCCGGCGGGGATGTGGCTGCGCTGCTCGAGGGCGAGGTGCAGGTGACCTCGTACAAGCCCAACAACGCGCTGATCGTGACCGCCTCGCCCAAGGACTTCGTGGCCCTGGAGCAGGTCGTCGACATGCTCGATCGACCGCGCCGACAGGTCTATGTGGAGGCGGTCATCATGGAGATCGGCATGGACACCGACAGCGAGCTGGGCATGGGCTTTAGCGCGGTCAACGGCCAGGACTTCGACGGAATCATCCCCGATTCGGCCGAAGAGAGCGGGATCATCGATGACACCCAGGGTGGGCTGCTCGGTCAGTCGAACTTCAGCCCGGAGAAACTCGCCGAGGACTTCGGAAGTGGTCTGGGTGGATCCATCGGTTTGGTTGGCCCGATGGCCAATATCCCGGGCACTCCGATCTCGCTGCCGGCGTTTGCGTTGACGTTGCGTGCGACCCAGACCGACAGCTCGGTCAACCTCTTGTCGGCGCCGACGGTCATGACCATGGACAACGAGGAGGCCGAGATCGTGGTCGCCGACCGAATCCCGTTTTCGCGCGGATCCGGTGGACTCGGCGGTCTGGGCAGCCTCGCCGGACTCGCCGGCCAGCAGGGTCAACAGGGTCAGCAGTCCGGCCTCGGCGGGCTCGGAGCGCTCGGCGGACTGGGAGGCGGGCTTCTCAACAATATCGAATACGAGGATGTCGGTATCACGCTGCGCATCCTGCCCCAGGTCAACGAGTCGAATTTCGTGCGCCTCGAGATCGATCAGGAGGTCAGCGACATCAAGAGTGCCGGCGGAGAAGATCTCACGCCGACGACGACCAAGCGCACGGCCAAGACGGTCGTGCTCGTCGAGGACCAGTCGACGGTGGTCATCGGCGGCCTGATGAAGGAGCGCGATGCCGAGACGGTGCAAAAGGTGCCGTTTCTTGGGGATATCCCGGTGCTCGGCTTTTTGTTCCGCAATAAGACGACCATCTCGACCAAGCAAAACCTCGTGCTGATGCTCACCCCGTATATCATCGAGGACAAGACGGACATCAAGAAGGTCTACGACCGGAAAATGAAGGAGCGCGACGAGCTCGCCAAGCTCTTCGAGATCGACAAAAAGGAATACGACCCGGCGACCAACTATCAAAAGAAGTCCGGGCTGGTCGAGCGCATGCGCGATGTTCTCTCGGAAGCCGAAGTCAAAGAGAAGGCTCGCCAGGAAGCCATGGAGGCCTTCGAAGACCAGGGGCCGAATTACCGGGTCCTGGGCACCGGGGACGACCAGACCCAACAAGACGAACAGCAGACCGCGCCGCCGGCACGCCAGATCGAAGATGTGCCGCGGGCCCCGGACGAGCAACAACCGCGGCCCGGCGGCGACGCCCCGCAGGTCGAGCCGGACGGTGAGGCCGACGGTGAAGCCGACGGTGAGACCGACGGTGAGGCCGACGATGAACCCGAGGCCGAGCCCGAGCAGTAATTCGTAGTTCGAGCACAGTGATTTGCCCGAGAGGCAATAAGCGTTTCACAAGCAATACGACGCGGAACCCGCATGTATAATCGCCAACGACTCGGTGACATCCTCATTCAGAAGGGGACGATCACCTCCGACCAGCTCGACAAGGCGCTGCGCCAGCAGCGTGACAAGGGTGGGCTGATCGGTCAGGTGCTGGTGGCCCTGGAGGCCGCCACCGAACGCGACGTCATGGAAGCCGTGGCCGAGCAGCTCGACTACCCCTTCCAGGAGGCGGTCAAGGCCGACGAGATCGATCTGCACCTCCTCGAGAAGATGCAGCTCGGCTACGCGCGTGAAAATGGCGTGCTGCCCTACGACGAGCAGGACGGCTACGTGCTGGTCGCCACCGACGACCCGCTCAACGTCGAAGCCCTCGACCAGGTGCGCTTTTTGGCCGGCCGCGAAGTGCTGCCGGTGGTGGTGCCCACCGGCAAGCTGATGGACGCGATCAACAGCGCCTTCGACCGCAAGAGCCGCCAGCTCGGCGCCGGCCTCGACGAGCTCGACGAAGCCGAGAGCCCGCACGCCGAAGACGGCAGCATCGACATCAACGACCTGCTCGACGCCAGCGACGACGACGAAGCCCCGGTCATCCGCTTCGTCAACAGCCTCTTCGTCCAGGCCGTGCGCGAGCGAGCCAGTGATATCCACATCGAGCCCGGCGAGAAGGACCTGACGGTGCGCTTTCGTATCGACGGCGTCCTCAAAGAGATCGCCCACCCGCCCAAGCGCTTTCACTCGTCGATCATCACCCGCGTCAAGATTATGGCCGGGCTGGACATCGCCGAGAAGCGCTTGCCTCAGGACGGGCGCATCCGCATCAAGATGGCCGGCAAGGACATCGATATCCGTGTGGCGACGGCCCCGGCGGTCCACGGCGAGCGCATCACGATGCGTCTTCTGGACAAGTCGGCGGTCCTGCTCAACGTGCGGGATATCGGACTGAAGGTCGACGACCAGGACACGCTCTTAAAGCTCATCCATCGGCCCAACGGCATCATCCTGGTCACCGGCCCGACCGGCTCGGGTAAGACGACCACGCTGTACTCGTCGCTGAGCGAGATCAACCAGCCCAACAAGAATATCCTGACCATCGAAGATCCGGTCGAGTACCAGCTCGAGGGCATCAGCCAGATGCAGGTCAACCCGAAGATCCAGTTGAACTTCGCCACCGGCCTGCGCAGCTATCTGCGCCACGACCCGGACGTCATCATGGTCGGTGAGATTCGCGACCTGGAGACCGCCGAGATGGCCAT
>JBKGZI010000137.1:0-12942 GCA_046545675.1 Persicimonas sp.
TCGCTACGGGTGGAGAGGGAGTTCATCGCCAACCCACGGCTGATGAACACACTCGACGTCTAATAGGTGGTTGGAGATAAGGCCCATCCATCCTATTATGGGAGACAGAACGAAATCACTCACAACCGAAGGCACGGCTAAACACAGCCGAGGCGGATATATGGCGGCTGAGACGACGAGCAGTTCCGGGGAGAAGAACTACGGATTCGTCATCAATAACGAGACGTGTATCGGCTGTCACGCGTGCTCGACTGCTTGCAAGAGCGAGAATAGCGTGCCGCTGGGCGTCAACCGAACCTGGGTAAAATACACCGAGATCGGCGAGCACCCCAACGCCCGCCGGCAGTTCCAGGTGACGCGGTGCAACCACTGTCAGAACCCGCCGTGCGTGCGCATCTGCCCGGTCACCGCGATGTACCAGCGCGACGACGGGATTGTCGAGTTCGACTCCGATATCTGCATCGGCTGTAAAGCCTGCATGCAGGCCTGTCCCTATGACGCCATTTATATTGACCCGGAGAGTGGGACGGCGGCCAAATGTCACTATTGTGGCCACCGAACCGAGGTCGGGCTGGAGCCGGCTTGCGTGGTCGTCTGCCCGACGCATTCGATCATCGCCGGGGATATGAACGACCCGAACTCCGAGATCGCGGAGGTCTTGGCCACCAGGCGCACGACCGTGCGCAAGCCGGAGCAGGGGACCTCTCCCAAACTCTTTTATATCGACGGCGACGATGTCTCGATGCACCCGACCGCGACTCAGCGCTCGCCGGAGACGTATATGTTCGCCGACGTCGTCGAGGAGCACTCCACCGCCGGCCACAACAACGGCCACAACAGCGGCGGCTCCTCGCCGGTGGCGGCGCATGCGAAATCCGGCACACCCATTCGCCAGCCGCAGTCACAGGGCATGCCCTCGGATGGCCCGATCCAATTTGGCCAAGGCCGCCGAGCCGAGCAGATGGTCCAGGTTGCCTATAATGCCCAGCATAAGATCCCGTGGCACTGGCAGGTCCCGGCTTATCTGGTCACCAAGGCGGTCGGTTGCGGCCTCTTTTTATTGTTGGCCTTCGCCTGGCTCATGGATCTCGCGCCGGTCTCGGCCGGCTTCGCGACGGCGGGGGCCGGAGTCTCGGTGGCTATGCTCCTGGCGACGACGGTGCTGCTCGTGGCGGACCTCGACCGACCCGAGCGATTCTTGTCGATCGTCTTTCACCCCCAGTGGAAGAGTTGGCTGGCTCGCGGCGCCTATATTTTGATCGCGTTCTCCGGGCTCGCCACGGTCTGGTTGGCGCTCGAGGGCGGGGCGTGGCTGGGCTGGCTGGATGCGTCGATGGCCGGCGCGGCGCGGCCGTGGCTGCTCGGCCTCGGGGTGCCGCTGGCGGTGGGCGCGGCGGTCTATACGGCCTTCTTATTTGGTCAGGCGGAGGGCCGCGACCTGTGGCAGAGCCCGCTGTTGCCGTTCCACTTCCTGGTTCAGTCGCTGGTGGCGGGTGCCGCCGCGGTCCTGATCCTCGCGGCCTTCATGGAGCTTCCCGAGGGCATGGGCGCGCTGGCGGCCGGGGCGCTGGCGGTCATGTTGGTCGTCGACCTCTTCGTCATCCTGGTTGGGGAATTCGCCATGCCACATGCCAGCGAGGTCGCCGCGCGCGCTGCTCACGATATTCGAAGCGGCGAGTTTCAGTTGCATTTTTGGGCCGGCGCGATCGCGCTCGGACACGTCGTTCCGCTGGTGTTGCTGCTGTTGTTTTCGGGCGGCTCGCTGGTCGCTGCCTTCGGCGGCGTCGCGGCCCTGATCGGGCTGTACTTCTTCGAGCACGCCTTCGTGCTCGCCCCCCAGAAGGTCCCCAATAGTTGATGAGAAGGCTGCCAAGTGAGCCAAGGCTCGCGCCACCATCTCTGCGATACGCGTTTCAAGACAGTCGTTTCTCGACCCGAGAGAAGAAATCATGGATATCCAAAAGATTCTCACATCGATGCTCGGGATGAGCCCGGCGGCCGAGGCTCCGACCTCCAGCGAGCAGACGGCCGGCCCCCCGGAGTACGCCGAGGTCGACCCAGCGTCGGTCGAGATGATCGAGGTCGAGCAGCGCGACGGGCGTCTGAACCAATATCCGCCCCCGGAGAGGTGGGACGATTGGGCGGAGTGGGACGGGCGCGAGTGGCCCAGACGGGTCGCCCGCAACTACACGCTGGTGCCGACGATTTGCTTCAACTGCGAGAGCGGCTGTGGGCTGCTCGCCTACGTCGACAAGAAGACCTACGAGATCAGAAAGCTCGAGGGCAACCCCGCCCACCCGGGAAGCCGCGGGCGCAACTGCGCCAAGGGCCCGGCCACCCACAACCAGGTCTACGACCCGGAGCGCATTCTCCACCCGCTCAAGCGCGTCGGCGAGCGCGGGGCGGGCAAGTGGAAGCGCATCTCGTGGGAGGAAGCCCTCTCCGAGATCTCCGAGAAGATGGGCGAGAGCCTCGAGCGCCGAAAAGACGGCATCATGTACCACGTCGGCCGGCCCGGCGACGACGGCTACGCCAACCGCGTCGTCCAGTCCTGGGGGGTCGACGGCCACAACAGCCACACCAATATCTGCTCGTCGGGCGCTCGCTGCGGCTATTGGTTCTGGGGCGCCTTCGACCGGCCCAGCCCCGATCACGCCAACGCCAAGGTCATCTTGCTCATCTCCAGCCACCTGGAGACCGGCCACTACTTCAACCCCCACGCCCAGCGCATCATCGAGGGCATGGAGTCCGGGGCCAAGCTCATCAACTTCGACCCGCGGGTGAGCAATACCGCCTCGAAGTCCGACGTCTGGCTTTCCACATGGCCGGGCAGCGAGATGAGCGTGCTGTTGGCGATGGCCAACTACCTGATCCAGGAGGACCGCTACGACCGCACATTCGTGCGCGACTGGGTCAATTGGAAGGAGTTTTTGGCCGAGGGAACCGACCACATCGACAGCCCGCGCGCCCGAGAGGTGATCGACCAGGCCCGCGAAGATGGTGAGCTCGACGCGCCGTCTTTCGAGCTCTTCGACCGGGTGCTCAAGGCGCTCTACTCGGAATTTACCTTCGAGCGGGCCGCCGCGGAGGCTCAGGTCTCCGCCGACAAGATTCGAGAGGCCGCCGAGCTCGTCGCCGACTGTCAGGGCCGGCTGGCCACCCACACCTGGCGCAGCGCCAGCATCGGCAACGAGGGCGGCTGGCAGGTGGCTCGGTGCCTGTTCTTCTTGAACGTGTTGACCGGCAGCGTCGGCACCAAGGGCGGGACGTCGTTCAACTCCTGGAACAAATTCAAGCCCAAGGCGTTCAGCGAGCCCGAGCCCAACAACGTCTGGAACGAGCTCGAGTACCCGCAGGAATTTCCGCTCGCTTTCTTCGAGATGAGCTTCTTGCTGCCCCACCTGCTCGAGGAGGGCCGCGGCGACGTCGATGTCTACTTCTCGCGGGTCTATAACCCGCTGTGGATCAACCCCGACGGGTTCACCTGGCTGGAGGCTTTGCGCGACAAGGAAAAGATCAAATGTCACGTCGCGCTGACGCCGACCTGGAACGAGAGCGCCTGGTTCGCCGACTACGTCTTGCCCATGGGGCTCGCCCCGGAGCGCCACGACCTGCAGAGCCAGGAGACCCACGCCGGCCAGTGGCTCGCCTTCCGCCAGCCCGTGCGGCGCGTGGCGATGGAGCGCGCAGGCAAGGATGTCCAATATACCTACGAGGCCAACCCCGGCGAGGTCTGGGAGGAGGCGGAGTTCTGGATCGAGTTGTCCGGACGCCTCGACCCCGACGGCGAGCGAGGAATTCGCAAGCACTTCGAGAGCCCATATCGCGACGGCGAGTTGGTCACCGTCGAGGAGTATTTTCGTTGGATGTTCGAGAATAGCGTGCCGGGCTTGCCCGAGGCGGCCGAACAGGAAGGTCTGACCCCGCTCGAATATATGAGGAAGTACGGCGCCTTCGAGGTCGTCAGCGATTATTACGAGCCGTATCGCGAGGTCGTGCCCGACGAGCGCGTCGCCGAGGTCGACGACTTCGGCCGGGCCTTCGATGCCAGCGGTGAGCAGATCGGCGTGCGGGTCGACGGCGCGGTGCGCGAGGCGTTCGGCACGCCGTCCGGAAAGCTCGAGTTCTTCGCGCCCACCTTGGCCGAGTGGGGATGGCCGGAGCAAGAATACGTCATCCCGTGGACGCTCGACAGCCACGTACACCCCTCCAATATCGACATCGACAGCGACGAAATGTTGCTGCTGCCCAATTTTCGGCTGCCCACGCTCATTCACACGCGCAGCGCCAACGCCAAGTGGCTCTACGAGATCAGCCACAAAAACCCGATCTGGATGAACCCCATCGACGCCGAGCGGATCGGCGTGGACAACAACGCGCTGGTCCGCGTGACCACCGAAATCGGCTATATGGTCGACCGCGTCTGGATCACCGAGGCGATCAAGCCCGGGATCATCGCCATGAGCCACCACCTGGGCCGCTGGCGGCTCGAGCAGGACCAGGGCGGCAATAAGGGAACCTCGGCAGTGGCCAAACTCGAGGAGGACGACGAGGGCGGCTTCGGGCTCAATATTCTCCAGGGCGCACAAGCCTGGAAGAGCTGGGACCCGGACACCGAGCGCATCTGGTGGGAAGACGTCGGCGTCCACCAGAACCTGACCCACCCGGTCCACCCCGACCCGATCAGCGGGGCGCATTGCTGGCTGCAGAAATGCTTCGACGTCTGCCCGGCCAAGCCCGGCGACAAGCACGGCGATGTGTGGGTCGACACGAAAAAGTCCATGGAGGTCTACCGCCAGTGGATGGCCAAGACTCGCCCGGCCAAGGAGCATAGCCCCGACGGGACTCGCCGGCCGTATTGGCTCAAGCGTCCGCTCAAGCCGACCCGCGAGGCCTATAAATTCCCCGACGATGACGGTGTCGCCGAGGGAGAGAACGCATGAGCGGGCTCACCGACACCGACGCCGCGCTCGCTCGAAGCCGGGCGTATCTGCTCTTAGGAAGGCTCTTTTTGCGCGGCGTCACCGCCGAGATCATCGACCACGTTCGCGCGGTGGAGCCGCTCGCGCAGCGTCTGGCTTCGTTAGGGGGCGACGGCGAGGGGCAGGTCGACCTCGACGAGGCCGCTGCTGCCCACCATGACGTCTTTGGCTTCAATGTCTTCGCCTACGAGAGCACTTTTTTGGACGAGACCGCTCGGGCCGGCGGCCGCGTGACCGAGCACGTCTCGGATTTTTATCGCGACGCCGGCTTCCCGATCGTCGAGACCTCCGAGAGCCCCGACCATGTGGGCGTGGAGCTCAACTTCCTCGGGTTTTTGAGCAAGATGGAGGCCGAGCACGACGGCCCCGACGCCGAGGCTGCGCGCGAGTTCAGTCGGGCGTTTTTGGACACCCACCTGTTGCGATGGTTCCACGGGCTTCGCCACGCGCTCGGCGTCCACGGCCATCCCTTCTTTTGTGCGCTGGGCGACGTCACCGCCGAGTTGCTCCTCGAACATCGGCGTGCTTTGGGAGCAGGGGAGGGCATATCGGACGACGAGGGCGACCAGGGCGACCAGTCGGCGCCCGATCGGTCAGACGCTCGCGGGGTGGAGTTGCTCGACGACCCCAAGACCGGCCTGCGCGACATCGCCGAATACCTGCTCGTCCCGGCCGACGCCGGCATCTACCTGAGCCGCGCCTCGATCCGGGCGCTCTCGCGCACCAAGAACCTGCCGGCCGGCTTCGGAACCCGCGCCAATATGATGAGCAACCTATTGCGCTCGGCCGCCGACTACGACGGGCTCGAGCAGGTCACCGAGGCGCTCCTGGCCCACGTCGACGACACCCGCCAGGCGTGGCGTACGTTCGCCGACAAACTTCCGGACGTCACCGCCCCTATCGCCGAGGCGTGGATCGCTCGGCTCGACGACACCGAGCAACTCCTGGGCGCGATTGGCCAAGCTGCCGGCTCCTTCGACGAGTGAATTCGTCTTTTATGTGTCGCCAACTCGGCCAGAAGCTATATGGCAGAAGGCCTGGCGCGCGAGCTATCGAACGCGGCTATTTGTACAAGCCCTTGAGCTTGTCCACCGCCAACTTGAGGTCCTCGGTGGCCATATAAGCCGCCGGGACGATGATCAGCGCGATGGCGGTGACGAAGAGCACGCCGAAGCCCAGGCTGATGGCCATCGGGACCAGAAATTGCGCCTGTACGGAGGTCTCCAAGATCATCGGCGTCAGGCCCAGGAAGGTGGTCAGCGAGGTCAGTAAAATCGGTCGAAAGCGCCGGGCCGCGCCCAAAGCGACGGCGTCGACGACGTTTTTGCCCTGCTTTCGGTAGTCGTTGACCGCCGCGATAAGCACCAAGGAGTCATTGACGACTACCCCTGACAGCGCCACGATTCCCATGATGCTGGTCACGCTGAAGTCAAAGCCCATGAGCAGGTGGCCCGCCAGGGCTCCGACCAATCCGAAGGGGATGGCGAACATGATTACCAGCGGCTGCAGGTAGCTGCGAAACACGACGGCCATCAGGCCGAACATGACCACAAGGGCGATCAAGAAGCCCTGGCCGAGGGTGCCGAACGTCTCGCGCTGCTCTTTTTGCTCGCCGCTGAGTTCGTAGGACAGGCCCGGGTAGTCGGCGAGCAGCCCGGGCATGAAGTTGGTGCGGACGCTCTCGATGACCTCGTTGGCGCTGGTCAGATTGGCGTCGACGTCGGCCGTCACGTCGACTATCCGACCGCCGCCCTCGCGTTCGATGGAGGTATAGGAGTGGCCGCGTTCGATGTGAGCGGCCTGGTCGAGCGGCATCTCGCCGCCCTCAGGGGTGCGGATAAAGATCTGCTCGACATTGAATTCGGAGTCGCGCTGGGACTCGGGCAGGCGCACGTAGACGCGCATCTCCTTGCGGCCCCGCTGCTCGCGCTTGGCCTCGGCGCCGAAGAAGTGGCTGCGCACCTGCCGGGCGAGGTCGGATTCAGTGATCCCGAGGGCCCGGGCGGCGGGCTTGAGCCGCAGGTCGAGTTGTTCCTTGCCGCGGCGAAATCCGTTGTCGATGTCAAAGACACCATTGTAGGTCGCATAGTGTTCAGCCAGCGCGGTGGCGGCTTGCTCGAGCATGCGCCGATCCTCGTGGCGCAGCTCGATGGCCACCGGTTCGCCGGCGTTGGCGCCGATATTGAAGTTGAAGCGCAGCGACTCCACGCCCGGGATCTCGCCGACGCGCTCTCGCCAGCGTTTGGTGAATTGGGCAGAGGTCATCTCGCGCTCGGCGGCCGAGACCAGCGAGACGGTCGTCTGGGACAGGTGTCCTCCCGTCGACCCGCTGCCTGCTCGCGGGCCGCCGCCGCCCGGGATGCTGCCGACGTCGGCGTAGATGCCCCGGCCGATGGTCTCGTTGTCGCTGGCCTCGTCGAGCACGGCCTGTGCCTCGGCGATGAGTCGGTCGGCGATCTCGCGGGTGGTCTCGGGGTCGGTGCCGAAGGGCAACTCGACGCTCGCGGAGACCTGGTCGCCCTCGATCTTGGGCATAAAGTTAAAGCTAATCCGCCCAGTGGCGATGAACGCCGCCGAAGCCGCCAACAACCCCACAGACGCGGCCAAGGTGACGTACCGATACTTCAGGAAGCGCGCGGCCGACGGGTAATAGACCCTGTCGACGAAGGTCTCGAGAAGTGCGCTGACCTTTTGCTGGAGTCGGTTTATTGCCCCGAGGATGCCCGTGTTGGTCGGCTCGCCGATGTGTGCGAGGTGGGCGGGCAGGATGATCAGCGCCTCGACCAGCGAGATGAGCAAGATCGGGATGACGATCATCGGGATGTTCTGGAAAAGCTTACCGGTGACGCCGGGCACGAAGAGCAGCGGGGTAAAGGCAACGACCGTAGTGAACACCGCGAAGACCACCGGCACGGCGACCTCGCGGGTCCCGGCGATGGCGGCCTCCAATTTTGTCCGCCCGGCGTGTCGCTGGGCGTAGGCGGCCTCCCCGATGACGATAGCGTCGTCGACCACGATGCCCAGCGCGAGGATAAAGGCGAACAACGAGACCATATTGATGGACACGCCCAGCCAGGGCATGAATAACATTGCGCCCAGAAACGAGATGAAGATGCCCAGGGTCACCCAAAACGCCAGCCGGGCCTCCAGGAAGATGCCGAGCAATAGCAGCACCAAGAGCAGGCCCAGAGCGGCGTTTTTGAGCAGCAGGTTGACGCGGTCGGTGTACAGCTCGGAGCTGTCGTTCCAGATCGCGGTCTGCACGCTCGGCGGGAGGTCGAGCCCGTCGACGTAGTCGCGAACCGTCTCGGAGATCTCGTTGGGGGATTGGTCGCCGACGCGGAAGACCTCCACTTTGAGTGCACGCTGGCCGTTGAAGAAGGCCTCGCGATCGGTCTCGGCGAAGCCGTCGACCACCGTGGCGATGTCGCCCAGGGTCACGGTGGTGCCATCGGGCTGGCTCTTGATGGCGATATCCATGAATTCTTCGCCGGTCTGACGCCGCTCGGTGGTGCGCAATAGGATCTCACCGCCGTCGGTGCGCACGGCGCCACCGGGCAGCTCGACCGAGGCGCTGTCGACCGCCCGGGAGACCTGCTCGAGGGTCAGGTTATACCGACGCAGGTTCTGCTGGGGGACCTCGATGCTGATCTCGGGATCGGGGATGCCGGTGACCTCGACCGCCGAGATATTATCCTCGGCCAGCAGGTCGCTGCGCACCCGCTCGGCCAACGCGTTCAGCGACGCCTCGGCTACATCGCCGTAGACAATCACCGACAGCACCGAGCGCCGGTTGGTCGATAGACTGATGATCGGCCGCTCGGCGTCCCGGGGAAACGAGGTCACCCGGTCGATCTCGCTCTTGATGTCGTTGAGCGCCTTTTGGGCGTCCGTGTCGGTGATCAACTCGGCGGTGACCACGCCGGCGCCCTCCGAGGCGGTCGAGCGGATCTCGTCGATGCCGTCGACGCCGCGGATGGCCTCCTCGGCGGCCAGCAGGACGCCTTGTTCGACTTCCTCGGGGCTGGCGCCGGGGTAGGGCACCTGGACGCTGACCACGTCGAGTTGGACCTCGGGGAAGACCTCCTTGGTGATATTGCCGAGCATCACGATGCCGCCGACGATGAATAATACCATCAGCAAATTGGCAGCGACGGTATTCTGAGTCATCCAAGCCAGGGGCCCGGAGGTGTCCACGGGCTGCTTGTCGGCGTCGGTTGTCCCGTCCTGGCTCGGGTGTTGTTGGGTGGGCTTACTCATCCGATGCCTCCTCGGCCGTCGCGTCGGGCTGGCCCTGAGCGCGCAGCTTCATGCCCTCGAGCGCCATGGGTAGAGGGCTGGTGATGATTCGTTCGCCGGTGGCCAAGCCCTGGTCGACCACGACCGTATCCGGTCGGCTCCACACCACGCTGACCTGGCGCACCTCGAGGGTTTGCTCGTCGGTGAAGATATAGACCCGGTCCCCGTCGTGAATCGCCTGGCGGGGGACTTCGATGAGGTCCTCGACTGTGGCGCCGTGTATCGTGGCGTCGACATAGGAGTTGAGCAGCAAGGGGATGCCACGCGGCTCGTCGGCACCCGGGGACTGGTCGTCTGCCAGGCCGAACGGGTCATCGACCTCGATCAACACCCTCGCCATGCGTCCCTGGGGGTCGAGCTCGCCGAGCAAGCGCACGACGCGCCCCTCGAGCTGCGAGTTGTCGCCGGAGGCCGCGGCGATGGTGACCTCCGAGCCGGCGTCGGCGTTGACCCGGGGGATGTCGAGGTGGTCGAGCTTGTCGGCGGGCACCGAGGCGCGCACCCAGAATCGGTCTGTGCCGACCAGGCTGGCCACTTGCGACTGGGTACCGATCATCTGGCCGATGTCTGCGGACTCGCTGCGCACGAAGGCGTCGAAAGGTGCGGTGACCGTCGTGCGTGACAAGTCGAGCTGGGCGCGCTCCAGCCGCGCGCGCGCAGCGTCGACGGCGACCTCGGCGCTGCGCAGCTGAGGTTGGCGAAGCGCAAGCGATGGGTCGACGCTGTCGGCCTCATTCGACTCATCCTCAAATACAGCCCACTCGCGCTCGGCAACTTGGCCGCGGCCCTGTTCTTGCTCGAGTTGGGCCTGAGCTTGGGCGAGCTGGGTCTGCGCCTCTCGAACCGCGATGCGGTAGTTGTCGGCCTCGATGCGAAACAGCGGCTCGCCGCTACGGACGGTCGCGCCCGGAACGAGCGAGTCGCTGACCCACACGATCCGTCCGGCGACCTGCGGGGTTACCGTGACTTCTCGGGCTGGGATGACCTCACCGGAAGCCTGCACGTCCAGGCGCTGCGGCGCCGTTTGGACGCGCATCGTCTCGACCAGGACGCGTTGCTCGGCTTTTTGCTTTCTGTCCGGCTCCGCCTTGGTCTTGACCAGGGCGACGACCACGCCGACCGACAGGGCCAAGACGACCAAGGGCAGGCCGTATTGGGCGACTTTTTGGGCAACGGGGTTCATGGTTGGACTCCTTGGGGCTCGTGTAGGTCTCGGGTCCACGTCCCGCCGAGAGCGCGGCACAATCCTACGCGGGTGGAGAGTTGCTGGCGCTTGGCGTCGAGCAGGTTTTGTTGGGTTCGCTGCAGCGCTTGGATGCTGTCTAGCACGCGTAAATAATCGACAGCGCCGAGGCGGTAACGGTCACCAGCCAGCCGGAGGGCGCGCTGGGATGCGGCGAGCTGTGATTGCAGGCTTTCGACGAAGTCGCGCTGGTACTGCTCGCGTATCAGCGCGTCTTGGACCTCTTGGAGCGCGGTCAGCAGTGTCTGGGCGTAGTCATACAACGCCTCTTCGGCGACGGCTTCGGATTGCTCGATCTGTGCGGTCAGCCGGCCGCCCTGGAAGATGGGCTGGGACAGCGAGGCGCCCAGGCTGTAGAGGAGTTGGTCGAAGAGCTCGGCGAGCTCGGTCGCCTGCACAGATAGGTTCAAAGACAGCTGCAGGCTGGGCAGCCGTTCGGCCACCGCCGCCTCGGTGCGCTTGTCGGCGGCGCGCAGCCGCGACATCGCCGCGCGCAGGTCCGGGCGACGCTCGAGCAGGTCGGCGGGCACGCCTGCCGAGGGCAGCGCCTCGACGGCGGGTAGCTCGCGTCGCTCGATGTCGAGTTGCTTCTGGGGAGGCTTGCCGACAAGTACCGCCAGCGCGTTGCGCGCGATCGCCTCGGCCGAAACGGCCAGGGAGAGTTGGCCTCGCAGGGACTCTAGGTTTTGCTGCTGTTGGGTCACGTCCAGAGCGGTCGCTTCGCCGCGGCTGAGCCTGACAACCAGCAGATCGTAGAATTTCTCGGAGGTCTCGATCTGAGCCTCCAGCAGCGCGATGCGCTCGCGTTGATAGGCTACCTCCAGCCAGTTGTCGGCGATCTGGGAGGTCAACGTGATCGCCAGCGCCTCGGCCTGAGCGCGGGCGGCGTCGGCGTCGAGTTGGGCTGCGTTCCATCGGCTGCGATTCTTGCCCCACAGGTCGACCTCGTAGGAGGCTGCCACAGAGCCGCGGTAGGTCGTAAAAGAGTCTTCGGTACTGAAGAAGTCCGGCTCCTGTGCGGCCCCGCCGCCGGTCGGTAAGTCGGCGCCGAATTGGCTGCCGATATCGGTGCGCTGTTGGGTCACCCCGGCGTCCGTGTTCAGCCACGGCCAAAGTACGGCCTTCTGGCCCTCGGCGGCGGCTCGGGCCTGACGAGCGCGCGCGAAAGCGGCGCGAAGTCCCAAATTGCCTTCGAAAGAGGTCTCCACCAGATTCTCGAGTTCGGTCGAGTCGAAGTCGGTGCACCACTGGTCGACCTCCGGCCCCTCGACGACGGTTCCGGCGTCGGCGTCCGGGACCTCGACGACCGCCTCGGCTTTGGTGGCGTATTCGGTCGACTCACATCCGACCAGCAGGGCGCCAGGCGCCATGAGGGCGACAAGCGTCAGTAGCTTGGCGGATCGGGCTGCGAGATATCTGGTCGGGGACTGCATGGCGTTCTCATGGCTGGAATCGTCGGTGCTCGCTTCGGGGGGCGAGCCACGAGATCCGCGCGGATGCTGAGTTTAGACTCATTAATTGAGGGGGGATAGTCCTGCTTGTGATCAGTCCTGCTTGTGATCAGTCCTGCTTGTGATCAAATGCATGTCGTCGCGGCGAGCTCTGCCTCTAGTCTTCCGAGGGCTCGACTCTCACCCCGCGCAGCAATTGATCGACGACACCGCGCACGAAGGTGTGCTTGGGCATGGGCAGGAATTCATTGATGCCGCAGGTGTGGGCAAAGGCGTACATATGCAGCGCGCCCAAATAGGTTCGTGCGGCGACCTCCGGGTCACACGCGCGAATCCTTCCGGCACGCTGTTCGTGGCATAAATAATTGGCCAGACCCTTGATGCACCTCACCGCAGGCGGTTCTTGCGTGCCATCGAAACTGCTCATTTGAGGATTGCCCGAGGCCAAGACCATGCTCATCTTGGGGATCATCTCCTCGAAGAACTCCAGCGCTTCGTGGCCGACCACGGTCAGGTTTTGCTCCAGGCTGCCCCCGGCCGACCCATCGATAAAGGTGTCGATGGTGTCCAGCCAACCGGGATAGGGGGGCAGGCCCATCGAGGCCATGAATAACTCGTGTTTCGTCGGGAACCTTCGAAAGACCGTCCCCTCCGATATCCCCGCACGAGCGGCAATTTCGGCGGTGGTGACGTTGAGTCCGTGCTCAAAAAAGGCTTCCCTTGCGGCCTCGAGGATCTGCTCGTCGGTGATGCTCTGGGTGCGTGCCATGGGTTTCTCTGGGGGGCGCAAGTTGCTCGGTCGGTAAAATACCGAAGTTTATTAATGAGTCAAGCCTCATTAGAATGCAAGCGCGTAAGTCTTGGGGATAACGAAAAGCTCGAGACACTCGATGCGTCATCCAGGTTCGCCACGGTTCTTGGTTCTTGGTTCTTGGTTCTTGGTTCTTGGTAAAGACGTCGCAAATCG
>JBKGZI010000138.1:0-12858 GCA_046545675.1 Persicimonas sp.
AGATGGTCTGGCACCGATTGTCCACGCTCAACCAAACGGTTCCGATTGCACTCCGTCCGTCGACATCGCTTGCCTACCGGTTCGATTGAACCTAGGATGCGCCGAGGACTTTGCGGGTCCAATTCGACAGGGTCCGTAGCACCAAAGCTACGAGCACCAGCAGTCTGTCCGATGAGGTAGTCGTTGAACGAAAGCCTTCCGAATTTAGAGCTTCTCGAGACCATTTTGGAAACTCTGGCCGCCCTCGTGGTGGTCATGGATACCGACGGCCGCGTCGTCATATTCAATGACGCGTGCCAACAACTCTCCGGATATAGTTTCGAGGAGATGGAGGGCCGTCCGCTCTGGGAGCGGCTGGTCCCCGAGGGCGAGCGCGACGGCGTCAAAACCGCCTTCGATGACCTTCGTTCCGGGCAATTTCCCAATCACCACGCCAATGATTGGATCACCCGCGACGGCGATCGACGCACCATCGAGTGGTCGAATTCGGCGTTGACCGACGCAGATGGCCAGGTCCGTTACGTCATCGCCACCGGCGTCGACATCACCAGGCGTGAAGAGGCCGAGGAACGCAAACGGCAGGCCATCCGAACCGCGGCCGCCCAAGAGGCTGCCGAAGCAGCGCGTGACTCGCTGCGTGTATCGGAGGCGGCCTTCTCGGGCATCGTCGATCTGAGCGCCGACGCGATCATCTCCATCGATATCGACCAATGCATCTGTCAGTTCAACCAGGGGGCCGAGGAGATCTTCGGCTACACCGCCGACGAGGCGATCGGCCAGCCCTTGTCGATGTTATTGCCCGCCGACGCGCGCGACGGACACCACGCACACGTACGCTCGTTCTCCACGACAGGTAAGCCATCCAAACGCATGGGTGAGCGCGGCCAGATTTACGGGATGCGCAAAAACGGGGAGATCTTCCCGGCCGCGGCGTCCATCTCCAAGCAGAGGATCGACGACGAGTGGCTGTTCACTGCGGTCCTGCGCGACGTCTCCGAGGAGCGCCAGGCTGAACAGAAGCTCCAGCGCGCCAATATCGAGTTGGCCCGTTCCAACGATGAATTAGAGAAGTTTGCCGCTGTCGCCTCGCACGATCTGCAGGAGCCGCTGCGCAAGATTCAGGCCTTCGGTGGCCGGCTCGCCCACAAATACGCAACTGAGCTACCCGAGCGAGGCCAGGACTATCTCGACCGCATGCAGCGCGCCGCCGGACGGATGAGCGGTTTGATCGAGGACCTGCTATCCTTCTCACGGGTGACCAGTCGAGCGCAGCCCTTCGAGCCGGTTGATCTGTCGGAGATCGTCGAGCAGACCCTGGCGGATCTGGAGCTGTCCATCGAGCGCACCAACGGGCAGGTCGACGTCGGCGACCTCCCCTGCATCGACGCCGACGCCACTCAGATCGGCATGGTCTTTCAAAACCTCATCGGAAACGCCCTCAAATTCCACCGCGAGGGCGTCGCGCCGGTGGTTCAGGTCACCGCCGAGCGCCTCCCCGCCGACGAAGCCCCCGGCAACGATGAGGACTGCGACTCCGAGTGGTATCAAATCGTGGTCGAAGACAACGGCATCGGCTTCGACGAAAAATACCTCGACCGCATCTTCGACGTCTTCCAGCGATTGCACGGCCGCGGCACCTATGAAGGCACCGGCGTGGGCCTGGCGATCGTACGCAAGATCGTCGAGCGACACGGCGGCACCGTCACAGCTCAAAGCTCACCGGGCGAGGGCGCGCGCTTTTGTCTCACTCTCCCCGCCCACCAATCCAATTCTACCCGAGAAACCACATCATGAGCGACAGAGAACCGGTGACTATTTTGATGGCCGACGACGACGTCGAGGACATCATGTTGGCCGAGGACGCGCTCGAAGAGGCGCGCCTGGCCAATGATTTCCGCGCGGTCAAAGACGGCGAAGAGTTGATGGATTATCTGATGCGACGCGGTGACTACACCGACCCCGCCGACGCGCCGCGGCCCGGGCTGATCCTGCTCGACCTGAATATGCCGCGCAAAAACGGCTTCGAGGCGCTCGAGGAGATCAAGGCCGAGCCGACGCTTCGTCAGATCCCGGTCGTCGTACTGACCACCTCACGGGCCGAAGAAGACATCTACCGAAGCTACGATCTCGGGGTCAATAGCTTCATCTCCAAACCCGTCTCCTTCGCCGGGCTGGTCGACGCCATGAAGGTCCTCGGCCAATACTGGTTCCAGATCGTCAAACGCCCGAACCCGACGGAATGAGCATATCTGATTCAAGCGCAGTATCCTTGGAACCATGAGCCAACCCACTGACATCCGTACGCGCCCGCCTTTCGGCGACCGAGATCGCATACGCCACGTCATTCTGATCGATGACGACGAAGACGACTACCTGTTGACCCGGGAGTATTTCGACGACTTCGAGAGGGCCGACCGCTATGCGCTGGAGTGGGTCTCCAGCTATGAGGAAGGCCTGGAGATGCTGCTCGATAAGGCCCACGACGTCTGCCTGCTCGACTACCGACTGGGCGCGCGCGACGGCATCGAGCTACTTCAAGAGGCCCTCGAGCGAGACTGCCGCACGCCGATCATCTTATTGACCGGCGAAGGCAACCGCAGCGTCGACACGGCAGCGATGCGCCGCGGAGCAGCCGACTATCTGGTCAAGGGCGACATCACCCCGCCGCTGCTCGAGCGCTCGCTTCGCCACTCTCTGGAGCGCCATCGCTTTACCGAAGCGCAGCGATTTCTGGCCGACGCCGGGGCGCGGCTGACCTCAACGCTCGACTACGAGGAGACCCTCGAAGCGGTCGCCGAGCTGAGCGCGCAATTCTTAGCCGATTATTGTGCCGTCGACGTCGTCGATGAGGACGGCGCGCACTCGAGATTGAAGGTTGGAGTGAGCACAATGGGTCGCGAAGATATCGCCCAAATGCTCCAGAAGACGCCATCCTTCGATAACTCACATTGCCCGGTAACCCGCGCGCTCGGCCAACGTGAGGCTGTGCTCATCGAAGAGGTCGACGACACGCTCATCGAGGCGTTGTCGACGAGCGACGAGCGCCACGAGCTGCTCCAGGCCATGAGCCCCTCCTCGATAATGGCCGTGCCGCTGGTCGCGCGCGACCGACTGCTGGGCTCGGTTCTCTTCATCGCCGCCGAGTCTAAACGCCACTACGACCAGAACGATCTCGGGCTCGCCGAGCAACTCGCATTCCGGGCTGCACTGGCCACCGAAAACGCCCTGCTCTACGGAAAGGCTCAACGCGCCATCGAGCTGCGTGACGAGGTCCACCGCATCGTCGTCCACGACCTGCGAAACCCGTTGAGCACCATCGGGCTGACCGCACAGCACCTCGAGCGACGCATCGCCGCCGGCGCCGACGACGAGCAATTGCTCTCGTATCTGGGGACCCAGCGAAAGGCCACCGCGCGCATGAACCGGCTCATCGAGGACCTCCTCGACGTCGGCCGCATCGAGGACGGCCAGCTCTCGCTGCAGCGCGCCCCGTGTTGCCCGAAGATGCTCGTCGAAGAGGTCGTCTCCCAGCACCACATCCAGGCCAAGGAAAAAGAGCTCACCATCAGCAGCGACCTGCCCGACGAGCTCCCGCGCATCCACGCCGACATCGGCCGCGTCGAGCAGGTCCTGTCCAATCTGGTCAGCAACGCCCTCAAATTCACCCTCTCGGGCGGCCACATCGAGCTGGCTGCCCGCGCCGACGCCGACACCGTCGTCTTCAAGGTCAGCGATACCGGCGTCGGCATGGGCGAAGATCAGGCCCCCCACCTCTTCGACCGCTTCTGGCAAGCCGAGCAAGGCGCCCGCCACGGCGCCGGCCTCGGGCTGGCCATCTCCAAGGGCATCGTCGAAGCCCACGATGGAACCATCTGGGTGGAGAGCGAGAAAGGCGTCGGCACGACGTTTCGCTTCACGATCCCGACGGCGTGAGCCTCGGACTGACAAATAGGAGCGCGGGATGCCAGCCCGCATTGGACGAAGTCGTCGGGGTCGCTTTTTGACCCCCGCGACTGAGGCCAAACCAAGCGGTGACTTCGCACCTCACGGCCGAAACGGGGCACTTGTGAATACGACTCGCCGCAGAACTCGAGACACCCTCTATTTGGGGCGCTGAACGACGCGCGAGAGACCCTTTAGGGCGCGCAAGCACTTCTAGCGCGGTCTATGAGGACTTCCAACACAGAACCGCCCCCCTTGCCACTCGCCCCAACCTCTCCGAGCAGCGCCCGTAACGCTTTAAAAACAACAAGTTATACGCGAAACGAGCATGTGATCGTAAAGATCGCCCAAAAAAGTACGCAACGAATCTGCCGTTCCTGCCGAAAACCATAGAGGGGGGACCGACCGAAAGGTGCCGTCCGATATGAGACTGCTGTGCCAACATCACTCTTTCAAACAAGGCAGGATGACGATGAATCCCGAACGCAACTCGCAGGACGATGCCGTACCCGAACCGGACACTCCGCTGGGCCAGAAGGGTTCCGTACCGGCTTCAGTCGGCTTTTTTGACGCTCTTCAAAACATCCCAAAGGTGCTCGCCCATGCATGGAAATCGCGCGTGTTGTGGGTCTTTGGACTCGTCGTAGTCGGACAGATCATGCTGGCTGTTGCGTCGGTGGTCGCCAAACAAGCGCTCAGCTTCGACAGCATATCTCAGTTCGCCCAGAACCAGGTTCAGACAGCTCAAACCAATGTGATGATCTATTCTATTGTCGTCTGGGTGCTGTGGACGCTAAGCCTCTTGGCGATGACGTCTCTGTTTGGACCGATGCGCAAGGCCCTGGCTGTCCCTCCAAGCACCGGGCGTGGCGTCGGTTGGAGCCTTAAAGAAGCCCTTTGGGCCAGCCCCAAGCTGGTACTATTCGGTTTTATTGCGCTTCTGATTTCAACCCCGCCTGCAGTGATACTTGCGCTCATCGCTCCCCTGGCGGTTCTGATCTTGGTGCTGCCCGCGCTGCTTATCGGGTTCCTGCTCGCTCCCGCTCCCTGGTTCATCGCCGGTGGCTCCGGGATCATCTCTTCGATCAAAAAGTCGCTATCGCTGGTGCGACAGAACCTTCTCTGCTTCATCGGTTTCTTCTTCCTGACGATGTTCATTTATCTGAGTTGCGGCTGCGCAGGGTCGTTGGCCGCCATCATTCCGATCCTCGGCGAAGTCATCAGCGCCACGGTGATGATTCTGTGCACCGCATTTACCTGGCTGCTGTATGTATCGGTATTAAGTACCCTGGAGGCGGCTCGAGGCGACCTGATGCTCGAGTGACGCATCGCGTCCGAAAATCAGGGGCACCGCGCACCTGCAGAGCCTCGCGCTCGCGAGGTTCCTCGCTTTTTGCCACGGTCGGTCGCAACAGCTCGAGTTGCGAGTAACTTCAGATCATTCGTACTCCACGGCTTCGGGCATAGCCGTTCGAGGTCGACGGGGGTCACTCACTCGCGACAAAGGAGCGATCATGGCTACCGAAGAAAACAAATTTCTCGCCCGAGAAATCCTGAAGTTCCCCAACACCGGAGACTATTCGGAGATGGACGAACGGGTCAGCGAAGACTTTGTCTACCGCTCGGCCAACGGCGAAGAGTACCACGGTCGAGATGGCTTCAAGGAGCTCTTATCGAAGTATCGCGACGCCTTCCCCGACCTCGAATTCACGCCGAAAGAGGTGATCGCCGAGGGCGATACGGTCGTCATGCTGCAGACGACGCGAGGCACCCACCGCGGCCAGCTTATGGATATCCCTCCCAGTGGCAACGAGGTGACTCTACCAATCATGTCGAGGCTCAAGTTTCGCGACGGCAAATTGGTCGACCTCTACGAGATCTTCGACTCAATGGACATGATGCGCCAGATCGGCGCCCTCGGGGAGGAAGCGGCGCCCAGCATGCCGCAGCGCGAATCGAGGCGCGGCGAAGGACGGCCGCGCGTCTGATGCCGCCACCACGGCGCCGGCCGATGATTTCTTAGGGCTCATATGGCCGTCATCCACACGCAATCGAGGGCGTCGAGCAGCATGTGGATGACGAGGCCGACGCCGACCCACCGCGTCTTCGGGTGCACGCACAACAAACCGTAGGCGATCCACGCCGGCCAGGTGTGCAGGGGGTGAAATCCGATGCTGCAGCGGTTCGGGTCGTAGAGCGGCTGGGCGAGCAGGTGGTCGAGGTCGACGACCATGGTCGCGACCATCACCACCCACGCTCGCCTCCACTGCTCGCGCCAGGCGAGGCGTGCGACGAGGCCGGGCACGAGGAAGTGCAACAGGATGTGGATGATGGGACGTAGCATCGGCATCTCGTGAAACGGCCTCTGAGTAACGACACGTAAGTCTTGGGGATAACGACAAGCTCGAGACACTCGGTGCGTCATCCAGGTTCGCCACGGTTCTTGGTTCTTGGTTCTTGGTAAAGACGTCGCAAATCGAGGCAAGAACCAAGAACCAACCACCAAGAACAGGTGCGTTTACTCGAGACGATACGAAAAGCCTCGCACGATTCGTAGACCACAAGATTTCCGTGATTGTACTTAGCGTGCAACAGAGCCGCCGTTGTCACAATGGCACGGCGGCCAAATCGGACCGGACAATCTGGCGAAGAAGCACACCCTCGCCAACTATTTACCGACATTATGTCAATCGCCACAACACCCGAATAGGGCCGCATTCTGCGCCTGTTACTCCTCTTGACGTATTCGAAGACATCCCATCATCTCGAGGAGGCAACTACCGTGAAATGTAAATGCTGCGGCCATCGATATCGACTCACATCCGGAGGAATCGGCCGGTCCGACCCGCCCGGCCAATTCTTCTTCGCCGGACACGCACTCCTGGTCAACGCCGGCGTCCTCGGCACCACCGCCTACCTCGCCTTCGGCATCCACACCACGATGGGTATGCTGCTCTACGGCTTCGGTGGCGTCCTAGTAGCAGGAGGCGTATTGGCGTTCCTCATCAGCGCAACCGTCGCGATGCTCGACCAATACCGCTACGGAAGCTGGCCCGTCTGCCCCGAATGCAACCACGAGCAGGCGCCGCGACCCTGGTCGATCTGAGCGAATCGCTAGTCTACTTTAGGGGCTAGTCTACTTTAGGGGCTAGTCTACGAGCTCTCGCGTCGCAGCGACTCCGCGCCCCACACACCACCGAACTTTTTTACCGAGACGACCACCTCCCCCGTACAACCTACCGTCTGGGGAGATAGCGATCGTCCGCCGAACCCGACGGCGGCGCCTTTTCGCGCCGCCGTCGGTATGCGCTCCTCAGCGACACCCCTCCAGAAACCGACCCAACTTGGCCAGGTACTCCGCCTTATTCGCATGAAAGATGCTGTTGTGGTCGCCGCGCTCGAAGAGCACTTTTCGGCACTCGCCGCCGGCCCACGCCGCGTTCCGGTCGGCGTGGCTTTTGTCGACCAGGTGGTCGTTCTCGGTGTGCATGACGAGCGTCGGGCCGGTGTACTGGCCAAGCTTAGCCTCGTGGTCGAAGAGACGGTCGAATTCCGCGCGCAGCTCCTCGGGCGTTGCGCCCAACTCCACTGGCGTCGCGCGCAGTAGGATGCGCTCGTGGACGTCGGCGATGCCGCTCTCCAGCACGAGCCCGGCGATATCCGGAAAACGCGCCGCGAATTCGATGGCGTAGATGGAGCCGACCGAGCGCCCGAAGACGACAAGTTGGCTGTCCGGCCGACCGCCCGTTGCCTCGTTAATGGCTTCGCGAATCGGCTCGACGTCATCGAGCATCGCGGCAAGCCGCGGCGTGCCGGTCGAGCCGCCGTAGCCGCGGTACTCGGCAAAGAAGCTATTCGCGCCGAGGCTGTCGATTTGGCCGGCGAATCCCGGCAGATAATCGGCAACGATTTCGCCGTTGCCGTGGAAGTGCACCAGCGTCAGATCGTGGCCGTCGTCCACCTCGAAACAGGCCAGCTCGGCTTCGCCGACGTCGACCATCCGGGCGCCGTCTAGCGGCTGGCGACGCGGGAAGAAATAGCGTTCGGAGATGATGTCGTGGTCGAGGATGCTCATTGGCTTTCTTGCCTCATGGAGTGGCGTCGATGAATGCTGGAGAGGCTATTTATCACGCAGCTCGAGTAGCGACAAAGTTGAGGGCGCCTAATGATTGGACTGGCACCTTCTCGGTGTCAGAGATAAAGGCCTTTCTTTTCTGACACCGAGAAGGTGTCAGTCCAATACCTCAAGGAAGTACGCCATTCGTCCTGACTCGCGCCGCCGAGCGTGGTAGTCTGCGCGCAATGATTCTCTTGGTTGCTACCGTGCGCAGGCGTAGTGAGAAATGAGTAAATTTCGGTCGAAGTTGGTCGTCTTGTTGGTCGGTCTGGTGATGTTGGGTGGGCTGAATTGCTCCTCGGATCCCGACGACGCGAATAATGATGACCAGAACCCGTCGGACGCCGGCGAGGTGAGTGATGCCGATGACGCCGGTGATGCGACTGACGGCGGGCTCAGCCAGGCCGAGGCCATCCGGGGTGTGGAGGAGACCGACAGGCTGACCATCCCGGCGCTTCGCGACGAGGTGCACGTGGTGCGCACCGAGGCCGACGTGCCGCATATCTACGCCTCGAATCGCCACGATCTCTACCTGGCCGAGGGCTATGTGCTCGCCCGCGACCGCTACTTCGAGTTCGAGATGGCCCAGCGCCTGGCGCGCGGGCGTCTCTCGGAGCTGCTGGGAAGCCTCGGGGTCGACTCCGATATCCGCTCGCGCGGGCTGGGGATGACCCACGTCGCCGAGCGCATTCACGCCAACCTCGACGAGGAAACCGGCGCGGCCTTCGACGCCTACGCGGCCGGTATCAACGCCTATATCGACGCGGTCGAAGCCGGAACGGCACCCGCTCCGAGCGAGCTAGGACTGGTCGGCCCGCTCATCGGCGCCGAGTCGCCCAGTGATCTCATGCACCACGTCGACCGTGAGAACGTGGCCGGCTTCGCCGCGTATGCCGTCTTCACGTCCTCGCACTCGACCAACGACCTGGTCCGCGACGTGGTCGCCTCGAAGATCGACGGCCACTTCGACGGCGCACCCGACGCAGAGCTTCGCCAGGCCGGGCTCGCCGAGGACCTGCACGGCCACATCGACCCGATTCATCCGATCTCGGTCGTCGACGGATGGGGCCTCAACGGCAACCTGCAGCAGGCTATGTCGGGCCAAACCATGTCGGGCCGGTGGCTCAACGCGCCGGCCTCGCAGATGCCCGGGCTTCCCGCCTCGATGCACTCGCGCATCCTCGGCCACGCCACAGCGCTCGAGACCATCTTCGGGCGCGGCAAAAACGGCGACTCGGGCTCGAACGCCTGGGCCGTGAGCGGCGACTCGAGCGCCGACGGCGCGACGCTGCTGGCCGGCGACGGCCACCTGTCGCTGGGCATCCCGGCGATCTTCTATCAGATGGGCCTCGACACCAGCGTGTTCAGCGAAGACGACGATCTCAGCGTGATGGGCCTCTTCCTGACCGGCTTCCCATTCCTGGCGGTGGGTACCAACGGCCACGTCGCCTGGTCGCAGACCTACCCGCGCTCCGACGTGACCGACTGGTACCGCGAGGAGATTCAGCTCGACGCCGACGGCTACCCCTCCCACAGCCGCTTCGACGGCGAGTGGAAAGAGCTCGAGCGCCTCGAGGAGACCTATCAGGTCGCCGCCGTGCTCGGAGGCGAGGAGCACGAACAGACCTGGGCGCGCTGGAAGACCTTCGACGGCCGCTGGATCACCGAGATCGAGGGCGAGTCGGTCGACCCGGACGAGGCCGACGCCGACCAGGCGGTCGTGACCATGCTCGGCGACTATATCGTGCCGGGTGACACCGACGGCGACGGCGTCGTCACCGCGATCAGCTCCGATTATACCGGCTACGATATCGGCGATCTGGCCGGCTCGGTCGCCAAGCTCCAGGAGGCCAAATCGGTCGAGGAGTTCCAGAGCAACGTCCAAAACTTCGTCGGCTACGCCCAGAATATGGTCAGCGCCGACGTCGACGGCCACATCGGATTTACGCCCTATACGGCCACGCCGTGTCGAGGCTATCTGCCCAAGGACGATGACGGCAATTGGGTCGAGGGCGCCAACCCGCTCTTCGTGCTCGACGGCACCCGCTTTGGCGCCTTCGAGATACCGCTCGACGACCAGGGCCGCCCCGACCCGGATGCCGGCTCAGACAACCCGCAGCGCTGCGTCATCCCCTCCGAGGATTTCCCGCACGCCTACGACCCAGACGCAGGCTACGTCGCCAACGCCAATAACGACCCGGCCGGAGCGACCTTCAACGACAGCTTCACCGACGACCCCTGGTATATCGGCGGCCCGTGGGTGCCCGGCTACCGCGCGCGGGCCATCACGACCGGCCTGAGCGACGCCATCGACCGCGACGAGGCGAATATAGACGCCGATATCGACGGCATGGCGCGCATCCAGGGCCACCACGGCTCGCAGGTCGGCGAGGAGTATACGCCGGTGCTGACCGACGCCATCGAGGCCGCGCGTCAGGCCGCCGACAAACCTGCGGCCGAGCGCGAGCCTTACGAAGAGCGACTGGCAGCCATCTACGACGCCGACAGCGCCCGCATCGATGAGGTCGAGAACCGCCTCGAAGCCTGGCTCGAAGCCGGCGCGCAGGCTGAATCGGGCGTCGAGACCTTCTACGCCTCGCCGAGCGACGAGGACGTCCAGGCCGCGGTCGCCACGATGATCTTCAACGCCTGGTTCAGGCATTATATCGCCGCCATCTTCGCCGACGAGCAGGTCGACTTCGTCTTCGAGCCCGAGGCTCGCCAGCGCGGACGCGTCATGCGAGCGATGCGCAAGATGGTCGAGGGCCGCGGCGACCAAAACCCGCTCGACCTCGCCTCCTGGAACGCCGAGACCGGCGAATCGATCTTCTTCGACAACCGCGACACAGACGTCATCGAACGCAGCGACGAGATCGCCCTCGCCGCGCTCGACAACGCCCTGGCCGAGCTCTCCGGCGATCCCGCAGGCGCCGGCAAAGGCGGATTCGGCACCGACGAGATGGACGCGTGGCTGTGGGGCCTTCGCCACCAGGTGCGCTTCGAGTCCATCCTGGCCGAATTCGCCTCCGGCAACGCCATCGTCGCCCAACTCGCCGACGACTTCGCCATCGACACCGAGCGGCTCCCGCTGGCCGACGACATCCCCGAGGGCGACCCGCGCGAGGGCCTGCGCTGGTTCCCCCGCCACGGCGACCTCTTCGGCGTCGACGCGGCCAACCCGGCCTTCTTCGGCGACGACTACGACTACTCGACCGGCCCGGTCATGCGCATGGTTATCGCGCTGGACGACGGCGAGGTCCGCGGCCAGAACATCATCCCCGGCGGCCAGTCCGCACTGACCGACTCGCCGCACTTCGACGACCAGGCGGCGCTGTGGCTGGGCAACGATACGCTGCCGATGCGATTCTCGGTCGAGCAGGTTGTCGAGGGTGCGACGGGGCGTGAGGTGTTGGCGCCGGAGTGATGTTTGGTGGGGTTTTTCGGCGTGTTCGGTAGGCACATATTCGAGCGGCGACCCTTTCCGTGGGTAAGCCGACGCCGGGGGCGCCGTAGGCGCTCCCGGGGGGGCGCACCCACGGGGGATTATCGGACGCCTGCCATGTTCGGCTTGTTGATCCTCGGACGCCTTCCACCGCCGGCTTGCTGATCGTGGTCGCTTGGCGACCCGTTCCCCCAGGTCAACACCGCTCAAGGCTGGCCGAGCTCAATCGTCACATCCCAGGCCACTGCCGATTGCGAGTTCGGGTAGAACGAGCCGGTGTCGTCGACGGTCAACTCACCGCCGGAGAGCGTGCCGTCGACGTCGAAGTTGCCGTCGTTGTCGGTGCCGAAGTCGTGAACGATCTGTGCGGTGAAGCTGCCGTCGGGGCTGATGCCGCCGGTGATGGTCGCCGATTGGTTGTCGTCGAAGCCGGTCAGGCCGCCGGAGTAGGTGCACTCGGCGGTGCCCTCGAGGTGGTCTTCGCGGGCGGTGTCGACGTCGGCGTCGAAGGTGCCCTCACACTCCATCGAGTTGACGACGCTGGAGCCGACCTTCTCCTCGGCCAGGATATAGTAGCGGCCGTCGTAGTCCGCCTCGTAGTCCTCGCACTCGGTGACCGGCTCATACTCGCATTCTGCGGTGCACTCGTCGGGGTCGCCGATCAAGGTACCCTCGGTGCAAGCGTTGCCGTCGTCGCAAGTCGTCGGGCAATCGCCGTCGCAGGTCTCGCCCTCGTCGATGGTGCCATTGCCGCACGGATCTTCTTCTTCGGCATCGGCGTCGGGACCGGTGTCCTCGGGCGATTCCGCGTCACCTGCGTCCTCCTCGCCGCCGTCCTCCTCGCCGCCGTCTTGCTCACCACCGTCCTCAGGCGACGAGGTGTCACCGGTGTCCTGTTCTTGGGAGGCGTCCGCATCGGGGCTGGTTTGACCGGCGTCGTCGGTCTCGGTCGGCTCATCTGAGCCGCAGCCGACGGCGAGGGGGACGAGGGCGAGCGCGACGATCATGACAATCTTTCTGAAATTCATTGGGACCACATCTTGAGAAAATTATGGATCTATCCTGCACTTATATCTTGCGTACAACGCTACCGTGCCTCCCGTGGCTTGTTAAGGATGACCTCTACTCGAACGGCCCATGAGGTGGTTTCGTGCGGGATCCAAACCGTACCTGTGGGTAAGCCACCACCGGGTGCGCCGCAGGCGCGACCGGTGGGGTGCACCCACAGAGAGCCCCGGACGCCCGCCATGCTCGTTTTGTAGAACGCCGGACACCCGCTACATGTTTTCATCGGACATGGTAGAGCGGCGACCCTCTCTGGGGGTGCGCCTCGCCGAGTCGGCCGGTGGCGACTCGG
>JBKGZI010000139.1:0-12736 GCA_046545675.1 Persicimonas sp.
AACCCGGACCAGGAAGACGCCGACGGCGACGGTATCGGCGACGCCTGCGACCGCTGCCCCGACTTCGCCAACCCCGGCGGCACCGGCTGCCCGGCGACGACCTACGATATCTGGGCGGGCGAGGCCGCCTCGGGCGACAAGGTGCTGCTCCGAGACGTGACCGTCACCTCGGTCAACGGCACCGACGCCATCCACGTCCAGCACGCCTCGGACTCTGAGGACTTCGACGGCGTCGAGCAGAGCGGTATCTACGCGTATATCCGCGGATTCTCGCCGTTCCCCGAGCGTGGCGACCGCATCGACATCTCGGCGACCGTCGGCGAATACGGCGGCTCCCTGCAGTTGACCAACGCCGACGAGATCTCCGTCATCGACACCGACACCCCCGTGCCCACACCGGTCGTGGTCGACCCGGCAGACGTCGCCACCGGTGGCAGCCTCGTCGACGATTATCTCGGCGTGCTCATCCGGGTCGAGGACGTCACCGTCACCGACGAGAACCCCGACGATCCCGACGACTACAACGAATTCGCCGTCACCGGCGATCTTCGCGTCGACGATATGATCTACGAGGTCACCCCGGCGCCCGAGGTCGGCGACGTCTTCAACGCATTGGTCGGCCCGCTGCACTACTCCTTCGGCAACTCGAAGCTGGTGCCGCGCGATGAGAATGACATCATCTTCGGCCCGGCCGAGCTCATCGACATGTCTCCGTCGAGCGTCTTTTTGGAGGCCGGACAGACCGCAGTGCCGACGCCGGCTCTGCAGGTCGAGCTCAACCGTGCCCCTTCTTCGGATCGAGTCGTCTCGCTCAGCTACGGCGACACCGCCGTGGTCAACGGCCCCTCCGAGGTCACCGTCCTCGCCAACGAGACGACCGCCGAGGTCGAGCTGAGCGCCGCTAGCGACGCGGCCGGACAGACCAGCACCGTCGAGGCATCACTGGACGGGGCGAGTTTCACCACCGACGTCACCGTCTACGACGACGCCACGGTCCGCGAGGTCGACTCGCTCGACCCGACTAGCCAGAGCGTGCAGATCAACCAGAGCGGCACGCTCACCGTCACCCTCACCGTACCCGCCCCCGCCGGCGGCCAGGACGTCGATCTGAGCGCCACCGCCGGGCTCACCGCTCCGGCCACGGTCAACGTGCCCGAAGGCGACCTCAGCGCCGACTTCACCGTCGATGCCGGTGATACGGCGGGCGATGAGGAGGTCACCGCCTCCATCGGCTCGTCGAGCGCGACCGCCGACGTCACCATCACCGACGCCCCGTCAATCCCCTGTATGATCATCTCGGAGTACGTCGAGGGCAGCAGCTTCAACAAGGGCATCGAGATCTACAATTGCGGTCCGGTCGACCTGGAGATGTCCGACTTCGGCCTCTGTCAGGCCAATAACGACGGCGCCGACTGCGATTACACCCAGATCCTGCCCGCGGGCACCATCGCCCCCGGCGAAGTCCACACGATCTGCCACTCCAGCGCAGACTTCTCGTGTGACACCACCAGCGGCTCGGTCGCCAACCACAACGGCGACGACCGCTTCATCGTCTTCGAGGACACCAACGGCTCGGGAGACTACGAGTCGGCCGACGACACCATCACCGACGCCTTCGGCGAGACCGCCGTCGAACCCTCCGACACGATCTGGGCCGACCAGACCTATCTTCGCTGCGACTTCACTCCCTATGATGGGCAGTCGAGCTTCAACGTCGACGACTACTACAACACGCTCCCGAAGGATGATTTTTCGAAGTTCGGCCAGCCGCCGGCGTCGGATATCACCTGTGATAACTAAGGGAACTCCCACCAGGTCGGTCCGCATGACGGCCGAATGACGGAATCTAGCGGCCGGTGACATATTTTGTCACCGGCCGCATTTACTTGGCCTGATGCTCGGCCGTTGAGATGAACGAGTCGGACGCCACAACCCCAAAAGCATCCGGACGGGCGGCCTCCGGACTGCGCGCTCGGTGGCGCTTGGCCCCTGCGGCTGCGCTCGTCGCTATGGCTTTCGTGGCGGCGAGCACGTCCCTCGAGGCCCGACTCTTGCCGGACGCTCTGAGCGGCACACACGATATTCTGCGCATCCTGACGACCGGCTTCCTGCTCGGTTACGTCCCCGTTCTATTCTTATCCGCAGCAGCTAAATGGCTCGAGCAGCGCGAGCTCAACCGGCGCCTCGAACAGGCACTCTTCTGGCTGCCGGCCGCCCTCGCCTTCGGCCTGTCCTTGGCGGTCGCCGTCTGGCATGACCGATCAGATCTGCTGAATCTTACGCTGGGCCTGCTCGGCGGCTCGATCGCGGCCGGCGTCCTGCTGCGGAGGATGGGCTGGCTGCCGCGGCGGCTGCCCTTTTGGCTCGCTCCGGTCGGGCTGGTCTGGGTGGGGGCGACCTTCGCGCTCTCGCTGACGATGCGTGATATCGACGGTGGTCTGCCGGCGAACGCGCACCTGCTCCCCATCCTCGCCGGCATCGCAGCGCCGAGCCTATGTCTGCTCGAGCAATTCATCAGACGGCACTGGCAATCGATCAACTCGGCACGCGCGCGGGCCATGTGGCGAGGTGCAGCGCTCGTTTCTCTCGCTGTGGGGCTTTCGAGCGTCTACCTGCTCGAGTCCTGGTTCATCGGGCTGTATCTTCCGCTCAAAACCTGGTTTATCGGCAGCCTCACCGTCGGCCTCTGGCTGCTCATCGAGCCGGTGATGACCGATTGGGCGCAGCGAAAAGGCGCGCTCGTCACGCTCGCGCTCGTCGCATCCGTGGCCGCAGCGGTGGCCGGCGTCGCAGCCACCGGCTGGATGAGCCTTCAACCCATCCCGACACGCTTTGGCGCAGCGCCCGCCAACTCGACCCTGGGGCTGTCGGCCCGACTCCTGAGCCTCGCCGACGATGACGACGGCGATGGCTATTACGCCCAGCGTGCCGGCGGCAACGATTGCAACGACAGCGATCCCAGCGTTCATCCAGCCACTGCGCACAGAGACTCGCATTGCTGGGAGGGCCGATCTCGGCAACTACCACCGCAGCAGCCCGGCCAAGCGAGCGCACGGCCCGCCGGCGTGCCGAGAGCCGAGCACCTCGTCCTGGTGATCATCGACGCGATGCGGGCCGACGTGCTCGACGCACCCGATGCCGCCGATCGCTTTCCAAACCTCGAGGGCTTCGCCGCCGAGGCGGCCGTCTTCGAGCGCGCCTATGCCCCCGGGAACTCGACGATGCAGTCGATCCTACCGATGCTCTCGGGCGTCGCGCCGCTCAATATGCTGACCTCGATGGCCGACGACGAGCCGATGGGGCCGCGCCAACTCCTGGCCGAAGCTTCGGTGCTGGAGGGCGCCTCAGCCGACTTTTGCACCGCCATGCTCGCCTTCACCCACGGCGCCGAGCAGTGGCTCGTCGACTACGCCGCGACCGAACTCGACGTCGGCCGCAACGTAGCCTCACCGGAGGGCAGCGGCCACAACTCCCCGCGCGCCGCCGAGGCCGTTGGCCAGGCGCTCGACACCTGCCGCGACCAACGGCTGATGCTGGTGCTCTACCTCGACGACCCGCACCGCGACCCCGGCGGCTATACCTGCCGCGACGGCACGCTCGGCGAAAAGGAGTGCTTCCTCGAGGAGATCGAGGTCGTCGACGACGCCTTCGGCGAGCTGGTCGGCATGCTCGACGAGCGCAGCATGCTCGAAGACAGCATGGTCGTGGTCACCGCCGACCACGGCGAGGCCTTCGGAGAGCACGCGCACACTGCACACTCTTCGTCAGTCTTCGACGAGCAGGTCCACGTGCCGCTGCTGCTCGACATGCCCGGCGTCGAGCCGCGGCGAGTCGCGACGCCGGTGTCCCTGCTCGGCTTCAAGGCGACGGCGACGCAGGCCGCCGGCTTGCCCGCCGAGACAGACCCGCTCTACCCCTCCTGGCTCGGCCTCGCCGCCGGCACCCAGGCCGATTATCCGCCGCCGGTCACTGAGAATTGGCTCGGCCACTTCAAGCGCATGTGGGTTTCGCCGACATCGGCCATCATCGTCGGGCGTCATAAGCTCATCTACGACTGGAAGACCACTCATATCCGGGTTTACGACCTCGAGGCCGACCCCGGCGAGTTGCGCAACCTCGCCACCGCTCAACCCGACCTCGCCCGCGAACTCCTCGAGGAGCTCAAACAACGCGAGGCGTTCTTGATCACGCGCGCCTCGAAGTGAGCTCGCCGGCAGCCATCCGTACGCCCGGCAACCTCTATTGCCACCCCTGATCCAGATCGTGGCAACTCTAGTTGTCACTTGCCGGCTATTCTCGACCTACGCCGCGCACCCAACTCACCCGAAAAACTCATTTCCCGTTCTTTCACAACGACTTATAGCTTCCCAAAGCAAATACAAAATCTCTGGCATGGTTCTCGCTTCGTTAAAAAGGACAACAACGAGAACGACGAACGATAAATCCCCAGAAAGCGTCTAACCACGCTGGAGATATAAAATGAAGATTTTCAACGCAGCCATTATCGCCATCGGCCTGACGGTCGGCTTCGCCCACACCGCCAGCGCCGAATACCTGCCGGAGAACACCTCAAAAGCCGACCAGATCGACAGCCTCGAGCTGATGGTCACCTATTTGAGCGAGGACGGATTCGTGCGCAGCCGGCTCGAATTCCGCCAGGTCTCGGCCGACCCGGTCGAAGACCTCGCCGAGATCGCCGGCGGCCGCTACAGCGACAAGCTGCGCAACCGCGCGATTCAATCGCTGGCGCTGTACCGAAGCGACGCCCGCGCCGAAGAGACCATCAGCGAGTTGATCGAGCAGATTCGTCCGGGCCACAAGCTCTTCCCCGCCGTGCTCGTCTCGTACGGACATATCAAAGGTGAAGAAGCCGTCGCCGACATCGAGGCATTTGCCTCCCACGACCGCCCGGACGTGCGAATGGCCGCCGTCGTCGCGCTCGGCCGCTTCGGCGGCACCGCCGGCTATCATCTCCTCCAGGAGCTCGCCGACCAGGAGGAGCACGAGGTCGTGCGCGAGCGCATCGAGACTTATATCCGCTAAGTAGTTCTCATCCGGAAACCCACTCCAGTCGCGAATGGCGGCTGATTCGCACGAGGTCTGCGTCGTCTTGCATCGACGTAGCCTACGGCTACGCCTGCTTCAGCCGACTTCGACCTCGCACAAATCATCTCGCCATCGCTCGGTCCGGGGTTTCCGGATGAGAACTAAATAAGTGCTTGAATCATTGATATATTGCAGCACCGAAGGCCCGGGGTTCCCCCCGGGTTTTCGCTTTCTTGACGATGAGCTTCGTGCTGAATCTGTGGTCTCTGGATTGCCAATATTGGCACGGGTTGATAGCCTTCACAGGCATCAAAACTCACCTTTTTAGAGTTGTACGCCGCCGATGACCGACCCCACCTCTTTGGATCAGTTCAACGAGCCCTGCGAGCAATGCCGTGACAAGCGGTACGTGCTCGAGCGCGCCGGCGATCGAGCACGGGCGGTCAACTGCCCGTCCTGCTTCGAGGTATGCCCGGCGTGCGACGGTGAGGAGTTCACCCACGAGACTGACGAGCGCGGCTATAGCTACGCCAAGCGCTGCGAGTTGTGCGGAACCCTCTTTGCGCGCATCGACGCGTTCAACGAGGCGCGAATCCCGGCGCGTTATTACGATTGGGGAGCCGCCTTCGAGCACTTCGAGACACGCGACGAGCGAGGCGCGCCGCTGGGGAATCTCCAGCAGGTCAAGGTCAGGTTGAACCGCTGGCTACAGGGCTTTGACTTGGGAGAGCAGGGATTCTTGCTGCACGGCGCGGTCGGCACCGGCAAGACGCATCTTCTGGCGGCGATGATCCGCCATCTGACTCTGGAGAAGGGAATCTCCAGCAGGTTCATCGAATTTACTCACCTATTGAGCCAGATTCGCGAGCAATTCGACCAGGGAAAAGGCGAGTCCGAGATCATGGCGCCGCTGGCCGAAGTGCCGGTGCTGGCCATCGACGAGCTCGGCAAGGGCCGCAACAACGCCTGGCAGTTGTCGATCATCGACGAGATCATCTCCAAACGCTACAACAGCGAGCTGACCACGCTATTTACGACCAACTACCCGGTCGACGCGGGCGGCTCCGGCCGCCTCGACGCCAATAGCGAGGACTTCCGCAAAAAGGCCACCCGGGAAACCCTGCGAGACCGCATCGGCGAGCGTATCTTCAGCCGCCTGCACGAGATGTCGAACTTCCTCGAGCTCGACGCGCCGGACTACCGAAAAAAATAAAAGGCTGGCTCACCACAGAGTTCACAGAGAGCACAGAGGAAAACCAGTTAAGCTTTTCTCTTGGCCTTTCTCTGTGGACTCTGTGCCCTCTGTGGTGAATAGCTTTACGCTGTTTTTTTGATGTGGATCAGGATCGTCGAGATCGCCGCCGGGGTGATGCCCTGGATGCGTGAGGCCTGGGCGACGGTGCTGGGGCGCACCTTGCTGAGCTTCTCGATGACCTCGGCGGTGAGGCCGTGGATCTGCTCGTATTCGAGGTTGCTGGGGATGGCGGCCTCTTCCATCTCGCGGCGTTTTTCGACCTGCAGGAGCTGGCGGTTGATATAGCCTTGATATTGGATCTGGATCTCGATGGCCTCTTTGACCTCGTCGGTCAGCGCGTCGAGGTCGAGGTCCGGAGCGAAGCGCTCCATGACGGGCTCGAGGGACTCGAAGTCGTTTTCGGGCCGCTTGAGCAGGTCCTCCAGCGTCACGCCGTTGCTCGCCGTGCCCGCGCCGACGCTCTGCAAGAACTCCTCGTTCTCGCTCGAGCCGCCGATCATCGTGTCGGCGAGCATCTCGCGCACCTGGTCGATGGTCTGCTTTTTGAGCTCGAATTTCGCCCAATGCTCGTCGCTGAGCAGCCCGAGGTTGCGGGCATATTTGCTCAGGCGCCAATCGGCGTTGTCCTCGCGCAATAGCAGCCGGTACTCGGCGCGGCTGGTGAACATGCGGTACGGCTCGTCGACGCCCTTGGTGACCAGGTCGTCGATGAGCACGCCGATATAGGCCTCGTCGCGGCCGAGCACGAACGGCTCTTCGCCCTTATGGGCCAGGGCGGCGTTGACGCCGGCCATCAGCCCCTGAGCGGCGGCCTCCTCGTAGCCCGAGGTGCCGTTGATCTGGCCGGCCAAATACAGCCCTTTGACCCCGCGCAGCTCCAGGGTCGCGTCGAGCTGGATGGGATTGACGCAGTCATATTCGACCGCGTAGCCCGGCCGCATGATCTCGGCGTTTTCCAGACCCGGAATCGTCTCCAGAATCTTCATCTGCACGTCCAGCGGCAGGCTCGTCGAGATGCCGTTGGGGTAGACCTCGTGGGTGTCGAGGCCCTGGGGCTCCAAGAAGATCTGGTGCTGCTCTTTGTCGGCAAAGCGGACCACCTTGTCCTCGATGCTCGGACAATAACGCGCGCCGATGCCGTCGATCTGGCCGGTGAACATCGGCGAGCGATCGGTATTCTCCAGGATGACCTTGTGGGTCTCCGGATTCGTATAGGTGATATAGCAGGAGACCTGCTCGAGCATCTCGGGCTCGTGGTAGAACGAAAAGCGCCGCGGCGGATCGTCGCCGGGCTGCTCCTCGAGGCTGTCCCAATCGATGGTGCGCCCGTCCAGCCGAGGCGTGGTGCCGGTCTTGAGCCGGCCCATCTCCAGGTCGAGCCTGGAGAGCGTCTCGGCCAGCCCGTAGGAGGCCGCGTCGCCGGCGCGGCCGGCCTCGAAGTTGTCGGTGCCCACGTGGCACAACCCGCGCAGGAACGTGCCGGTGGTCATGACCACCGAATCGCACTCATAAAAGACGTTCAGGTGCGACATGACGCCTTTGATATGAAACTCACCGTCTTCCTCGACGATCTTCATATCCTCGACGCGGCCCTGCTTGATGTCGAGGTTGGGCGTATTCATCAGCTCGCGCTGCATCTCGGTGCGGTACACGCGCATATCACATTGCGCGCGGCTCGAGCGCACCGCCGGGCCCTTGCTGGTGTTGAGCCGCTTATATTGGATGGCCGAGGCATCGGCGATCTTGCCCATCACCCCACCGAGGGCGTCGACCTCTTTGGCCAGATGACCCTTGGCGACCCCACCGATGGCCGGGTTGCAGCTCATATGGCCGATGGTGTCGATATTCATCGTCAGCAGCAGCGTGTTCAGGCCCATGCGGGCCATGGCGCTGGCGGCTTCGGAGCCGGCGTGGCCGCCGCCGATGACGATGGCGTCGTATTTTCTGGGGTGTGTAAGCATGATCGTGTGTCGGCCTCGGTACTCGATGAATTTGCTATTGCGCAAAACGAACGACGTGCTTTTGATGTTCCGTAAGCGTTGGCCTTCCACCGAGGGTGCGAACGGCAAACGGCGCCGTTCTTACCCCCGGGTATGGTTTGGTCTCGTATTCTAACGACCTCTATGGGCGGATCATTGGCCGCACACCTCGTTTGCCGCGCCGGGCGAGCCCAGGTCGCCGGAGGTATACCCGGCAGACGCCTCGGTCGCATCACAGAAGTTGGTCGCGTCGTCGTTGGCCGCGTCGGCGTCGGCCACGCCGTCGTAGGCGTCCGAGCTCAACTGCTGGGCGACTCCCTCCGTAGGCTCGCCATAATAGGCTTCGTCGACGACCACGCCATCCTGGCGGACCAGCGTGATCGTCAGACCGTCGGCGCCCGGGCTATTCTTGAGCGGGCTGTCGGCCAACAAATACGCGTCTTCGATACCGCCGTTGACGGTCTCGTCGGTATCGGTGGCTAGCACCGCATAGCCTCCGGCGGCAATCGTCGCCGTCGGGTCGTCGATGACGAAGCTGTCGTTCATGCTGCCTTCCTCGTCATCGTGGATGGTCAGGGTAAACAGCGCAAGCTCCTGGTCGGTGGTGTTGTAGAGCTCGATATATTCGCCCGATGTGTCGCCGATTGCTTCGGGGTCGCCCATAAACTCGGTGAAGATGACATCGCCGGCCGCCGGCAGATCGTGGGAGACGTCCTCGCAGACGCCAGTGACGCAATATTGCTCGGTGGTGCATTCGACGGTGACCGGTTCGAAATCGCAATACGGGTTCTGGAATCGGCTGACTTCGCACGTCGGGTCCTCGACGGTGTACTCGACGGCGTCTCCGTCATAGTTGCAATAGTCCTCGGGCTGCTCGCAGACGTAGGTGTCGCACGGCGCGGCGGTGCAGGCAGGGTTGGTCGAGCCCGGAGTGCCGAAGTTGGCCTCCGAGCCGAAGCCTTCATCGAGCTCGGGACACCAATTCGAGACATCGTCATTGGCGCTCGCGGAGACGTCGGCCTGCGGGTCGAGCTTTCGGGACTTACCGGCGATGATTGCGCCCTCTTCCCAGAAGACGCGGTCGACGATCTCGTCTTCATCACTGCCGGGCCTGACCAGTTGAATCCAGTCGGACATGTTGTTCATGCTGATGTCGAACCCGTACACATACGCCGGGCTCACCGACGCGTCACCGGCCGGATCGTCACCCCTCGCAAAGACCAGGCGCGCGCCGTCCGGGAAGGCCGGCGCGTCCTCGATGACGTGCTCTTCGATGGTATCGCCGGAGGTGCCGCTCTCGATGCGCCAGCCGTTCAGATCGATGGCGCTGCCGCTGGTATTGACCACCTCGAACCACTCGGCGTCCGAATCCGATAGGCCCGTCGGATTGACCATATACTCGACGATGACCGCCCCACCCACTTGAGTGATGGCGTCCACGCACCCCCCGGCGTCCACATCGCAGGTGCCGCCGACATAATCGCAATTGGTGAAGTTCTTGTCGTATCCGCAGGTCGCCGCGCCGTCTTCTTCGTAGCAATGGCCGTCTTCCGCATAGTCGACGTAGGTATTTCCATCGCAGCTAGGCTCGGGCGGCTCATCACAAACGGCCGCGTCACACGCGCCCTCGTTGCACGCCCCGTCGGCGCAACCGTGGACACATCCGCTCGTCTCGGTTTCGTAAGAGCAGTCGCCGTCGGCGCAATCGGAGTTGCCGGTGTAGACCTCCAGCGTATCGGCGTCGGTGCAGGTCGGCTCGGGCGGGTCGTCGCAGGTGACGCCCTCGCAGGCATCCGGATTGCACTGGCCGTCCGAGCAGCCGGTCGCGCAGGTTTCGGTCTCCTTCACTGCATAATTGCAGCCGGGCTCGTCGCCACCGCACACGCCGGTGTAGGTGAGCAGTTCGTCGCCATCGCAGGTCGCAGCAGGTATGTCGGTGCACTCCGCGTCCTCCTCGCATTCGGCCGCCGGCTGCTCGCAGACGCCGTCGTTACAGACCTCGTCGCCGCTACAATCAGTCGAGACGGCGCAGGATTGTTCGCCGCTCGAGGTGCCTTCGGCGGTACAGCCGGTGCTCATGGCCATCAGCACGAGCGCGCTCAGGGCGATCAAGCTCACCAAAACACTCTTTCTGCTCATGATACAACTCCTTAAAACCTTTTACTTTTCGCCGCCTGGGCAGCGCAGAATTACGAAAAATGTGTGGGACGGCGATAGTCATAGTGAATTGGTTGGATTTAGACAATAGGAGAACGTGTGCCGGATTCCGGAGACCGGGTGCCGGGGCCGTTCGTTCCGCTGTTGACGAAAACGCCCAATTCCCATTTACTTGGCGATAGATTCAGCCGCTTTTCGCCCCCCTGCCCGAGCACACGCTATGATGAACCTCAACCTGGGTATGCTCAACCCGGAGCAGCGCGAGGCGACCACCCACATCGACGGGCCGTTGTTGATCCTGGCAGGCGCCGGCAGCGGCAAGACGCGCGTGGTCACCACGCGCATCGCTTACCTCATCCAACAGGGAGTCGCCCCCGAGTCGATCCTGGCGGTCAGCTTCACCAACAAGGCGGCCAAGGAAATGCAGGAGCGTGTCGCCCAGATCACCGGGCCGAAGCTGGCCAGAAAGACGCACCTGTCGACCTTTCACAGCCTCGGGGCGGAGATCCTGCGCAATGATATCGACGAGCTCGGCTTCAAGCGGCCCTATACGATCCTCGACCAGGGCGACCAGCAGTCGGTCATCAAAGATGCCTACAAAGAGGTCAAACTCGACCCCAAGGTCGTCGATCCCAGGCGGGTGGGCTCGCTCATCAGCAAGGCCAAGATGGGCTTTTGTGAGCCTCAGGATCTCCCGGATCTCAAATTCGACCCGGTGATGCCCTACGCCCAAAAGATTTATACCTACTATCAGATGGCGCTTCGCGGACTGAACGCGGTCGACTTCGACGACCTGATCTGCCTGCCGGTGGTGCTCTTCAAAGAGCACGAAAAGGTGCGCCAGAAGTATTCGAAGCGCTTCCAATACGTCATGGTCGACGAATACCAGGACACCAATATGACCCAGTTGATGTTCTTGCGTGAGCTGGTCAAAGACCACCAAAACCTGTGCGTGGTGGGCGACGACGACCAGAGCATCTACGGGTTTCGCGGCGCGATCGCCGAGAATATCCTCGAGTTCGAGAAGCAATTCGAAGGCACCAAGGTCGTCAAGCTCGAGCAAAATTACCGCTCGACCAACAATATCTTGCGCGCGGCCAATACGGTCATCGCCAACAACTCGGTGCGCAAGGAAAAGGAGCTGTGGAGCGCCAAGGGCGACGGCGCTCCACTGCGCTATGTCGAATGCGTCGACGAGCGCGAGGAGGCCGAGTACGTGGCCGCCGAGATCGAGCGCCTCAAATTCGAGGAGAACCTCAAATACCGCGACTTCGCCATCCTGTACCGCGTCAACCCGCAGAGCCGGCTCTTCGAGGAGGCGCTTCGGACCTACCGCATCCCGTATACGGTGCTGGGCTCCCAGGAATTCTTCGACCGCAAGGAGATCAAGGACTTCGTGGCCTACCTCAACGCCTGCGTCAATCATAACGACGAGGTCAGCATGCGCCGGGTGGTCAACGTCCCGCCGCGCGGCATCGGGCCGGTGCTACTCGAGCGCATCAGCGACTACGCCCACGCCGAGGAGCTCAGCTTCTACGACGCGCTCAGCCGGCTGGCCGACGACCCCTCTCACGTCGAGGGCATCGGCTTCGGGGTCTCCGAGAAGATCGCCGAATTCGTCGACATGCTCGACCTATTCAACGACCGCTTCGAGGCCGCCGCCAACGACAAGAGTATCCGCCTGGCCGAGGTCGCCCGCGCCGTGCTCCAGCGCACCCACATGGTCGACCACATCCGAAGCGGCGAGAAGAACCCCAAGATCGCCCGCCGGCGCATCGACAACCTCGACGAGATCTTATCGTCGATCGCCCAATACCAGGACGGCGACAACACCGGCACGATGCGCAATTACCTGACCCGCATCACCCTCGACCGCGCCGACCCCGGCGAGAACGCCGAGGACCAAAAGGGAGTCAAGCTCATGACCCTGCACTCCTCGAAGGGCCTGGAGTTCCCCGTCGTGTTCTTGGTGGGCATGGAAGAGGGCTACCTGCCGCATAGCCGCAGCATGGACAGCGAATTCGACATCGCCGAGGAGCGTCGGCTGACCTACGTGGGCATCACCCGCGCCCAAGAGCAGCTCACCCTGACCTCCTCGGCCGTGCGCAAACGCTACGGCCAGGAGGAAGACCGCGAGCCCAGCCGCTTCCTCGAAGAGATCCCCGACGAGACCCTCGAGACCCAGCGCGCCGCCAGCGCCGCCAGCCTCGCCAAAAAGCGCGACGAGCAAAACGACAAGTATTTGTCGGCGCTCAAGTCGGCGATTTTCGATGAGTGACAGCGGCCTCCTCCCCGCCCG
>JBKGZI010000140.1:0-12655 GCA_046545675.1 Persicimonas sp.
GGTTGAGGGTTTGGGTTTTGGGTTTTGGGTTGAGGGTTTTGGGTTGAGGGTTTGGGGTTCTCGAGCGCTCGAGCGGATTGGAAGCGGGTGAACCTGCGGCGGAAGTCTTGAAATGAACGAGGAAACAAACGAGTCCATGTCGAACGAGACCAACAACGAGCCGTTCATCAAACCCGACGCCGCCGAGTTGACCGAGGCAGGTCTGCTCGAGGAGTCGAGCGCGGCGGTGCTCGACGAGGTGTCTGCCGAGTTGTCCGACGAGCTCGAAGAGGACTTCAAGGCGCGTTGGCGGGCTATTCTGGAGATGCCGCCGGCCGACGTGCTCGAGCGGGTGGCCAGCGACTTCGAGCGCCAGCCCGAGCGGGTGCGCGAGACGCTGTCGCTGCTGATCGCCCAGGAGCTCGGCTATAAGCGGCTGTTTCGCGGCCGCGACAGCTTGCAGCACAAGCCGTTGTGGGAGGTGCTCGGCCGCGAGACCTTCGCGGAGCTGGGCGGCAACGCGCGTCTGGCCCTCGAGCGCATCGCCCGGTCGACGCGCGCGGGCCGGCCGGCCTTCCATCCGATGGCCGCGCTGGCCACCATCGCGCTGTGGCGCCACGGCGACATCGACCAGCAAGCTCACGCCGCCGAGGCGTTGGGCCGTTTTGCGCTGCCCGACGAGCCCGAGTGGCTCTATGAGTTGGTCAACACCTTCGTGCGCCTCGATGAGACCGCTGATGACGGCCGTCGAGCCGATCGCAGCCTGATGGCGCTGGCGCGGCTGCAGCTCGATGCGAGCTTTTGGGACTCGGCGGCGCTGGTGGGCGGGCTGTTTTTGGTCAGCCAGTTTACGCCCAGTTGGGTCGGCTCGCCGATGTCCAATCTGGTCAAAGCCTGCGACCGCGCCGCCGAGCGAGAGCCCCAGCAGATGCGCCCGTGGCTCGATCTTCTGGCGGACGCGGCCATGGGCGGCCGGCTGACTTATCCGTGGCTCGAAAAGCCGGCCCGGGCGGCGATTCGGCTGGCCATCGACGACCCCGAGCGGGAGCGTACGCTGCGCGACTGGCACCAGCGGCGGCCCTACGACGCAGACCATCCGCGATTGGCGGATCTCTACGAGGTTCTGCTCGCCGGCTACGAGAGCAGCGACGAGGACGAGCGCGCCCCGGCCAGGCGCGCGCTGCTCGACGAGGTCTCGCAGACCGTCGAGTCCAACCCGGTGCGCGCCCAGCGCCTGCTCGAGTTGATGGTCATGCGCGAGCATCCTCGCCGGGTGGGCACGCTGCCCGGCCGGCTCGCCCACGCCCTGGCGCAGGTGGCCGAGAAGCCCAAGCTCAGCGACACCGACGAGGAGCTCATCCGGCTGTACGTGCGCACCTACAATATCGAGCCGCACGCGGTGCGCGTGGTGCGGCATTCGGCCGAGCGCATCGACTGGGCCGACCCCGAGCGCGAGCCGGGCGTCGACGAGCTCGATATGTACCTGGTCGTCAGCGATTATGAGCGCGCCTTCGAGCATCTGACCTGTAAATTCGACGGCGTCACCCTCGCCCACGCCGACAAGGACGCCGCCGCCCGGGTCAAATACTTCGTCGAGAAGCGCCTCGACCCCAACAGCCTCACGCGCATCGTGCGCAAGCTGTTTACGCCCATCGAGTGGATCGGGGCGAGCATCACCAACCTGGACTTTATCTCCAAGGTGGTCGAGCGGGCGCTGACGATCTTCGACGACCGGGTCAGCAACGTCGATATGACCGAGCGGGTCGTCCAGGAATACCGGGAATCGGGCGCTCCGGTGGAGCGTTTTGCCGACATCCAGCGGCTCACTATGAACCAGGTCGACGAGCTGCTGCGCAATCGAAAGACCATGCGGCTGATGCTCAGCGCGGTGGCCGGCGGGATCTCCGGAGGCCTGGCGCCGTTTAGCTGGGCGGCGCTGTCGCTGGCCGACGCGCCCATTTTGCTGGGGCTTACGGCCGATATCTGCAGCCGCTTTTGCTGGTATTATGGGTTCGACCCCCGCGAGAACCCCGACCTGCCCATGGAGATCATGGCGGTGGCGCTAGGCGGCTCGCGCGCGGCGGCCATCGAGCCGATGCTCTTGCGACAGAACCTGCGCGAATACGCGGTCCGAAAGTCGCTGATGGTCGGGGCGGTCGCCCACGGCGGCGTCACCCAGATCGCCGGGCGCACGCTCGGAAAATTCATGAACCAGCAGGTCGGCCAGGAGGCCTCCAAAAAGGTCACCGACCTGGCCCGGCGCGCGGTCACCAAGAATATGCAGCGCCGCGCCGCCGAGTCGATCCCCTCGCGTACGCTGCCGCTGGTCGGCGCGGTGCTCGGCGCCAGCTTGAATGTCGCGCTCATCTATGATGTCTGTGAGGCCGCCCAGGCGGTACTGACGGATCGATTTTTGGAGCGTAAGTATCCGGATTGGATTCGTAGATTCGAGCTGGGCGTCGATGAGCAGCTCGAGACTGAAATCGCCGACTGAGAGTAATGCCCCACCCGATTTTCCGCTGGATTGACTGTACCGATCGCACTCGGCCCCGCACGCTCTTGCGCCCGAGCGACGTCAAGCTGCGTCTGGCGCAGATCACCGACCCGCATGTGCCCGGGGAGGTCTCGCTGATGCGGCGGCTGCGTGATTTGATGGGCGCCCACGAGTCGGTCTCCGATTTCTCCCACCAGATCGGAGCGATCTCTAACGAGCTCGGCCACCGCTACCGAAAGCGGCGCCGCCTGTACACCAACCTGATCAAAAAGGCGCTTCTGGGCCTGCATCAGGTCGGCGTCGATCATCTGATGATCACCGGCGACCTGTCGCATTGCAGCCTGCCCACCGAGTTCTTAGAGATCCGCGGCGCCCTGGAGGTCACCGGCTGGTGGGGCGACGATAAGCTGACTGTGATCCCCGGAAACCACGACCGATTCAACCTCTATGAGCGCGTGCCCAAAGAGCCCATGGAGGCTTTCTTCGACGTGGTCACCCCGCGCAAGCCGCGTATCAAGAAGCTCGATGGGGGTGTGGCGCTGCTGGAGGTCGACACCAACCGCGACCGCCTCCACGACCGCCATCCCACCGAAAAGTGGCTGCCCAACACCGTCGGCAAGATCTACAGAGAAGTGCCCGACTGGTTCGACAAAAACCGCGCCGATATCGAGGGCATGCGCGTGGTCGGCATGCTCCACCACCACATCACCGACGATTGGTATAACGGCTCGGCGGGCATCGGCGGCCTGATGGCGCCGGCCGACGGCGTCGACGACCTGGTCGGCGCCCTCGACCTGGTCGACGAGCAGGCGTTGTTGCTCCACGGCCACAAACACGACGTCATGCCGGTCGAATACGACTACAACGGCCACCCGGTCAGTTGCCCGGGCGGCTTCGCCTCGCAGTTGCGGCTCAATTTGATCGATTTTACGGTCAATGACGAGGCGGTGATGACGCAGGTGGAGTTGCGGACGTAACGAGGATCCAAAAGCGACCAACGGGAGCTCCGCGCCCTGCTTTTCAAGGGCGCAAGGGTAGCCCTCGCCGACTGAAGGGAGCCGAGGGTGGGATGCTCATTCGCCACGAATGATGCATTACGAGTTTTCGCAATAATCAATAAGTGACGTTTTGGGTTGTTGTGGTGTTCGAGACGTAACATTTTAGGTTGTTGTGGATCCTCCCGGGGCTCCCTTCGCTTCGCTCCGGTCGGCCCGGGCTACCCATGCAACGCTAAACTACGCGTTGCGCGCTCCCTTCGGTCGCGTAGGATCAAGACGTCGGAATCCGACCCCTCTCCTTCGCCGCCTCTAGGAGCGGCCGGATCGCCTCCCCTGCCATCTCGAAAGTTTCCCAGACGCCTTCGGCTTCGATGGCAGACGTCTCGACCACCTCGACCCACTCCGGGAGCATCAGCCCGCGGCGGACCTCGTCGCCGCTCGCGGCGTCGGGCACCTCGCGCTTGTTGACCTGCAGGACCAGCCGCAGCGGGCCATCGTCGCCGAAGAGCTGGTCGAGTCGAGCCGACATGGTGCCAGGGGTGATGTTGAAGCGCTCGGCCAGCCGGTCGACCAGGTCGCGCAGCGCGGCCTCGTTGTCGCGCTGGCGCTCTGTGGCGGCGTCGGCGACGAGCACCACCGCGCTGATGCCGTCGAGGACCTTGTCGAGGGCCAGATTGCCCTCGAGCGGCTGCTCGGGCGTCTTATATTGGTAGTGAACCGGGTAGCCGGCAAATTCGCCAACTTTGCCGGGCGGGTGGCAAAAATAGGTCGTAAAGCGGGTATCGGGCTCGTCGACCTCGACCGGTTGGGCGTTTCGGCGCATGCCCAGCTCGGCGCGCTCGGGCCGCTCGGCCACGTCGGTGGCCTCGGCGCGCGCGGCAATCTGGCCGGCCAGCGCATGGATGGTCGTCGTCTTGCCGCTGTCCGGTGGGCCCCAGAAGGCGATTTTGACGTTGATGCGTTTTTGGCTCCACACGAAGAACATGATCAGGGGTCCGGGGGTTCAGGGGTTCGGGGGTCCAGGTTGATTCTCGTGGGCCGCAATGTGCTTAAGATCCATAACTGAGACTGAGCACCAAAATAAGGGCCGCGGAGGCAGGAGATGAAGGACAAGACGTTTGTCGGGACGTTCACCGCCATCATGCTCGCCAGTGTGCCGATATGGGCTTGTGGCCTATTATGTACGAGCACCGTCGCCAACTGGACGTTCATCGATGCGAATACCGCCTTCGGGTCCATCTTCTGGATCCCGGCCTCGATGCTGACCTTCGTCGTGTTGTGGGCGGTGCAGGATAAGTGTCGCTGCAAGCCGGCGCTTCTGCTCGGGGCGACCGGCATCGTGCCCTACTCCATCCTTGCAACGCTCTTTATGCTCGGGACCATCCTTCCGGTTCTCGAGGACCTCTTCCTCGGCCGCGCCGGTCTGATGGTGGCGGCGTTTGGCAGCTTGCTGCTTCTGCTGCACTCGGTCTATGTGGCCTGTGCTTACCTCATTGCCGGCGGCGAGCATACCGTATGACCGGATATCCCGGTGCCAGACCTTCGAGGTCTGGATTCCAGGGCAGGATGCCCGGGCACCGGTATTCTTGCCGCTCCAGGTAGACCGTCTGGCTGGGGAAGGCGAACTCGCTGCCCAAAATCTTCCCGTCGATGCCCTCCGAAATCTGCTGGAGCTGAGCGCGGCTGGTCGCATAGATCAGCCCGATGTGGGTGCGGATGCGCCGCATTCTCATCGCCGAGCAAGTCCCCGATGGCGCCGGTGGCGATCTCGGGGTTGCGCGCCGCGATCAGCGTGCCGATGAACGTATAAGTTGGACGCTCCACGACGCCTGCGTTATAGCTGATCTGTGCGTGAAGACAACAGCTAGAAGCGCAGCCAAGCTCCAAAGATCTACCGAAGTAGGAGTATCCGTGAGCAAGTCGCACGAGCCCGACAAGCACCAGATCCGCAAGTCAGAGCAGGAGATTCGCTTTTTGGAGGGGCCGAAGACGCGCCGCTTCGAGTTCGTCCGGCTCGTGCGCATCATGTGGGAGTTTTTGCGCGGATTTCGCAAGCTGCACTTCGTCGGTCCGTGCGTGACCGTCTTCGGCTCGGCGCGCTTCGAGGAGGGCCACGACTATTATAAGCTCGCCCGCGCGACCGGCGCGGCGCTGGCCCAAAAAGGCTTCACCGTGATGACCGGCGGCGGCCCCGGCATCATGGAGGCGGCCAACCGCGGCGCCAAAGACGTCGGCGGCAAGTCCATCGGCTGCAATATCGAGCTGCCCTTCGAGCAGGTCGCCAACCCCTACCTCGATGAATGGATCGACTTTCGCTACTTCTTCGTGCGCAAGGTCATGCTGGTCAAATATTCCTATGCCTTCGTGATCATGCCCGGCGGCTTTGGCACCATGGACGAGGTCTTCGAGACGCTCACGCTGATCCAGACCGGCAAGATCCACGATTTTCCGGTCGTGCTGATGGGCAAAGACTATTGGAAGCCCATCTTGGACTTCGTCGAGACGATGATGATCGAAGTGGGGACGATCTCGCCAGAAGATCGCGAATTGTTGACCGTGACCGACGATATCGACGAAATGTTGGAAGTGCTCGACAAGAAGGCGATTGATCAGTTCGAGCTGACTTATGAGGAGACGGAGAAGTCGCGGCTGCTCGGAGAGGGCTGAGGCGCGGAGACTCAGCGCCCTAGCCGCCACCAAATCGCCCGATTATTGGCGGGCATGGCGCGATCTTCGACCAACTCGAAACCGTACTTCTCAGCGATCGCATCGACCTCTTCGAAAACACGCAGCCCACTCGCTGGCGAGCGCGCCTGCAGCCACATATCGAATTTCTCGTTGCTCGGCTCCAGGGGGCGGCTCTCATAACGATAAGGGCCGTATAAAAACACAATCCCGCCTTCCTTCAGCGACTCGGCGGCCAGCGCAAAGAGCGCGTCGGTGGCCGGCCAGGGGGCGATGTGGATGACGTTGGAGGCGACGATGGCGTCGTAGCCGTTGCCGGGCAGGGCTTCTTCGTCGAGCAGGTCGACCTCGATGGGGTCTTCGAGGTTGTCGAGGTCGGCTTCGGCGGCCCAGGCACGCATGCTCTCCAGCCGGCCGGGCTGGTTGCTGGGCTGCCAGGTCACGTGCGGCAGGTGCGCCGCGAAGTGGACCGCGTGCTGGCCGCTGCCGCAGCCGATCTCGAGCACGCGCTTCTTATCGCTCCCGGCCTCACTACCGGCATCGCCAAAGATCTCGCGCAGGACCTCCAGGATGGGGGCTTTGTTGCGCTCGCAGGATTCCGAGAAGGCTTTTTGCATGTCGATTCGTCGCAGATTGAAGAAAAGGCACTCGCCACAGAGGTCACAGAGTTCCCAGAGGTTGATTTTGCTGGCGCTTTCGAATTGGCGAGATCCCAGCTTGCTTTAACTCTGTGCTCTCTGTGCCCGCTGTGGTGAAAAGACGTGGTTTTACGCCAGCTTACGCAGTGATCGGCGGACTTCGGCGAGTAGCTCGCCGGCGCTGCGGCCGGCCTTGAGGATGATCTGGGTGGTGGCCTGGGCCAGGTTGTCGACCTCGGCGTCGGTCAGCTCCTTGGCGGTCACGACGACCACGGGGATGTCCTCGAATTGTGTCTCCTGGCGGAACTCGGCCAAAAACTCGAAGCCGTCGACCTCGGGCATCATCAGATCGAGGATGACCAGGTCGGGGGCTTCGGCGCGGGCGGCGTCGAGGCCGAGGCGGCCGTTTTCGGCCTGTTGGACGCGCCAGCCCTCCTTGCTGATGATGCGCTCCATGAGTTCGCGGGTGGGGCCGTCGTCCTCGACGATCAGGCAGAGCCCGTCGGTGACCCCATTGGTGCGGTAGCCGGCGAGCATGTCGACGAGGCGCTCGCGCTCGAGGGGTTTGACCAGATAGTGGTCGGCGCCCAGCGCAAAGCCGCGCTTTCGCTCGTCGAGCATGCTGACCAGGATGACCGGGATATCGGCGAGCTGCTCGTCGCGTTTGAGCCGGCTCAGGACCTGCCAGCCGTCCATCTCGGGCATGAGCAGATCGAGGGTGATCGCCAGCGGTTCGAGCTCGCGGGCCAGGTGCAGCCCCTGGCTGCCGTTGGTGGCGGTGACCACGCGGTAGCCCTCGGCGCGGAGCGTGCGCCGGAGCAGGTCGCGGGCGCTCTCGTCGTCTTCGATGACCAGGACCGTCTCGCGCAATCTACCGCCGCCGTCGGCCTCGAGCGGTTCGACCTCGACGGAGGATTGCTCGTGGGGCTGCTCGGCGTGGAGGCTGGCGTCGAGCGGGAGGATCACCGTAAAGGTCGTGCCCTCGCCGGGGGTCGACTCCACGTCGATGGAGCCGCCGAGCATGCGGCAATAATGTCGGGTGATGGCCAGTCCCAGCCCGGTGCCGCCGAATTTGCGCGTCGTCGAGGCGTCGGCCTGCTGGAAGGCCTTGAAGACGCGCTCGAGCTCGTCTTCGGTCATGCCCACCCCGGAGTCGCTGACCGAAAATCGCACCGCCTCGCCGCCCGATTGGGCGGTGGCGCGCACGGTGACCTCACCGTCGTTGGTAAATTTGCAGGCGTTGCTGATCAGGTTGAATAAGATCTGGCGGATCTTGGTGATGTCCGAGCGCATCTCGGCGGCGTGGCCGTCTTGGGTGCCGGAGAGTTCGTCGCCCAGCTCGAGGGTCAGCTCGTTATTATTCTTCTGGGCCAGCGGCCGCACCGTGGCGTCGATATCGTCGAGCAGCTCGGAGAGCTCGAACGAGGAGACGTCCAGCTCGACTTTGCCGGCCTCGATCTTGGAGAGATCGAGGATGTCGTTGATCAGCGACAGCAGGTGTCGCCCGGCGGTTAAGATACGCTCGAGGTCGGGGACGTACAGCTCCTCGCCCTCATCTTGCATCTCCTCGATCATGAATTCGGAGTAGCCGATGACCGCGTTGAGCGGGGTGCGCAGCTCGTGGCTCATATTGGCCAAAAAGGTGCTCTTGGCGTGGTTGGCGCGGATGGCCTCGTCGCGGGCCGACTGCAGCCGCTCGTTGAGCCGCTTGAGCTTCTCCTCGGCCGCTTTTCGCTCGGTGATGTCGCGGCACAGGGCCAGGACGATCTTTTGGCCGTCGACTATAAAAGCGCCCACACGGGTCTCTACAGGGTAGGTCGTGCCGTCCTTTCTGCGGTGGGTGCCGTCGACGGTGAAGACCTCGTCGACGGTCATATCATCCCAGATGGCGCCCGGGTCGAGCTCCATCTCGAAGTCGGCCACCCGCATCGCGAGCATCTCCTCGCGGGTATACCCGAGCATCTCGCAGGCGGCCTTATTGGCCTCGACGACATTGCCCTTGGTGTCGTGCAGGATAAAAGCGTCGACGGCGTGGGCGATGAGGTTGTCGAAGTTCTTGTCGAGGATGACCGCACCCTCGGTGCGCCTCTCATAGGCGTCGTCGATCTCGGTGAGAAAGTCCCGCCACTGCTCCTCCGAAGGCGGTTGGTCGGGGCTCAGCTCGAGCGTCTCGAGTTGCGTGGCGAGCAAGCGGTGAAACGAAGGTTCATCAGCCATAAGTCATCCCATCCGAGCCAATACTACGTCTCGCGTCCTTTGCATTAGAAGACCACCATAACATGAGATGCGCGATTGTGAGTACCCGTGACGAATTAGTCTCAGGCCGTCTGTCGCCGCGTCTGCTTTTTGAGGCGGTGGCTGCCGCCGCGGAAGCTATGCGCGTCGAAGCCTGCCTGGCGCATGCGCTCGGCCAGAAATGCGCTCTTGAGGCCGACCTCGCAAAACAGCAGGTAGGTGGCCTCCTGAGGCAAAAACCCGACGTTTTGGATGGCCTTCTCGAAGGGGATGTGCACCGAGTCGGGGTAGGTCCAGGCGCCGTCGGGGACCCGGGCGCGCAGATCGAGGACCACGGCGCCCTCGGGCACCCGGCTGACCTCGACGTCGACGAGCTCCTCGCCGGAGGCCATCTCGAAGACCCGATGGGTCTGGCGCTGGTCGACGAGCTGGGCGAGCAGGTCCATATTGACCCGGTTTTCCTCGCGATCGAGGCGCTCGGCGGTGCCGTTGGTGACCGGCTGGCCGCCGTCGAGCGCGCAGAATTCCGGCACGCCCTTGGAGATATCGTAGGTGCCCACGACGCGCGCCAGATCGGTGATGTCCTCTTTGTTCAGTCCGATCAACGGCCGCAACATCGGCGTGGGGATGGGCGTCTGGATGGCGGCGAGGTTCAAGAGCGTCTGCGAGGAGACCTGGCCGGCCGACTCGCCGGTGATCATCGCCGGGTAGTCCAACTCCACGCAAAGCTTGTGGGCCGCGCGCATCATCAGCCGCTTGAGCAGAAGCTGCCAATAGCTGCCGCGCACGTTCTCCTTCATCTCGGCGATCATCGAGCGGAAGTCGATCACGTGCAGCTCGGGCTGGTAGCCGTTGGACCAGTCCTCGCTGAGCTTTTTGGTCACCTCGCGCACGCCGCGCTCGTGAGCCGGGCCGCCGAGGTTGAAGAAGACAAAATCCAGGTCGATGCCGCGCTTTTGCATCATCCAGGCGGCCACCGCCGAGTCGAAGCCGCCGCTCATCAGCGCCAGCGCCTTGCCCTCGGTGCCCATGGGCAGCCCGCCGGGGCCGGGCAGCTCCTCCTCGACGAAGAAGACCGCGTCCTCGCGGATCTCCAAGCCCACCACGACCTCGGGATCGTCCAGATCGACGCCGGCGCTGGCCTCGAACAGACGCGCGCCGAGCTGGCGATTGACGTCCCCGGAGTTAAACGGAATCTGGTCGCGGTTGCCCACGCGTTTGGCCCGGACGGCAAATTTCTTGCCGGCCACCCGCTCCAGCCACAGCTCCTCGCCGATATCGAGGATGTCGTCCAGGGAGTCCCAGTCGTGGACCGTCGCCGGCAGCACACCCTGGATCCCGAAGATGCGCGACAAGATCGCGGGCGCCCGCTCATCGTCGGAGTGGACGTCGATGCGCTCCCAATGACGCTCGAATCTATAATCGACGCCCGCGCGGTCGAGCGCCTCTTTGATATTGTGGGACAGGCGGTCGGTAAATCGACGTCTGACCTGCGGCGATTTGATGCAAAGTTCGCCGGCGAGTCTCAAAATATTGGTCTTCTTGGTCACGAAACTGCTCCAATCTACTACAAATGCGGTTGGTATGCCGGCTGGTAACAGACGACCTGCGGCCGGCATTTCATAGCATTGTGGTCGTGGATGTCTATGGGGGATGTGACGCTAGGCACGCCAACCGTTGCATCGACCTGCCCGGTGCACACATTTGCCGTGGCGGCTGCGCGCCGGCGCAGCCGCTGATCGTGATTCTTCGCCGTATCTGATGTCGCGGGTGTCTATCCATGTTTAGTGAATCGATGAGCCTGGGCAGTCTGTTCGGGATTCGCATCAAGCTCAACTGGAGCGTGTTGGTCATCTTCGCGTTGATCGTGGGGCATCTGGCGGTGGGGGTGTTCCCGCAGTGGCACCCGGAGTGGAGCACGGTGCTTTTGTGGGGAGTGTCGTTGGCGGCGGCGCTGGTATTCTTCGTGTCGCTTCTGGCCCACGAGCTGGCGCACTCGCTGACCGCCAAAGCCTACGGAATGGACGTCAACAGCATCACGCTGTTTTTGTTCGGCGGGGTCTCCGACATCGAAGAGGAGCCAAATACGCCCTGGCGCGAGATTGTCATCGCCGGGGTCGGCCCGCTGATGAGCCTGGCGTTGGGTATTTTGTTTTTGTGGTGGTTCAACCTGATCGTGCCGCTCGACCCGGCCAACCTCGAAGATCCGGTGGCTGCGTTCAGCCAATTCGGTCCGGTCGCCTCAGTGCTGGCCTGGGTCGGCCCGATCAATATCCTGCTGGCCGTCTTCAATATGCTCCCGGCGCTGCCGCTCGACGGGGGGCGCGTCTTCCGGGCGATACTGTGGCAGGCCACCGGCGACTTCAAAAAGGCGACCGCCTGGTCGTCGGCGCTCGCGCGCGGCTTCTCTTGGGGGCTCATCGGCATCGGTGTAGCGATGACCTTCGGCATCTCGGTGCCCCTGCTGGGCACCGGCTTGGTCGGCGGGCTGTGGCTGGTGATCATCGGCTGGTTTTTGAGCCGCTCGGCGACCGCCGCCTACTCGCAGATCTTACTCGAGGAGGCGCTCGAGGGCGTCCAGGTCAGCCGCCTGGTGCGCGAGGACGCCCAGACGGTCCCGTCGCAACTATCCATCGAGGAGCTGGTCGACGAGTACATCGTCGACACCGAGCGAGATCGCTTCCCGGTGGTCGACGACGGCCAATTTGTCGGCATGGTCGACTTCTCCGAGGTCCACCACATCGACCAGGACGCCTGGCCCGACACGCCGGTGGCCGAGATCACCTCCAGCCGAGACGAGCTGGCCGTCGTCGAGTTGCACGACGACGCCGGCGGCGCCCTCAAAAAGATGCTGCGTGGCGGCCTCGCCGAGGTTCCCGTGGTCCACGAGGGGCAGTTTCGGGGGATGCTCATGCGGGATGATGTGCTGGGATGGGTGCAGGCACAGTCTGAGATGGAGGTGCCCGGGAGGGAGCAGGGGGCTTGAGTGGAGGTTGGTTGCTACGCGAGGCACGATTCTATTTTCCCAAGCCTGCGACCCTACTATTAGCCAAAAATGATCAACGAAGCTTCCCGATGAGCGGAACGTAGTGGAGCGTCGCCCTGCGGAGCGTAGCGTAGCAGGGCACTTGTAGCCGCGTGGTGACCGACGGTCCGTTGTTCGGACCGGAGGGAGCCCGCGGATCACGAGCGCCCCACTCCCCCTCCTTGCGGCGCGCGAAGCGCGCCGGCACTTTCCTGATAAAATGTTAGACAGAGGCCGTTTTCGTCGAAAAATCCTGTCTCACTAATATCAAAGATAAACTCCTCATCGGGAAAGATTTCCCGAAGCCGATTTGACCAAAAGTGCTGCACAAGCTGCATCAATCTTCTTGTATTGCTAAGCGTGTTACACGGGACATCTAGCTCGACAAAGTAAAATTGATCGACCGTCATCATATTCCAGTATCGCTGCACATCTCGCGCGCTAGAGGAATAGGGGACATCAAAGACACTATCGTCGCGCTCGAAAGTAATTTTTACGTTCTCTTCTAAAAGCACCAAGCCTTCAATGCGTACGAAAGCAGGCGCTAGGGGCATGGATCCGAAAAGAGGGTGGTTCATGGGCCGAGCGGATCGCCTGACGT
>JBKGZI010000141.1:0-12639 GCA_046545675.1 Persicimonas sp.
TCCTCCTTTATGCGGCTTGACCGTGCCGCGCGAAAAAACGCGCGGGGAGGAGAGGATGCCCCACCTCGATCCTCCTTTATGCGGCTTGACCGTGCCGCGCGAAAAAACGCGCGGGGAGGAGAGGCCCTCAGTGAAGAACCAGAGTGAGAAACCCCATGAAACACCCCATCACCACCATCACGCTTATTCTAGCGCTCTTCGCGACCACCACCGCTCTGGCCGCCGACGGCGACCTGGGCGAGTGGTCGAAGCGGTTGGCCCAGCTGCGCTCACAGGTCGAGCGGCTCTCCGGTGAGGTCGAGGATAAGAAGGCCGATATCGACTCCCGGCTGCGCTCGACGCGCAGCCAGAAGGCCGACCTCGAGGTGCAGATCAAGCGCGAGGAGACCCGTCTCACCCAGCTTCGGCGCGCCATCGACGAGCATCGCTCGCGCATCGAGGAGCATGAGGCCGGCAGAGAAGACCTCGCGCCGGCGGTGGTGGGCGCCATCGAGTCGGTGCGAAAGACCGTGAAGACCAGCTTGCCCTTCAAACGCACCGAGCGGCTCGGCGAGCTGGACAAGCTCGAAGAACAGCTCGACGAGGGGCTGGTGACGCCGCACAAGGCGACCGCCAGGCTGTGGCAATTTGTCGAGGACGAGCTTCGCCTGACCCGCGAAAACGGCCTGTACCGCCAGGTCGTCGAGGTCGACGGCGACGAGGTGCTCGCCGATGTCGCCCGCGTGGGGATGGTCGCCATCTACTATAAGACCGAGGACGGCCGGGTGGGCATGGCCCGCCGAGAGCATATGCCTGAAGCAGACAAGCGCTGGCGCTGGCAGCCGCTCGACGCCAAGGCCGACCGCGAGCGGGTCCACGCGCTCTTCGACGCTTTCCAGAAGAATATCCGGGTCGGCTTCTTCGAGCTGCCCGGCGCGCTGTCCCCACGAAGTATGCAAGAACGAGGTGAGCAATGAGAGCCATCTTAATCAGACGACTATCTGCATTAGGCGCGATCACGATCGTTTGCATGGGCCTCGGGGGAAATGCCTCGGCCGACGAGGGCCTGAAGGGGGCCTATCAGCAGGAGGTTTCCTATCTGGAGGCGCAGCGAGACGCGCTCGAGGAGCGCCTCGTCGAGCTAGACGAGCGTGAGCGCGACCAACTCGGCGCCGCCGAGCGGGAGCTCGACACCCTGCAGGGGCGGCTGCTGTCGCTGCAAACCCAGGGCGACCGCCTCGAGGATACCCTCATGGAGGTCGAGCGCGACGCCGAGCGAGCCTCGCAGGGCGAGGACGGCGTGGCGACAACCGTCGAGCAGGCCAACGTGACCTTCGAGAAGTGGGGAGTCTCCGTCGACGAGGCTGGCGATGGAGACCAGATTGACGAAACCAAGACCGTCGGCATGCTCTTCGATACCAGCACCTCGCTGCTGCGCGAGCATGGGAGCATACGCACCGAGATGGACGCGTTCTTCTTGCCCGACGGCTCGAAGCAAGACGGCAAGATCGTGCGGGTTGGCAACGTCGCCGCCTACGGCGTCAGCGACGAGGTCGCCGGCGCCCTGGCTCCGGCCGGTGACGGGCGCCTGAAGCTGTGGAAGCAGGACGCCGCCGAGTCGGCGCGCGCGCTGGCAGAAGGTGAGTCTCCGCAGCGCTTGCAAGCTTTCCTTTTCGAGTCGCTGGACAAGCCCGTCGAGGAGCGAAAGGAAAAGACTTGGCGCGAGATCATCAACAGCGGCGGGGTCATCGCATGGGTCATCGTGGGGCTGGGGGGGCTGGGCGTGCTGCTGGTGCTGCTGCGGGTGCTGATCTTGTGGCGCTCCGGGGCGAATACGCGCGGTCTGCTCGACGAGGCCGGCAAATTTGTGCTCGCCGGCGACGTCGACGCCGCCCGCGAGCGCTGTGAGGTGGCCTCCGGCTCGGCCTCGCGGGTGCTCGCCAACACCCTGGCCAATCTCGATGCCGGACGCGACGAGCTCGAAGACGTCGTCAGCGAGTCGATCCTCCACGAGCTTCCCAGCATCGAGCGCTTCGGCTCGGCGATCCTGGTCTTTGCGGCCGTCGCGCCCCTATTGGGGCTGTTGGGCACGGTCACCGGCATGATCTCGACCTTCGACATCATCACCGAATTCGGCACCGGCGACCCCAAGCTACTGTCGGGCGGCATCTCCGAAGCGTTGGTCACCACTCAGCTCGGGCTGATGGTGGCCATCCCGCTGCTGCTGGTCGGCAATTTGCTCAAGGGCTGGGCCGGCTCGATCACCACTGCCATGGAGCGCGGCGCGCTCAGGTTGATGAACCTGGCGCGGATCGCCCGCGGGTTTGATGACGAGGCGCCTGCTGGAGACAAGCCCTCTGGAGATAAGCCTCGCCCGCGCCTCGAGAAGGTCGAGACGCCCGATGACCTCGACGACTATCTGGGGGCGATCTGATGCTGGCCGGTATCTTCGATGAACTGCTGAGCTTCCTGGCCTCCGGCGGCTTCGTCATGGGGCCGTTGGTGGTCGCCACCCTGGTGCTGTGGTTCGCGCTGGGCTGGCGGTTGATGACGCTGCAGCGCGGCTCGCGGCTCAGCCTGCGCGAGCTCGTATCGCGAGGTCTCGATGGCGAGGGGCTCGATTCCGCCGGAGTGATCACACGCGCCGTCGAGCGCGGCGTGGCGCTCGCCAGGCTCGAAGGACTCCCAAGACAGGCCGAGCTTCGCAGCTATCTCGACGACGCCTTCGGCTCGCTGAAGAGCGATATGAAACGCTTCTCCACGCTGGTCAAATCCATCGTCGCCGCCGCGCCCCTGGCCGGCCTATTGGGCACGGTCACCGGCATGATCGAGACCTTCGACTCGCTGGGCACCATGTCCCTCTTTAGCCAATCGGGCGGCATCGCCGGAGGCATCTCGGTGGCGCTGATCTCCACTCAAATGGGTCTGGCGGTCGCCATCCCTGCTCTGGTGGTCGGTCGCATCCTCGACCGGCGAGAGCAGATGATCGGCCAGGAGCTCGACGAGCTCGAAGATGTGATCTGCGCGTCTTTCAACGATATTCGAGGTCAATCATGAGGTTTCGACGCCGAGAACAAGAAGAGCAGCAGATCGACATCTCACCGTTGATCGACATGGTCTTCATCCTGCTGATCTTTTTCATGGTCTCGACGACCTTCGTCAAAGATATGCAGCTCGAGCTGGAGCGGCCGGGGGCGGCGAGCGCCTCCACCGCGTCGACCAAGGCGCTTCGGGTCTACGTCGACAAAAACTCGTCGGTCTTCGTCGACGGCAACCCGGTCAAGCCCTGGATGCTCCAGAGCCGGGTGCGCCAATTGCTCGCCGGCGGCGACGGCCAGGTGCTGGTCATCGTCGACCGCAACGTCCCCTCCGAGAAGCTCATCGAGGTCGTCGATCAATGCCGGCTCGCTGGTGCAGCAGACGTCGGCGTGGCCACCGAGCAGGAGGCCGGATGACGTCGCGCGAGCATGGATTCCCTCCCCACTCGGAGCGTAGCGGAGAGAAGGGGAGGATCAAGGTGGGGCGCATCGCGCAAGAAGACAGCGCACGGCGAAAACGCGCCCTCGGCGCCCTGGTATGCATGATCGGCGGCACCGCGACCGTCTTCGGGCTGATGCTTCTGATGAACGGCTATAATCAGGCCCCCGACAAGCCCGAGCTCGAGCGAACCCAGGAATTTTCGGCCGCCCCCAAGCCCAAGCCGCCTGAAAAGAAGAAGAAGCCACCCAAGCGCCGAAAGAAGGCCTCGCGGCCCGCCCCCTCCAACAGCGCTCCGCCGCCGAATCTGGGCTCGGCGATCGGCTCGGTGGGCCTGGAGATGCCCGGCGTCGAGCCCTCCGAGATGCAGGAGCTGGGAGACGAGCTGCTCGGCGAGTCCCGCCCGTCGGTGATGACCGCCGATTCGGTCGACGAGAAGCCGCGGCCGCGTCGCCAGGTCCAGCCGGAGCTTTCGCGCCGGCTCATCGCCAAGCAAATCGAGGGCTCGGTGCTCGCCGAGGCGCTCATCGACTCCTCCGGACGCGTCCAGCGCGTGCGCATCAAGCGGGCGACGCCGCCGGGGGTCTTCGACTCGATCGTCACCGAGGCGCTTCGTCAATGGGAATTCGAGCCGGCGATGTACGGCGGCGAGCCGGTCAAGACGTGGGCGACGGTGCCTTTTGAATTCGAGTTGAGGTGAGTGTGGGCGTGTTGAGCGTAATGATTGCTGTGGAACCCCCGCGGCGGCCTGCGCCGCCGCGCCCCCCGCTGGCCGCGGGGGGCTGTTATTCCGCCTCAACAACCGGGGCGGGTGTTTGGGCGGTATGATTCTCCCCTCCTAGGGGAGATGCCTGAGCGAAGCGAAGGCAGTGGGGTTCTCCGTCGCTAGCAGCAACTACAAGGAACGAGCGAAGCGAAGGCAGTGGGGTTCTCCGTCGCTAGCAGCAACTACAAGGAACGAGCGAAGCGAAGGCAGTGGGGTTCTCCGTCGCTAGCAGCAACTACAAGGAACGCAACCCATGAGCAGCTACCACCACATAACCAGCTTCCTGGCCCTGGTAATCATATTGCTAGCAAGCCCAACCGCCTTTGCAGAAGACACACCCGACGACGAGCCCGACTATATCCAGCTCGCCTCGATGCTCCTGCGAGACGGTCACCACGAGCGCGCCCAGCGCGAGCTCGCCAAGGTCGACACCTCCGCCGACGCCGACTTCGACCGGCCGACCTACTACACGCTCAAAGGCCTCATCGCGCTGGAGCGAAAGACCTATAAGAGCGCCGTCGACCACTTCGACGACGCGATTCGCCACGGCAAGACCGACAAGATGATCTACGTCTACCTCGCCCAGGCCCACTACCACCTGCGCGATTGGGAGCGCACGGCGTCGTCGGTGGACAGCGCGGGTGAGACCGGCGAAGAGATCCCCGATATGCACCTGATGAAGGCCCACGCCCACCGCCAGCTCGGCGAGCATCCGCAGGCCTGGGGGGCGCTGGAGGCCGGCGCCGAGCGCTTCCCCGAGCGCGCCGATTTTATGCGTCGGCAGGTCCTCTTGCTCGTCGAGATGGACCTCTTTCGAAAGGCGGCCGAGATCGGCCAGGCCTTCCTCGCCCGTGACGATAGCCAGGTCGACGACTATCTGGCGTTGGGCGAGGCGTTTCGAAAGGCCGGCGCCTTCGAGCGCGCCCAGCGCCTGCTCGAGGGGGCCAGGCTGCGCTACCCGGCCGAGTCCAAAATCACCGTCCACCTCGCCCACGCCTATATGGCCGACGGGCATCTGATCGCCGCCGGTGAGCTGATGCAGCGAGCAGCTCACACCGACCCCAAATACATCCAAGAGTCGGCCGAGCTATACCGTCGGGCGGGCGCCTTCGAGCGAGCGCTATATATGAACTCGCAGGTCTCCGACCAACCCGCCAAATTCAAGCAGCGCGCGGCCATCCTGCTCGATCAGAAGCGCTTCGAGGAGCTCGCCACGCTCGAAGCTCGGCTCGCCAAATTGGGGCTCTTCGAGGACCAAAAACTCATCTATACGCTGGCCTACGCCCACTTCAAAAATGGCAATTACGACCGGGCCGAGCGGCTGCTCGGCCAGATCAGTGACGCCGAGTTATTCGAGAGCGCGGTGCAGCTTCGGCGCACCGTGCAATTGTGTACCGAGGAGCCTTGGAAGTGCTGAAGCAAGCCACACGAGCGGCCATATTTGCTGCTTTCTTTCTACTTGTTCTACTGCCTGCTCTCGCACATGCAGAAGACTCTGGCAGAGATGACACCGGCACGCTCGCCGGCCAAGTCGTCTCGCTCGAAGGTGGCGAGCCGGTCGAGGGTGCGCGTGTGTTCGTGCGCGGGCTGGACGTGGAGGCGAAGACCGACGCCGACGGCCGCTTCGAGCTGGAGGTGCCCGTCGGCACCTGGGATGTGTGGGTGATCCACTCGCAATTCAGCACGGCCAGCCGTGACGGCGTCGACGTGGTGGCAGATGAGCCGACCGACATCGACTTCGAGCTGACGCCGACCTCGGTGCGCCTCGACGCGTTCACGGTGACCATCCCGCGCATCGAGGGCGGCACGATCTCGCTGCTCGAGGAGCGCCGCGAGACCAACCAGGTCGCCGATGTCATCGGGGCCGAGCAATTCTCGCAGTCGGGCGACTCCGACGCGGCTTCGGCGCTGGGCCGGGTCACCGGCCTGACGGTCGTCGACGGAAAGCATGTCTATGTACGCGGGCTCGGCGAGCGCTACGCGAGCTCGCTATTGAACGGATCGATGCTGCCCAGCCCCGATCCGGAGCGGCGGGTCGTCCCGCTGGATCTATTTCCGACCTCCATTCTGGAGAGCGTCGTCGTCCAGAAGACCTATTCGGCGGATATGCCCGGCGGCTTCGGCGGCGGCGTGATCGGCATGCGCACGCGCTCATTTCCCTCCGAATTTACGCTCAACGTCGACCTGTCGGTGGGCGGCAATACGATGACGACCCTCCAAGACGGGCTGACCTACCGCGGCGGCAGCTACGACTGGCTCGGCTTCGACGATGGCACGCGTGCGCTGCCGGGACGCGTGAAGCGCGCGGCCGCCAAGAGCCCGCTCAAGAAAAGCGGCACCTTCTCCGACGACGGCTATACCGCCGAGGAGCTCGAGGAAATTGGCGAGGCGATGCCCAATAATTACTCGACCCACCGCGAGACGGTCTTGCCCGATATCGGCGTCTCCGCCGATGTGGGCGATACCGTCGACCTGCTCGGCTGGGACGTCGGTTATCGCCTCGCGCTGGGCTACGACAACGCCCACGACGTCAATCGCTGGAATGAGGTCTTTTATCTGGAGCCGACCCAGACTGAATTTAGCGAATATGACTTCAACGAGCGCACCGACACGGTCACCTTGTCGGGGATGTTCGTCGGCGGGGTGCAATTCGACGAGCAAAATAAGATCGAGCTGACGTCGCTGGTCTCTCGGCTGACCGACGACACGGCGCGCAGCTATCAGGGCCACTTCGAGGACACCGGCGAGGATATTCGCATCGGCTGGATTCGCTGGCTGGAGCGCCAATTGATGTTCCACCAATTGCGCGGCGAGCACGAGCTCGACTGGTGGACCGGCCCGAAGATCAACTGGCGCTACGGCTACGGCCGGGCGACCCGCGACGAGCCCGACCGCCGCAATTATCGCTACGATTGGCAGCCGCGCCTCGACGATTGGGTGCTGTCAAACCGGCCCGACGGCAACAGCCGGCTGTATAGCGAACTCGCCGACAATAGCCACGATATGGGTCTGGCGGCGACGTTTCCCATCGATGTCTGGGGCGAGCTCGAGGCCGAGCTGAAGCTCGGCGCTGACTTTCTGTACAAGGACCGCGTCGTCTCCACGCGCCGGTTTGCCTTCAAGGCCGAGCCGCCGCCCTCCGAGGAAGAGCGGACCCAGGCTCCCGAGGAGCTGCTCACCGCCGATAATATTGGCCCCGACGGCTACCAATTGCTCGAGACTACCCGCTCGACGGATAATTATAGCGCTCAGCACACCATCTTGGCTCCCTATCTGGTCGGCACGCTGCCGCTGACCGAGACCGTCTCGCTCACGGCCGGCGCGCGCCTCGAGAAGTCGCGCCAGGAGGTGATCACCGAGCCGCTGTTCAGCGACGAGGTCGAATCGACCGTGCTCGACCGGACCGACGTGCTGGGCTCGGCGGGCGCCACCTGGGAGTTCGCCGAGGATATGCAGTTGCGCACGGCGGTCGCCCGCACGATCAACCGACCGGACTTCCGAGAGCTGTCTCCCTCGTGCTTTACCAGCGTGGTCGGCGGGCGCCAAACCTGCGGCAACGCCCAGCTCGACCCGGCCCATATCACCCACTACGACGCGCGCTGGGAATGGTATCCAGACCGCGGCGAATCGGTATCGGTGGGCGGATTCGTCAAAAACTTCTCCCGGCCCATCGAGGTCGTGCTCGAGGCGGGGACACCGCCGCGCGAGAGCTTCCAGAATACCGAGGGCGCCACCAATCTGGGCATCGAGTTCGACGCCCGAAAGCGGCTCGGGATTTTGGGCACGGGGATGCGCGACTTTTATATGGCCGGGAACCTCGCCCTGATCTGGTCGCAGATCGATATCGGCGAGAGCGAGGTGCTCACCAGCACCCAGCGCGCGCTGCAGGGCCAATCGCCGTATGTGCTCAATATGCAATTCGGCTATACCAACGAGGACATCGGCACCACCGCCGCCATGTTGTACAACGTCTACGGCCGGCGCATCGTGCGCGTGGGCGGCTACGGGATGGCGGACACCTACGAGGAGCCTCGCCACACCGTCGACATGACCTTCTCGCAGAAGCTCGGCGAGCAATTCAAGCTGGGTCTGAAGGCCAAGAACCTGCTCGACGTCGCCCAGCCCGAGACCGTCGGTAGCCTCGATTCACGCCGACAACTGCAGGGCCGCAGCGTCTCCTTGAAGCTCTCCTGGGACTACTAACGCGCCTCAGCTCCACCTGGACCTCCCGGCCCCGCCGAACCCCTGCCGTCACCCTGTTAGAGCGACGATCGTCGCGCAGATGAGAGCAGCGAGCGCATTAAAACGGCGTTGCGCGGTTCGGCCATGTTTGTTAAATTCGCGTCAAACCACTCATAAGCTGCATGTAGCGGCTCCTGGCGTTCGACCTGGAAGATTATGGCCTCCAAGGATCCTCATATCACGGATATTCGCAGACAAGTGGGCGCCAACTTACGTCGTCTGCGCAGCCAGATGAAGTGGTCGCAGTCCACGCTCGCCGAGCGGGCCGGGCTGAATCGCTCCTATCTGTCGATGGTCGAGAACGGCCGGCGCAATATTTCTCTCGACAACCTGGTGTCGTTGGCCTTAGCCTTGCGCGTCGAGCCGGTCGTGCTGTTGACGATAGTCGACAGCGAGCCGGCGAGCGCCGAGTAGCCACGTTCTGACACCAAACGGATCTGACCTCTATGGGTGCGCCACCGATCGCACACCTTCGCGCCTATTTTGTGGCGTTTTTTACGCTCTGTGGGCTGCTGCTGGCCGCCCCCGCGCAGGCCCATCAGACTGCCATCAGCACGCTGCACGTCGAGATCCGTCCCGACGATCGCGAAGTCGACCTGCTGCTGGGCATCTCTCCGGACGACCTGGCCGATCATCTCGAGCTCGATCCCAACGACGACGGTTACGTCGATCAGGCCGAGCTGCCCCTCATCAAGCCGGCGGTGGGCACCTACTTGAGCGAGAAGCTCGCCGTCTTCAACGACGGCCGGGAGTGTGAGGCAGCGCAACCGGGCTTTGTCGAAAGCCCCCAGCGCATGCCCGCGCTGCTCTTTCGATATACCGCCGAATGCGCCGGGGCGCTGGGCGAGGTCACCTTGGAGAACCGGGTGATGCTCGAGGCGCCGCGCGGCTACACGCATTACGGGCGCATCCAGCTCGGCGAGGATATCCACACGACCGTCTTCAACGGGGATACGCCCACCTACACCGTCGATCTGGTCGACAGCACCGAAACAGGCGAGGGCGGCAAAGTCGGCGAGGACGGCAAGGCGTTTGCCGAGCCGAGCCTGTGGGATGTCTTGGCCCAATATACCTGGCAGGGCGTACTGCACATCGTGCTCGGCCTCGACCACGTCTTATTCGTCATCTTATTGCTCGTCGCCGCCCGCCAGCTTCGCCGGCTGCTGTGGGTGGTCTCCACATTTACGCTGGCCCACTCGATCACCCTGGTGGCCAGCGCGCTCGAGCTGGTCAGCCTGTCGCCGTCGGTCGTCGAGCCGCTCATCGCGCTGTCCATCGCCTGGCTGGCCGTCGAGCTTCTGCTCGATCGCAAGCCCGGCAAGCATATCTTCGTGCTCACCTTCCTATTCGGGCTGCTCCACGGCTTCGGCTTCTCGTATGTGCTGCGCGACAACGTCGGCCTGCCCACCGACGCGCTCATACCGGCGCTGTTCTCCTTCAATCTCGGCGTCGAGCTCGGCCAGATCGCCATCGTCTGCCTCGCCTTCCCGCTGGTTGCATGGACCCGCAAACAAGAGTGGGGCCGGCGCGCGATGGTGGTGGTGGCGGCGTTGGTGTTGTTGGTGGCGTTGTATTGGTTCGTGACGCGGTTGGGTTGAGTGTAATTACGCCGAGTAGTTGGCTTAGGGGTGGTTTGCGCAGCGCCGATAGTAGTTGCTGATCGGCTACAAGAGAGTAAGAGAGTGAGAAAGTAAGAAAGTTAGATACAGCAATGGTCTTTCGGTTGTCTGGAGTTTTGTTCTGACTTTCTCACTCTCTGACTTTCTCACTTTCTCGATCGTAGACGCTCACCGGAGGCTGGTGGGGCCAAGAGTCGAAAGATCGACGTAAATGCACTCGAGCACGCACGGTGTATTCAAGCTGTGTACGGTTATTTGCCCAAATTTTTGTATGAACCGCCGGCGCTCGTTAGCCTGATGGAAGAGTTGATCTCGTTCCAATTCAGATGCTGAGGAGCTGTCATGCGACGCATGTTGCTTGGACTATTGTTGATCTTTGCCGTCACCGCCTGGGGATGTACCGAGGAGACCGGTACCGGCGCCGGTGGCTCGGAGGATGGCACAGATGCGGCTACCACGGACTCCGGCGGCGATGATGTCGGCGACCAGTGCGGTGACTTCAGTTGCCCGCAGACCGAGCCGTATTGTCTGCCCTCGACCGGCGAGTGTGTCGAATGCGCCGCCGACGATGATTGTCCGGCCGGCGAGCCGCTGTGCAATACCTCGACCGGTCAATGTAGCAAATGTCTGTCTGACGACGATTGTGGGGCGGCGGCGCCCGCCTGTGACACCGCCGAAGGTGAGTGCGTCGAGTGCGCCACCGACGACCATTGTCCCGGCAGCGAGCCGGTATGTAACGACCGCGAAAACGAGTGCATGGAAGCATGCACCTCGGACGCCGATTGCGACGGCGACGCTCCCAGTTGCGACACCGACACCGGCCACTGCGTCGAGTGCTTCGACGGTGACGATTGCGGCGCCGACGAGCCGGTCTGCAACGCCGATAACACCTGCGTGGAGTGCGCCAATGACGACCACTGTCCGGCCGGCGAGCCGCTGTGCGACACCGCCGATGGCGAGTGTGTCGAGTGTCTCAACAGCAACCACTGCGGCGCCGCCGATCCGATCTGCGTCGACAAAGAATGCGAGCAATGCGCCACCAACGACGATTGCCCGTCCGGCGAGCCGGTATGTGAGGACTTGGAGTGCGTCGTCTGCACCGACAACGACGGCTGCGACGGCGACACGCCCATCTGCGACGGCGGCGACGCCTGCGTGGAGTGCACCGACGACGATCACTGCGCCGGGGCCGGCACCTGCACCGACGACAATACATGCACCAGCGCCAACTGCACCGAAAACGCCGATTGTCCCGACTCGGCGCCTATCTGCGACGACGGAGGCGAATGCGTGGTCTGCACCGGCGACGACGATTGCAGCGCCGGCGGCGAGGATGTCACCGAGCCGTATTGCGACACCGTCGACGGGGCGGTCGAGTGCGTCGAATGCACCGACGCCGATGACTGCGCCGGCGACGACACTTGCTCCATCGACGGCCGATGTGTCGAATGCGCCGGCGACGGTGATTGCTCCGTCGAGGAGGCCTGCGATTTGTCGACCGGAACCTGCGCCAGCCGCTGCCAGGCTGGCCCGGGCGGCCAGGGCGGCCAGCTCTGCGGCACCGAGTACTGTCTGAACGCGGGCAACTACTGTGTCGAGTGCACCAGCGACAATCACTGTAGCGACAACGGCGGCACCTGCCATCCTGACAGCTACGTCTGCGGCGAGTGCGGCGAGGACAGCGACTGCGACGGCGACGTCTGCGACCCCGACACCGCCCAATGCGTCGAGTGCCTGGAGAATACCGACTGCGAAGCCGGCGAGTGGTGCACGCCCGACTTCGAATGTGATGATTGATGGTTGGTTGTGATGTCTAGGTGATGTCTAAATAAATGGATGTTTAGCCCCCGCGTTTTGCGCGGGGGCTTTTTTGTGGGTTCAAAATCCCCACCCACGTACCTAACGCTCGCCCGACCCCGAAACCAAACCATAGAGAGGGTCGCCGCTCGGCCACGTCCATCAAATCGAGCCGCACCGCCCGTATGACCGCCCGACCCCGAAACCAAACCATAGCTGGGGGTAAGCCGCCTCCGGATGCGCCGTAGGCGCGGCCGGAGGGGCGCACCCCCAGAGAGGGTCGCCGCTCGGCCACGTCCAGCAAATCAATCGTGGCGGGCGTCTGAGGTTCAACAAGATGAAGATGGCGGGTGTTCGGGGCGTCGCAAGATGAAGATGGCGGGTGTCCGAGGCTCTCTATGGGTGCGCCGCCCCGGGAGCGCCTACGGCGCCCCCGGCGTCGGCTTACCCATAGCTATGGTTTGGATCCCGCACGAAACCACGTCATGGGTCGATTGGGTTAAAGACGCACCGCCCGAATGATCGCCCATCGATCGGTCCGCCCGAATGCTCGCCCGACCCCGAAACCAAACCATAGCTGGGGGTAAGCCGCCTCCGGATGCGCCGTAGGCGCGGCCGGAGGGGCGCACCCCCAGAGAGGGTCGCCGCTCGGCCACGTCCAGCAAATCAAGCCGCACCGCCCGAATGCTCGCCCGACCCCGAAACCAAACCATAGCTGGGGGTAAGCCGCCTCCGGATGCGCCGTAGGCGCGGCCGGAG
>JBKGZI010000142.1:0-12636 GCA_046545675.1 Persicimonas sp.
ACGGTCGGTCGATGAGCAAAAAGAGCCCGGAGATGACGTTGGAGACACTGGTCTGCGCGGCAAAGCCGATCGCGACGGTCAGCACGCCGGCTGCGGCCAGCAGTCCGGTGAGCTTGACGCCGAGGTGGGTCAACGCGCCGAAGACGGCGAAGAGCACCAACGGATAGAAGACCAATTTGCCTGCGACCGCAGCACCGTGTTCGTTGCCCTTTCGACGCAAGAAGCGCTCGACACCCTTGGCGAGCAGACGTGAGAGCACGTAGCCGACGACGCATATGAGCAGGGCGATGATATAATCCTGCAGATTATCCCCACTGAAGAACTGGGCACTGCTGGCGATGAGGCTGTTGATGATCTCCACAGCTCAGAATCCGTACTCGAGTCCGGTCTTGCTGCGGTATGCATAGGCGAAGATGAGGCGCTTTTTGGGCTCGACGTCGGTGCGTGCGCCGTTGAGATCGACCAGCGCGGCGGCGTCGCTGACCGGGCACTTCAAGAAGTCGATCTCGGCCTCCTGCGCGCTCGACAGCCGCATGCTGACCTCATTGGTATGCGTGTGCCCGCCGGCCTGATAGAGCGAGACATCCTGGGCGGGGATCATTACTTTGCTGATGGTCAGCGGCTCATCGGTCTTATTGCGTGCCCTCAGGTGGGTATAGGCCACCAAATCGTGTCGTGTCGCAGGCGCCGTCCCGCCGGCCTCGATGGCGAGGCAACGGAGCTGAGAGCCCGGTGGACGTGGGGTCATATCGAGCTCTTCGACGGCCTCGACGGAGGTCGAGTTGGGCGCGCGGATCGACGTGCAGATGGTGCCGGCGTCGACCGGCCCGTATAGTGCCTTGGAGACCCCCGGCGGCACGATTTCATCGACGCGCTTCATGCTCTTCTGGGTACCTACGCCCACTTGGAGGTGCAGCGGCAGCCGCATCACGCATCGTACCGTGGAGCCGGCCGGGCTCAGAAGCGGTGTTTCGGGGAAGACCAGCAGTGGGATGGGCCCCAGCGTCGGAACAAAGCGCAATAGGTCGTCTGTTTCAGACACGCCGATCAGCCGCGCGTTGGCCGGATCATCTCCGAGTTGATACCGCAGAGTCGCCTTGTCGAGCCGCTCGACAGACAGCATCCTGCCGCATACGTCGATGGTGACCTGCGCCTGGCCGGCGAGGTCGATGTCCCAGGGCCAAATCGTCATCATGTGTTGGCAGAGCGTCACAGGTGGGTTGGCGGCTAGTTTGTAGTTGAGGCCCTCGATTTCTGCAATGGTGCGAAGAGTTTAGCTTTGTTAGAGAACCCAAGCGCGACAGCAATTTAAGCTTCACTGCAGCGACGATGAGATGAAACGCCGACTTCCCATAGCGATTGCGCTGATGGTCCTCCTCGTGGGGCTAGGCGCACTCCTGTGGCAGTGCGAGTCCGGTGACGATACGAGCGAGGGCGAGTCCGAGCCGGTCCGGAACGTCGCCAAAGTCGACGCGCAGTCGCCCATCCCCGCGCCCATCGATGTGCCCCACGACGGGCCGGGGCTGCGGTTTGTCGACGCTGACGGAGTTTCGCGCGCGGTCGATACCCTCGTTGGAGCGCCGGGTATGTGGCCCCCGGTCGAAAAGCAGGTCGAGGCCCGCCGAGTGCTCCCGCTCCCGGAGATCGACGCCTCGACGACGTCGGGCCGGAGGAGGGCCCGGAGTTACGAGGTCATCGCGCGCAATGACCGGCGCTCACTGGGCTTTTGGGGGGGGATTTCCCTCGACGACTTCGCTGAGGATGCTCGGAGCAACGACCAGGCGCAGGTCGCGCTCGACCGCGCCTCGCCGCTTCGCGTGCGCGTCGTCGGCCCGGCCGACACGCCCGTCGAGGGCGCCGAGGTGCGCTTGTCGCGTGACTTGGTCAGCCTGGCCCACTTGAGCCACAGCACGGACGGGGAGGGTCGCGCCGAGTTTCGCGCCATTCCCGGCGGCGACTACCGGCTCTCGGTGCGCGCGCCGGGCTTCGTGCAGCGGATTCGCCACCTCCTTCACACCCATTCGGACGCCACCATCGAGGTGCAGCTCGACCACGGGGCCACCGTCACAGGTCGCGTGGTCAGTCGATCCGGTGCCGGCATCCCGCGAGCGACCATCGAGGTCATTCCGGTCGGTGCTTTTGCTGATGACACCGCCGGAGACGTCGACGAGGAGTCCGTCGACCCGGGATTCTTGTCGCAGATCGGCGTGGCCAGTCAGGTGACCACGGCGGACTCCAACGGCGAGTTTTCGGTCGCCGGCATCGAGGCCGGAGCCATTCGAGTGCGCGTGGACGCGGCGGGCTATGTGCCGGCGTTGTCCAATAGAGTGCGCGTCGTGCGCGGCTCGACCGTCGACGTCGGCACAGTCGAGCTTCGACCGGGCCAGAGCGTCGAAGCGCGCGTGGTCGATGAGGACGGAGACCCGGTTCAGGGCGCGACCGTGCGCTGGAGTGCGCCGAATTCCGCCCTGGGCGATGCCGTACTGAGCGACTCCGAGGGGCGCGCCACCCTCGAGGGCGTCCCGGCGATGGCCAGCATTCGGGCCGAGCTCGACGAGTGGCGCTCCGCCGAGGTCACCCCCGGCCGGCCCGATGACTCGGACACGATCGCCGTCGAGCTCGTGCTGCGCCGCCCCGATGAACTCCCTGACCTCATGGTCCGCCTGCTCAGCGATGACCCGGAGGTCACCTTCGAGTCGGTGGTGCTGGTGGGCGAGGCCGACGGGGAGGGGACGAATCGAGGCCGACAGCGCTGCGTGGGCGAGCGCGTCGACCCCTTCGACTGGCGTTTTGCGCAATGCGCGCCGGGAGAGCTGACGCTCGAGGCGAGCACCGACGAGTTCGGAACGGCGACCTGGGAGGGCGACTTCGATGACACCACCGAGGTCACCATCGGTGCTCCGCCGGGCGTCGAGGCGACCTTCACCGGCCTGCAGGGCCCGCAGTGGGACGGCAGCGCGTTGCGTTGGCGCCCGACGGCCGGCCCGTGGGAGGACGCCGACTTTGACACCGAGGCCTTCGACGGGCGCGTATGGTCGCACAAGCTCTTCGACGGCCGCTACCAGGTCGAGTTCGACAATCCGACCACTGGCGCGGTGCGTGAGACCTTCGAGGTCGACGGAGGGGCGGTTTCCTTCGAGGTCGAGCTCGCCGCCCGCCGGCAGGTCGAGCTATATGTCGTCGATTCGAACGGAACGCCCGTTTCAGGCGCGCTCATGCAGGTCTGGCAGGGGGGGCAGCGGGTCTTTGAGGCGACCAGCCGCGGGGCAGATCCCGTCCGGGTCGAGCTTCCGACCCCCTTCGACGGCGCGTTGGTCGCCTTCGACGGCCGCCTCGGCGAAGGTCGGGTGCCGGTCGAGCTTGCTGAAGACGGCGAGGCGGAGTCCGAATATGTCGCCCGATTGAGCGACGACCTCTTCGCGATCGATCTACCCGGCCGAATCCAGCAGGTCGACCAGATCGAGGACGTCCTCGGCGTGGAACTCGTCCGTGACGACAACGCTTGGCTGGTCGACCCCCTCAGCCAGGAAGCCCCGGCAGTGCAGGCCGGCATCGCGCGCGGCGACCGGCTCGTGTGGCTCCGCCAAACCGACGACGGCTACATCGCGCTTGTCGAGCGTGGCCAGGAGCGGCGGCGGGTTCGGGTTCCGTCTGCCGAATAATGAGCGCGAGACGATCTACTCGACCGTCTTGCCGGCTGCTTCCAAATAAATGGCGTTCAGGTCGGGATAATCGCCGCTCTCGAGGAGCGAATCGAGCTCCTCGCGGCTCATATCGCGGCCAAGCTCGCCGTCGACCATGATGACGATGCGCGAGCAGAGGCGCTCGAGCATGTCGAGGATGTGGCTCGACAGCACGATCGCGCCGCCGTCGTCGCAATACGACTCCAGCCACTTTCGGATGCGGAAGGTCGACTCGGGGTCGAGGCCCACGAAGGCCTCGTCGAGTAATAACAGCGGCGGGGAGCCGATCAGCGCCGCGCAGATGGCGATCTTCCGGGTCATGCCCCCCGAGTACTCTTTGACCACGCGGTGGCGGGCGTCGTCGAGCTCGGTGAGCTCGAGCAGGGCCTCGATCTCCTCGTCCTGGACGTCCTTGTCGACCCCGCGCACCTCCGCCACAAAGCGCAAGAACTCCTCACCGGTCAGATAATCGTAGAGCTCGAGTTCCTGGGGCACGAAGCCGATCTCGGCGCGCGCCGCGACCGGCTGCTCGACCACGTCGACGTCCGCCACGGTGATGCTGCCCTCGTCGGGCGCCAGCACCCCGGCCACACAGCCCATCGTGGTCGACTTGCCCGCACCGTTCGGCCCGATGAAGCCGACGAATTCGCCGGCGTTGACCGTCATCGAGAAATCGTCGACGGCGACCAAGCGCCGGTAGCGCTTGGTGAGGTTTTTGATTTGGAGGCGGGGTGTGTCGGGCATGGTTGATTCGTTACGGCTGAGGAGATCGATGTTCGGACGTTTCTAATACGGTGCGGTGTGGAACTCAATGACGGTTCGGTGGTCGCCGCTCGTCACACGCTCAATCTCTCCCTTCCACCCGCAAACCCCACAAAATGCCCACACACCAAAACAACCTCGACCACCACAAGCGCCACCAACGACAAATTCGCCACCGCCACCAACCCGATCGCCAGCACCACCGGCACAAAGAGTTCGACCACCCGAGAGCGGCCCCACAGCCGCCAGGCGGCGGTCATGGCGCCGTTTGAGGCCACACAGGCGCCTACGGCGAGCGCGGCGAGGAGGGCGCCGTCGAGCCAAGCTTGGTGGCGCAGGCCCTGGGCGAGCAGCACCAAGAGCGCGTAGGGGACGGTCACCAGCAGGCATTCGCGCAGCGCGAATAGGGCAGCGGCTGATAGGTCGGCGCGCGGCGTCAGCGGCAAGAGATTGTGGTATTCCGGTCGGATCCGCGGCGTCGACAGCCGCACCCACGGGTTGACCAGGCTCGCCGCGGCGATGGCCGGCAGCGTGGCGACCAGCCAGATGGGTAGGGCGGCCTCGCTGAGTCGAAAGACGGCGATGCCCGCGGCAAACCAGCCGAGCACGTAGGTCCAACGGGCGAGCATATAGCGTCGGCTAAATTGGAGCGCATAGGCGCGGAACACCGCGCGCGCCCCGGCAGGGAGCAGCCGCTCGCCGAATTTTGGGCGCTCGAATTCGCTGGTCTGGTGGCGCGCGGAGACCTCGAAGCCGACGAAGTCCGCCTCTCGAAAGCGCGCGGCCATCGCCGGGAACGCCTCGACGAAGTAGCGATAGGACGTCAAGATCGCGATGGCGAAGGAGGCCCCGAGGATGCCCAGGCCGACGCTGAACGCGCGGGTGGTCTCGCCGGCGCACAGCACCTCGCCCAGGGCGAGTTTGGCCAGCAAGATGACCAGCACGGAGACGGCCAGCGCGACGCCCGGCGAGTATAAGAAGATCTGGCCGGAGCCGCCGTAGATATCCCGACTCTTGTGCTTCTTCTGGTCTTGATCGCCCGGCGACCCGCCGGCGAGGGTGTAGCCGGCGGCGAGTTGGACGGCGAAGCCGATCGCCGAGCTTGCGATAAGGCCCAGCCCGATGAGCGCGATGCTCGTCGAGGCGGCCAAGCCGCCGCCGTGCCACAGCAGGGGCACGAAAAATGGCGCCAACAATACCGTGGCAGCCAACGCCTCGCCCAATGAGGCGATGAGGCGGTCGACATACAGCGCGTAAAGCCGGATCGGGTAGGACTCGACCGAGCGGATGTCGCGGCGGCGAAATAAAAGTTCCATGACGCGAAAGTTGAGCACCGTCGAGGCGAGCGCGGCCAGCCAGAAGGCGGCCTCGAGCGCCGCGGCGCCCGAGGGCAGGCCGTTTGATTCGTCGCCAGGATCGCCGATGCCCATGGCGGTCACCACGTCATTGGGCGGCTCGAGCAGGCCGGGGGCGGCCGCGTGGCCCAGGCCCATCAGCCCGCCGAGGACCACCACGATGGCGCCCACGCGCGCGGCCCACCAACCGGGGGAGTGCCCGGAGGCTCGGTTCCCGAGCGCCTGGAGCCTCGCGCCGAGTAGGATGCGCAGGTGGCTCACTGGACCACCTCGGGCAGATCCGAATCGTCGTCTTCTTCCGCTGCGCGCACATAATCGGGACGGGGCATATCCTTTCGCATCAACACCGATCGCACCTCGCGGTGAATACAGCGAATGCGAAGTTCGGCAGTTTTTGCTAGAGGACTTCTGGGATAAGCATCGAGGAACGCTTCATATCCGTCCAAGGCGGCGTTATATTTGCCGGTGCGGTAGCGCGCCTCGGCACTTTCGAAGGCCTCCGTTTGCGTCTGCTGCGGGTCCTCACATGCTGTTGCGAACGCCAACGCAAAAATGCACATCACCAGCGCGAGGCGCTGTGCTATCGCAGAGCCGACTGATATAGCAGCGTCCAACCGCGATCTACCGAGATGGATTTGCCGAGCCATGGAAGATAATAACATCGAAGAACCGAAGAACAGCCAGGATGATGCGTATGCCGATTTTCACGCCGGGTTTGTGGCGCTGATCGGTCAACCCAACGTGGGCAAGTCTACCCTGATGAATCGCATCTTAGGTGTCGACTTGGCGATTACAACCGCCAAACCGCAAACGACGCGCAATCGGATTCTAGGGGTGCGCACGTTCCCTGAAAAGGGCCAGATTTGCTTCGTCGACACTCCGGGCATCCATCGCGCCAAGAAGTTGCTCAACCGAAACATGGTCGACACCGCCCTGGAGGCGATGCACGAGGTCGATTTGGTCTGCCACGTCATCGACGCCAAGGACTATATCGAACAGGTCGATCGTCTGGGCGAAGGGGAGGTGCCAGCCTCCGAAGAGTTTATCTTCGAGAAGCTCGCCCAGGTCGAACAGCCGGTTTTTTTGATCTTGAATAAGGTCGACCTGGTCAAAAAGAAGGACCTCCTTTTGCCCGTGATGGCCGGCCTCGCCGAGCGCTACGAATTCGCCGAGGTCGTCCCGGTCAGCGCGGCCAAGGGCGACAATATGCGCCGGCTGGTCGACGTGCTCATCGAGCATTTGCCCGAAGGGCCGCCGCTGTTCCCGCAGGATATGCTCACCGACCAGGCCGAGCGCTTCATCGCCTCGGAGTTCATTCGCGAGCAGATCCTCGAGCAGACCCACCAGGAGGTGCCCTATAGCGTGGCCGTCGAGATCGAGCGCTTCATCGAAAACGACGAGAAGAACCTCCTCGAGGTCTCGGCCATCATCCACGTCGAGCGCAAGAGCCAAAAGGGCATCGTCATCGGAAAGGGCGGCAAGCGCCTAAAAGCCATCGGCAAGGCCTCACGAGAGCGCATGCAGTCGTTCTTCCACCGCAAAGTATTTTTGGAGACCTTCGTACGCATCGAATCCGAATGGAGCGAAGACCCCAACGCCCTACAACGCTTCGGCTACGAATAGGCTCGAGGCTTGTGGAACGGCAACAGCGACAGGCCACGCACATCGCAGTTCCTGACTCCGGGCCTTGGCTCCTGCCGTTAATCAGTTCCCGGACCCCCGGACCCCCGGACCCCTGGACCCCTGGACCCCTGGACCCCTAAGCTATGAGTTTCCTGATTGCCATTGTCGGCCGACCCAATGTCGGTAAGAGCCGTCTGTTCAACCGCCTGTCACAGAAGGGTGACGCCATCGTCCACGATTTCGCGGGGGTGACCCGTGATCGGCAATACGCCGACGGAGAGTGGTACGAGAAATACTATACCGTCATCGACACCGGTGGGTTCGTCCCCGAGTCCGACGAGCCGATGCTGCGCCAGATGCGCAATCAGGCCCAGTTGGCGATGGACGAGGCCGACCTGATCCTCTTTGTGCTCGACGCGCGCGAGGGCATCTTGCCGTCGGACCGCGAGATCGCCCAGATGTTGCGCCAGGCGACCAAGCCGGTGCTGTTCGTGGTCAACAAGATCGACACGCCGGTCAACCCCGAGCAGTATCTCGGCGAGTTCTATGAGCTCGGCTCGGATCTGTATCCGACCAGCGCCGAGCACGGCCACGGCGTCGCAGCCCTGATGGACGAGGTGATCAGCTATATCCCCGAGGAAGACGGCGAGGCCGAGCGCGAGCCGTTCGCCCATGTGGCCGTGGTCGGAAAACCCAACGCCGGAAAGTCCAGCACGATCAATGCTTTATTGGGTGAAGACCGGCTGCTGACCAGCGAGGTCGCCGGCACCACTCGCGACGCCATCGACACGCGCATCACCCGCGGCGACGACGAGTACCTGCTCATCGACACCGCCGGCTTGCGCCAAAAGAAGAAGATCTCGGCCCGCCTCGAGGAGTTCGCCGTCGTCCAGGCGATCAGCAGCATCGACCGCGCCGACGTGGTGCTGTTCGTGGTCGACGCCATCGAGGGGATCACCTGGCAGGACAAAAAGATCGCCAGCGTCATCGAAAACCGCGGAAAGGCCTGTGTGATCCTCGTCAACAAGTGGGACCTGGTACCCAAACAGACCGCGACCGCCGGCGAGTACGTCCACGCCATCCACCGCGAGATGCCGTTTATGAGCTTCGCGCCGATCATGTTCGTCAGCGCGCTGACCGGCCAACGGGTCCACAAGATTTTAGACAACGTCGACAAGGTCTTCGAGCAGTATAACCGGCGCATCAAGACCGCCGAGGTCAACCGCTTCCTCGAGCAGGCCCTCGGCCAGCACAACCCGCCGATGCACAAGAACCGGCCGGTGAAGTTCTACTACGCCTCCCAGGTCGCCATCCGCCCGCCCACGTTTTTGTTCTCCGTCAACCGCCCCGAGGGGGTCAAGCCGTCGTACCGACGCTACCTCGTCAACAAGCTGCGCGAGGTCTACGGCTTCGAGGGGACGCCCATAAAAACGGTGTTGCGCGGCCGCGGGCAGGAGTAGCGGGCGTTCCGGGCGCCTGGAACTCTCCGCGGGTGCGCCACACCTGCCCCGGGAGAGGGTCGCCGCTCGTACGATGTCCAATTTAACCCCCAAACACCCTCTCTCTACTCATACTCCTCAAACTCTCCATCCAGATAGCTCTTCCAATAACGATCCAACCGCTCGGCGACTTTTCCGGACAAGAGGACCGCGCCCAGGACATTCGGGAAGGCCATCGACAGCAGCATCAAGTCGGAGAAGTCCAGGACGTTGCCGAGGCTCGAGATCGAACCGAGCACGATGAATAGCAGGAAGATCATCCGATAGGGCATCGACTGGCTGGCGCCGAAGAGCCGCGTCCAGCAGCGCTCACCGTAGTAGCTCCACGAGATCATTGTGCTATAGGCGAAGAGCACGACCGCCGCCGACAGGATGATGGGGAACCAACTCAGCTCCGAGCCGAAAGCGCGGCTGGTCAGTGAAATGCCCTCCATGCCGACGGTTGTATCATCGGTGTAGACACCGGTGATTACGATGACGATACCGGTCATAAAGCAGACGATGATGGTGTCGATAAACGGCTCGAGCAGCGCGACGATGCCCTCGCGCACGGGCTCGTCGGTCCGTGCAGCCGAGTGAGCGATCGCCGCCGAGCCGATGCCGGCCTCACTGGAGAAGGCGGCGCGTTGGACCCCCTGTACGAAGACACCGATGAGTCCGCCGGCCCAGATCGCACTCGGAGCGAACGCTTCACTCAAGATCAGCCCGATCGCCCCTGGTACTTGCTCGTAATTCATAAAGACGACTGTCAGAGCGGCCAGCACGTAGACGGCACACATGGCCGGCACGATCTTGGAGGCGACCTTTGCGATGCTCTGGATGCCGCCGATGATCACCAGGCCGACCAGGCCGGCCAGAATCAGCCCGTAGATCAGTCCCTTGGGGTTCGAGCCGCCGGTGATGGGCTCCGGGTTGGTCACGGTCATGTCCGAGGCCGCCGCCCAGTCGGAGATATTTCGCCCGTCGATGACCCCGATCTCCATGACATCGACGGTGCCGGCCTTGACGTTATAGCGCTCGTCGGGCCGCATGGAAGCCACGGACACCGTCGTCGTATACGCGTCGTCTTGGCGCGTCCAATCCTCCTCGTCGATCGTGAAGGCTCTGCCCGTGGGGATGTACAGGGTCTCGAAACCCTCTTCGGACTCGGTTTGGGTCGGCACTCTGAAGCGCACGGCCTGAGTGGACAGCTCGAATTCCTTGGGTTCGTCGGCCTGAAGCACGACCTCGCCCTCGGCGTGGTCGCCGCCGAGCCAGGGCACGATTTCGCTGACCGCCTGGAAGCTCTGGTTGGCCTGGAACATATTTCCGCCGCCGAACGAGGCGCCGATACACAGGATCGCGAAGATCACGGACAGCGCGACGCCGAGCGGCTTGAACGAGGGGCCCATCTCCGCCAGGCCGTCGCGCAGATAGACCATCGGGCCGCCGCTGACGTTGCCCTGTTTGTCGACGCGCCGGTACATCTGGCCGAGCGTGCACTCGGCGAATTTACTCGCCATACCGAAAAGAGCGGTCATCATCATCCAGAAGATCGCTCCCGGCCCGCCGATGCTGACTGCGATGGCTACGCCGGCGATATTCCCCAGACCGACGGTCGCCGACAACGCCGAGCTCAGCGCCTCGAAGTGCGAGACTTCGCCGGGGTCATCGGGGTTGTCATATTTGCCCCGGGTGACATCAATGGAGTGCTTGAAGGCACGCAGGTTGATGAATTTGAAGCGCAGCGTGAAGAAGATCGCGCCCCCGAAGAGCACCACGACCACCAGCGGCATTTGCTCGAGGATCGGCACCGGCGGTTTCCAAAACAGCACGGTGGCCATCACGCTGACGACCGCACCGAACCATTGATCAATCGTGTGCTGGTCGGCCAACGCCGCCAACGCCGCGATGATGATGACGATGATCACCGGGATGGCGAATTTCTGAGTGGTCTTGAGCATCTGCTTCATGGCGGTGACTATTCAGATCGGTGGTAGTGACGGGCGTTCGCCACCCGTTTGGGCGATAACGTCCATCCAACAGCATGTGATTCCTCAAGGAGTACTTTGCTTTAATAGCACTCTGGACGGCTGTTGAGCAAGGTGGGTTCTGGCGCCGAGCTTATTCCAAAATAGGTTCGGAAGTGTTCTCAGCGACCTCACAGCCTGAAATGATACGCCAAGTTTACTCCGAGGGTAGAGTAAAACGGAAAGGTGTCCGGCTCGTCCAGGGGGGCGTGCAGTTCGACGACGCCGCCCACGGACCATTCGCGGCTATACCTCCAGTCGACGCCCACCGACAGCTTTGCGGCCACGCGCGAGACCTCCTCGCCGGGCTCGGTGGGTGGGGCCGCCGCGAAGTTGACCACCGACAGGCCCACGTAGGGGATATATTGGAAGATGTCGAGATTGTAGCGAAAGCCGCCGAATAGGCCGAGCACCTGCGCCGAGGGGATCTCCAGGTCGTCATCGGTCGACGAGAAATGGTAGCTGGCGTCGACGCCGCCCACGAAGCTCCAGAAGTCCGAGATGCCGGTCCGAAACCCCAACTGGGCGCCCGGGCCCCACTGGCCGCCGTCGGCCCCGTCGTTGGCGTTGGCCACGGCCAGGCCGCCCCAGACCTGCCCGTCGGCGGCGTGCGCCGAGGTGGGCAGCGAGATGAGGGTGATCGCAGCGAGCAGGCACGCGCACGCAAATTGGAGAGGCCGGCCTTCGCAGCATAGTTGCGGAATGGTCATGGCTCACATTTGGTTAAAAGGCACTGAGTGAGAGAGTCGGCGAGTCAGCGAGTCCATGAGCGAGACAATAAGATGGACGTCGTGCAGAATCTAGTGCAGCGTCGGCTGCTGTTTCTCACTCTCTTATTTTCAAGCCATTCGGCGGGCCCGGTTGACACTCTCTAGTGGCATCAATATAGTCCGCCACTCGCTGGTCCGGCCGAATTCTGGACCGTATCAGCGCGACTTTTTCAACGATGATTCCACCCCATGACAGCCCACGACGGCTGGCTTTGTGCGCTGTGAAGCGAGGGTAAGGAGAACATATATGGCAATCAAGATTCGCAAGAGCGGCGGCGAGGGTGACAATCCCGAGTCGGGCTCCCCGGAACAGAAGACCGCGGCGCAGGGCTCGGATGCCTTCGTCCAAGCCTCGGTGCGCGGTGTCTCCTGGATCGAGGAGAATCGCAATCTCGTCATCGGCGGGATTGTCGCCGTCTTTGTGGCCGTCATTGGTATCTGGGTGGGCTTTAATTACGTCGAGAGCCAGGAGGTCGAGGCATCCTCGACGCTGAGCCCGGCGTTGTGGGCCTATAGTGTCCCCGTGGAGGGCTCCCCGGAGATGGAGGCGATCCGCGAGAACGCCGATATCGAGGTTCCCGACAAGGTCTACGCATCGAGCCAGGAGCGGTGGCAGGCGGTCTATGACGAGGCGAGCTCCGCTTTGGAGCAGACCTCCGAGGGTGAAATCGCCCAGGCCGCACGCCTGTCCAAAGCGGCCGCGGCCGCGCGTTTGGACAAGCCGGACGAAGCCGTCGAGTTGTACCAAGCCTACCTCGACGGAGACACCGACGAAGCGGTGCTTCCCTTTGCCTACCTCGGACTGGCGAACGCTCAGGCCGCCCAGGGGGCTACCGACGAGGCTGTCGCCACCTTCGACAAGCTCGCCGAGCACAGCGAAGACCACGCGGCCCTGGCGATGTATCAGAAGGCCACCGTGCTCGAGGGAGCCGACC
>JBKGZI010000143.1:0-12555 GCA_046545675.1 Persicimonas sp.
AGGGGTGGCCGATGGGGATCGAGCCGCCGTGGACGTTGAAGGTGTCCATGTCGACGTCGCCGATGGCCCCGTCGAGGCCGGCTTCTTTGCACAGCTTCTCCGAGCCCCAGACTTTGACGTTGGCCAAGACCTGGGCGGCGAAGGCCTCGTGCATCTCGACCAGGTCCATATCCTCGAGGGTCACGCCGCCGCGCTCGAAGGCCTTGGGGGTGGCGAAGGTCGGGCCCATGAGCATGGGCTGCTCGAACAGATCGATGCCCACGCTGGCGTGCGAGCGGATGAAGGCCATCGGCTCGAGGCCGAGCTCTTTGGCGCGGCTCTCGCGCATCAAGAGCACCGCCGAGGCGCCGTCGGTCAGCGGCGAGGCGTTGGCGGCAGTGATCGTGCCGTGCTTGCGGTCGAAGACCGGCCGCAGGCCGGCCATCTTCTCGACGGAGGTGTCCGGGCGCACCAGGTTGTCGCGCTTGACCGGCTCGTCGAGGTCGTCGCCGGTGAAGACGGTGATGACCTCCGGGAAGCAGCCGGTCTCGTAGGCCTCGGCGGCGCGGTGGTGGGTCATCGCGGCGTATTCGTCCTGCTCCTGGCGGCCAATCCCATATTTTTTGGCCATGACCTCGGCCGAGTCTCCCATACGCTCCTGGGTGGTCGGCTCGGCGATATCGGGCACGTCGGGCAAGAAGTCTCTGGCCTCGACGCCCTCGAAGGCGCGCAGCATGTCGACCGGCGAGCCGGCCTTGGATGCCTCGTTGAGCGCGTGGGTCAGCGGCAGGCTGACGCGCGCCTGGGCGGCGCTCATCGACTCCACGCCTCCGACGATGGCCACGTCGGCCGCGCCGGTCAGGATGTCACCGATGGCATTGGTCGCCGCCAGCGCGCTCGAAGCGCAATACATCTGGACGGTATACGCCGGGATGTGGTTGGGCAGCGGGGTGCGCAGCACGACCTCGCGGGCGACGTTGGGCCCGTTCATCGGCGCCGCGACACACCCCATGATCAACTCGTCGATGCAATTGGGGTCGATCTCGGTGCGGTTGACCAACTCGGTGACCGCCGCGCGGGCCAGATCCGCCTCGGTGAGGTGCTTATAGTGCGTCCACGCCTTGGCAAACGGGGTGCGCGTGCCGGCGATGACCGCCACGCGGTCCTCGCCGCCCAGCGGAGTGTGGATGCCTTTTTTCGACTTCTTCGGTGTCTTGGAAACCATGTTTGATCCAGGGGTTCAGGGGTCCGGGGGTCCAGGGGTCCAGGAACTGCCTAACGGCTAGGGGTTCAGGGGTCCGGGGGTCCAGGGGTCCAGGAACGGCTTAACAGCCAGGGGTTCAGGGGTCCGGGGGTCCGGGGGTCCAGGAACGGCTTAACAGCCAGGGGTTCGGGGGTCCAGGGGTCCAGGGACGGCAACTGCTTAGCCGTAGAACGATTCGTTCTTTTCGGCCTTCTCGACGATGATGTCGGCGGGGCGGAGCCGGTCGCCGAATTGCTCGGCCAGCCGGATCATCTGACCGGCGACGTTGGGCAGGCCCTGGGCGTCGGCGTGGCGCAAGATCCCTCCGCGAAACGGCGGGAAGCCCAGCCCGAAGATCACCCCGATGTCGATATCCCTAGGGTGCATGACGATATCCTCTTGGAGGCAGTAGGCGCATTCGTTGAGCATCGCCATCCAGCAGCGCTGCTGGATGATCTGGTGGTCGGTGGGCTTGCGGTCGCGGCCGCCGGGAAGCAAATCGTAGACGGTCTCGTCGACCTTCTTTCCACGGGAACCTTCGTAATCGTAGAAGCCCTTTTTGTTCTTCCGACCCTTGCGCCCGTCGGCGGCGACCGCCTTGAGCGCGGTGGGCGCGTCCCAGCGCTCCTCGAAGGCCTCCTGGAGCGTCTTGGCGGCCTTGAGAGCCACGTCCATGCCGACCTCGTCGACCAGCTTCATCGGCCCGACCGGGAAACCCCAATCGGTCATCGCCCGGTCGATATCCTCGATGCTGGCGCCCTCCTGGAGGATCCAGCCGGCCTCGTTGATATAGGCGCCGATGACCCGGCTGGTGAAAAAGCCCGGCCCGTCGTTGACCACGATGCAGGTCTTGCCCATCTGGCGGCCGACCTCCAGCGCGGTGGCCACCGCCTTGCTGGAGGTGCCCTCGTGGCGGATGATCTCGAGCAGCGGCATCTTGTGGACCGGGCTGAAGAAGTGCATGCCCAGCACCTGCTCGGGGTTCTTGGACGCCTTGGCCAGCTCCGAGATCGGGATCGTCGAGGTATTCGAGGCGATGACCGCCTCGTCGTGGGTATGCTCCTCAAGCTCGCCGATGACCTGCTTTTTGAGGTCGACGTCCTCGAAGACCGCCTCGATGATCAGGTCGGCCTGGCCAAAGCCGGAGTAGTCGGTGGTGCCGCTGAGTCGGCCGAAGGTCACGTCGCCCATCGGCTCGCTGATCTTCTTTCGCTCGACCAACTTGTCGATGAGCTGCTTGCTATAATTCAGCCCCCAGCTCAGCCCCTCGTCGTCGACGTCCTTGAGGCGCACCTCCCAGCCCTTATAGGCGGCGACCTGCGCGATGCCCGCGCCCATCAGCCCGGCGCCGATGACCCCGATCTTGTCGACCGGATAGGCCTTGGTATTCCATGGGAAGGGCTTGGCCTTGTCGACCTCCTGCTTCATGAAGAAGAGGTTGATCAGGTTTTTGGCCACGTCGTCTTTGACCAGCTCGGCGAAGGCGTCGGCCTCGGCGTCGATGCCCGCCTCGAAGCCGTCTTTGAAGCCGGTCTCGATGACGTCGATGGCCGCAAAAGGCGCCGGATAATGCTCGCCAGCCTTCTTGCGGGTCATCTCGCGCGCCTGGTTGAAGATGAGCTTTCGGGCGGGGGTCTTGGCCGCCAGATTGACCATCTCGCCGGGGTTGGAGAAGACATCCTTGAATCGGTTCTTGGGCCGTTGTCGCCAGTCCCCTTTTGCGTACAGCTCGCGGGCCTTGTCGGCGGCGACCTCGAGCAGGATGCCCGGGTGGACGACGTCGTCGACGAGGTCGAGCTTTTTGGCCTTTTTGGCCGAGACCTGCTTGCCGGTCAGGACCATGTCCAGGCCGGTCTGCAGGCCGACCAGTCGGGGCAGCCGCTGCGTGCCGCCCAGGCCGGGGATGACGCCGAGCTTGATCTCGGGCAGGCCGAATTGGGTGCGCTCGGAGTCGCTGACGATACGCGCATGGCAGGCCATCGCCAACTCCAGTCCACCGCCCAGGCAATTGCCGTCGACGGCGGCGACCACTGGAACGGCGAGCTGCTCGACGCGGCCCATCAACTCGTGGCCGCGCTCGATCATCGGCCGGATATCCTCGGGGTGGTCGGCCAGCTCGAGCAGCTCGTTGATGTCGAAGCCGACCACGAAGTTGCCCTCTTTGCCGCTGTGAATGACCACGCCCTCGAGCTCGGCGGCGCTGTCGAGTTCGTCGAGGATCTCCTCGAAGCGCTCGGTCATCGGCGTCGACAGCGTGTTGACGCTCTTGTCCTGTACGTCGATGCACACGTACGCGATGCGCTCGTCGAGGCGAACCGAGGCGTATTGCTGCTGGGTGTCGTCGGTCATTTTCGTCCTTTCGTCAGGTCGCTTTGATGGGCGTTTTCTAAAATGTGGGTGGTAACACGGGCATTGAAGCACTCATGACGCGGCGCGTCAAACAGCCCTCAGCGCGGCGCCCGGAATCTAAACGCAGAACGACCACCGTCGAGCAGCACCACCAAAAAAAAGCCCGAGGCGCGGACGCCTCGGGCTCGGTCACTTTTCGATTTTCTCGGACTCAGAGAATATGGCCGGACTTTTTGCGCTTGGTCTCCAGGTAGCGCACGTTATGCGGGTTGGGCAGCACTTTGATGGGGCGGCGGTCGCTGATCGTCAGCCCCTCGCGCTCGAGGCCCTCGACCTTGCGCGGGTTGTTGGTGATCAGCTCGACGCTGTCGACGCCCAGGATGCGCAGCATCTCGGCGGCGACGCCGTAGTCGCGCAGATCGTCGTCGAAGCCCAGGTGCAGATTGGCCTCGACGGTGTCCATGCCCTCGTCCTGGAGGCTGTAGGCCTTGATCTTATTGGCCAGGCCGATGCCGCGTCCTTCCTGGCGCAGATATAAGATGACGCCGAGATCGGAGTCGGCCAGCACCTCGAGGGCGTGGTCGAGCTGCTCGCCACAATCGCATTTGAGACTCCCGAAGACGTCGCCGGTCAGGCACTCGCTGTGCACCCGCGTGGGGACTGCCTCGTGGCCGTCCACCTCGCCTTTGACGATGGCGATATGCTCTTTGAAGTCGCGGTTGTTCACAAAAGCGACGATTCGAAACTTACCGTATCGCGTCGGCAGGCTGGCCTCGGCGTATTTTTCGACGACGAGGCCGTCGGCCTGCTCGAGTCGGGCGCGATCGGCTTCACTCAAATCGACATGGGCCGCCGAAAGGGGGCTGTGCATCTTCTCACTCCACTTGCGTCAAAAACCTCACGGGTGCCGTCAGTCGTCGGCGCTTGCCGCCGGTTCCACTGACTGTTCACCCAGCATAAAACAGCTTCGCCGAGCGACAAAGGCGATCTCGCGTCATCCGTCCATTGAACGTCTGGCTGACCAGACGGATTCCTCGCGAGATCGCGCCAGTGGGTACGTGCCTACGCCGACTCCAGCACAAAATAGCCGGTCGTCGGCGCACGTCAACTGTCGGCCGCCCACTCTTACCCTTCCCTGTATGAGATGCCGTCCGAGCGCACAAGGTTCAAAAAAGGGGCGACGCCGTCCCTGGCGTCGCTGTGAGGGACGGCGTCGCTCCGTCGAGTTTGACGCAGATCACATGGCCATCTGGGGCCGGTCGCGGTCGAGCTGGTGCTGCTCGAAGGCCCGCGCCGCCTCGATCGTGCCGCGGATCGCCTCGGCGACCACCGGGACCATATCGGCGCGGTGGCCGTTGAGCGCGGCGAAATAGTGGTGCCGGTCGGTGGCGTGGATGACCGCCGGGGGATAGAAATTCTTGATGAGCACGTAATTCATCATCAAGCGGCCGACGATGCCGGTGCGCGCGTCGAAGGGGAAGACCCGCATAAACTCCCAATGAGCGATGGCCGCCGCGCGGATCGGATGCACGCCGGCTAGCTCCTCGTCCCAGATCTCGAGGAATTTGTGGAAATAATACGAGATGCTCTTCGAGGGGACCACGCTCAAGTGGTAGACGCCCGGGCTGGTGTTGCGCTGGCGGTAGCGGCCGGCGGCGTCATCGTCGTCGTCGCACATCATCGTGTGCAACTCCTTGATCCAGTCGAGCGACAACTCGACGCCCTGGGCGGCGTCCTCCTCCAATTTGTGAATGCAGCTCTTCATTCGCCGCAGCGACTTCTGAGTCAGCCCGTCGCAATAGTTGCGACACGGCCTACCCTGCAGGGCGCGGGTGATGTCCGACTGGGTGAGCACGACTCCTTCGAGCATATGATCGTGGTACAACCACGACTGCGTGAGTCGTTCGTCGAACGCCTGGCGAATAGTGTCCGGAAGCTCGGCGTAATCCGCGCGAGCCTGGTCGATTTCGAGGTATGTCAGCGACATTTCAAGCCTCCCTGTTGCGAGTTCGGAGGCCATGTCGTTCCCCAACGATCCAGATCACTCCCGAACTTGCAGCAGACGCTGCTCGTTATGTCTGAATCCAGTCTAGCGAGTTATTCGGCGTCATTCAAACTCAATTTTCGATTCGACCCGGCGCTGCAATGAGTCTCATGCAGCGCTTCGAGCGACATGGCCGGGCGAATGACAGATGATCTGCGGCCGCGATTATGTCACCATCTTCGAGCGGCTCGATCCGCACCTCACATCCCGCAAGATCAGGGCAGTCGATGAAGTGGACCACACAGATCGATGCGATGTTGACCGGCGCCGCGTTGGGGCTTGTGACGCTGGCGATCGTCCCTGGCCAACCGATGGCCCAGTCGCCCCAAAGCGGCGGCGACCGGCTGGTGGCGTGCGACCACTATATGGTGGCCTATGCGCGAAGCGCGTCACGAAAGTTGGGACGCTCGATGGGCGGCCAAGACTACGAGTTCACTGAGTTGACCAGCCGGACCGGCTTCGAGGCGAACGTCGCCGGCGAAGAGGCCCGCAAATTCGAGGTCATCTACGAGCACGACAACACCATCGCCGGGCTGGTCGAAAAGACCCGCGAGCACCGCACGTCCTATACCATCACGCGCACCTCGACGGGCCCGGTGATCACCCGCCACGACTGGCCCGAGCGCCAAGCCATCGCCTCGGGCAAAAAAGAGTGCAAACCGACCTCGTCGGCGATCATGGCGCCCGAAGTTCCCGTGGCTCCCATCGACGTCGAGCCCTTCAAGTTCTGGGGGCTTCGGGTGGTGTGGCATCTTCCCAGCGAATTTCCCGACTCTGACCGCCCCGCCGATCCCTTCGAGGCGCTCCGCGACGTCCTCGCCGCCGACCGAGACGGCAAAGACGTCGACGAAAGCGACGCCGCGGCTTCAGAGTAGTGTGTCCGGCCGGCATCGACTATAGAGGTAGATCGATTGACCTCGCCGGATAGGCCCGTAGCTTTTTCGGGCACCTAAAGCATGAAGTTTCCGCTGTACTTAGGAGTAGCTGTGAAACGTTTGATTGGATGTAGCCTCGCGTTCGTCTTTGCTCTGAGCCTGATCTCACTTTCCTCGCCTGCTGACGCCGAGGCCCAGCGCCCACCGGGCTCCTTGGGGCTCGGCATCGGCTCGGCCACCGGGGCTGCCGGTCTTTCAGCAAAGACAGGAACCTCCAGCGGCTTTACCTTTCAGGGGGTCGTCGGCACCTGGCGTGGCCACGGAGTGGATTGGGGGTTTCGCGGTGATACGCTCGGGCTCGCGGCCGACTTCTTATACGAAATGCCCACCCTCGCCTCCGGCCAACTCGTCGCACTCGGCTGGAATTACGGCCTCGGCGCCGGCGTAGGCATTGGAGATGTAGGCGCCGCCATCGGCGGCACGGGCGTGATCGGATTGGAGTTCAACTTCCAGCCGGCGCCCATCGACTTCGTCGTCGAATACCGCCCGGGCATCTATATCGGCAGCGACGACCTCGACCTCGAATTCGTCGACTTCACCGGCCATCTTCGTTTTTGGTTCTGAGAAAATGCTCGGTTTCTGTAAGATCCTCTATTTAGGGCGCCTGAACGACGGCGCGGTACTACAATTTGAGTTAGGCCATAGAAACGTTTCGGGTTGTTGAGGCGCCGTTTTTCAAACCTTCATCAACCATTAAAGGTTCTAACGCCAAACTCAAATCGTAGTTTCCGACGTTGCCGTTTGACGTCGCCCCAAATAGAAAATGCTCGGTTTCTGTAAGATCCTCTAGCCTTTCAAGTGACTGATGGCGCGGGCGAGCTTGCGGCAGGCCGAAAAATAGGCCGAGGCTGCTTTTTCGACCGTCTCTTTGAGCGCGCCGTCGTCGTGCTCGTCGCGCGCCCGGTCGGCTCTTCTCTCGTTCTCATTTACATCTTGCTTCGGGGGGCGCTCAGACGCGCCGGAGGGCTCATGGGTGGGCTTTGGCATCGTTTTCCCTTGCACAACTCTAGCAAAGTTGGAAGTTTGGGCGCGGTAGTGATTATACGGCGCGCCGAGGCTGTGACAAAGCTGCTTCTCCCATCGCGCCACAACCCGTGCCAGTCCTGATACCATGAGCCAAGAAGACGTCCTGACTAAGCAAGTCGATGACGACGGCCTCTGCACCATCACGCTCAACCGTCCCGGCGCGATGAACTCGCTGGACGGAGAGCTGGTCGGCCAACTGTGGCACACCTTCTACGAGCTGCGCCACGACGACGAAGTACGCGTGGTGATCCTGACCGGGGCCGGCGACCGGGCGTTTTGCGCCGGCGCCGACCTCAAAGAGCGCCAGTCGATGAGCGAGGCCGAGGTGGCCAAGCGCATCGACGACTACCGCGGCTGCTTTGGCGCCATCGACCAGCTCCCCAAGCCGGTGATCTGCGCGATCAACGGCTACGCCTTCGGCGGCGGGCTCGAGCTGGCGCTGGCCTGCGATCTTCGCGTGGTCGACGAGACGACCAAGCTCGGCCTGACCGAGACTCGCCTGGGGATCATCCCGGGCGCCGGAGGCACCCAGCGCTTGCCGCGGCTGATCGGCGCCTCGAAGGCCAAGGAGCTCATCTTTACCGCCGCGCGCATCACCGGCAAGGAGGCCCTCGAGTGGGACATCGCCAACTACGCGGTGCCCGCCGACGAGCTCATGGACAAGGCCCGCGAGCTCGGCAAGCGCATGCTCGGCTCGGCGCCCATCGCGCTGCAGCAAGCCAAGATCGCCATCGACACCGGCATGCAGGCCGACCTGGCCACCGGCCTGCAGATCGAATCGCGCGCCTACGCCGTCACGCTGCCCACCGAAGACCGCCAGGAGGGCCTCGCCGCCTTCCGCGAAAAACGCACCCCCAATTTCAAGGGCAAATAGCACCCTGATACACGCGGAGCGGGGGCTTGCCCCCAGCGGAGCCAGCGCCCGTCCAGCCCCTCAGGCTTGCCTAGGGGTTGGGTGCGACAACAACCGCATTCGCCTCGATCACGCGAACGCCGCTTCAACCCCGAATCAAAGGACGTACCCATGACCGACACCAGCCAACTCTCCGACCTCGATCAGGAAGTCGTCGATCGCCGCACCGATATCGAAAAAGGCGGCAAAAAAAAGTACCACGAGCGCAATAAGGAGCGAGGCAAGCTCTTCGTCAGAAAGCGCCTCGAGTTACTCTTTGACGACGGGCTCAAGCTCGAAGACGGCAAATGGGCCAACGTCCTCGCCGGCGACCTGCCCGCCGACGGCGTGGTCACCGGCATCGGCCATATCGACGGCCGGCGCGTGGCGGTGATGGCCAACGACTCGACGGTCAAGGCCGGCTCGTGGGGCTGGCGCACCGTCGAGAAGATCATCCGCATCCAGGAGAAGGCCGAGCGGCTCCGCATCCCGCTTTTATACCTGGTCGACTCGGCCGGCGCGCGCATCACCGACCAGCTCGAGATGTTCCCGGGCCGGCGCGGGGCGGGCAAGATCTTCTATAATCAGGTCCGACTGTCGGGCTACGTGCCCCAGATCTGCCTGCTCTTTGGCCCGTCGGCCGCCGGCGGCGCCTATATCCCGGCCTTTTGCGACGTCGTCGTCATGGTCAAAGGCAACGCCTCGATGTACCTGGGCTCGCCGCGCATGGCCGAGATGGTCATCGGCGAGAAGGTCACCCTCGAGGAGATGGGCGGCGCGAAGATGCACTGCAAGACCAGCGGCTGCGGCGACGTGCTCGCCGACAGCGAAGAGGACGCCATCGAGTGGGCCAGAAATTACCTGGGCTACTTCCCCTCCAATTGTAAAGAGAAGCCGCCGGTCCACGAGCCGATCGACCCCCAGGACCAAAAGAAGAGCCTCGACGAGCTCATCCCGGTCAACCAGAACAAAGCGTTCGACGTCAAACGCGTCATCCGCCACCTGGTCGACAACTCCGAATTCGTCGAGATCAAAGAGAAATTCGCCCGCGAATTGGTCACCTGCCTGGCGCGCATCGACGGCCAGCCGGTGGGGATCATCGCCAGCCAGCCCAAATATAAAGGCGGCGTGCTCTTCGTGGATTCGGCCGACAAGGGCACCCGCTTCATCGATCTATGCGACGCGTTCGGCATCCCGCTGGTCTTCCTGGCGGACGTGCCCGGCTTCATGATCGGCACACGCGTCGAAAAACAGGGCATCATTCGCCACGGCGCCAAGATGATCACGGCGGTGAGCCGGGCGACGGTGCCGAAGTTCTCGGTGATCCTGCGCAAGGCCTACGGCGCCGGGCTATATGCGATGTGCGGGCCGGGCTTCGAACCCGACGCGACGCTGGCGCTGCCCGAGGCGATGATCGCAGTGATGGGGCCTCAGGCGGCCGTCAACGCAGTGTACGCGCGTAAGATCCAGGCACTCCCCGAAGAGGAGCGGCCGGCCTACGTCCAAGAGCTTCGCGCCGAATACGAGCAGGATATCGACATCTATCGGCTGGCAAGCGAGCTGATCGTCGACGAGATCATCACCAAAGAAGAGCTTCGCCAGGAGCTCATCGAGCGCATCGAGATCTCGCGCAGCAAGAAGGTCGACTGGCCGGACAAGAAGCACTCGGTGCGGCCGGTCTAATCAGTCGTGCGTGTGGGCGGTTGAGCGATAGCAATAATAGCGCGAAGCGATGTCGATATCAGTGGATTCGTCGATCCACTTCGACGTCGCCAGGATGGCGTCCAGCGAGATGCCCGTATTCACGCCCATCGTCTCGAAGAGGTGCAAGAGGTCTTCGCTGCCCAGGTTGCCGGCGGCGCCCGGAGCGTACGGGCAGCCGCCGGTGCCGCCCACGGCGCTGTCGAATTGGCGCATCCCGACCTTCCAGGCCACGTAGGCGTTGGTCAACCCGAGGCCCTGGGTGTCGTGCAGATGCAGGGCGACTCCCCGGGTGCCAAACGCCTCGAGCGCCTGTCGGCAGCCATGCTCGACCTGCGGCGGAGTCCCCGCGCCGATGGTGTCGCCAAGCGAGATCAGATCTGCGCCGAAGCCGACCAGCTTTCCGGCGATGTCCATGACCCGCTCGAAGGGAACATCGCCCTCATAGGGGCATCCAAAGACGGTCGACACGTAGGCGCGAACCTCGCAGCCGTGGTCCCGGGCGATCCCGATGGACACCTCGAGATCCTGGAGGCTGTCGGTGATCGAGCGGTTGAGGTTTTTTTGGTTGTGGGTCTCCGAGGCCGACATAAACGTGGCCACATGATTCACGCCGGCGTCGAGGGCGCGCTCGAGGCCGGTTCGGTTGGGCACCAGCGCCCAATAACGCACGCCTTCCTTGCGGCGCAGCCGTCGAGCGACCTCGGCGGTATCGGCCATCTGCGGCACCCAATCGGAACGCACGAAGCTGCCCAATTCGATATCCGAGACACCCGCGTCGACGAGCCGCTCGATCAACTCGACCTTCTGGTCGACCTCGAGGATGATATCCTCGTTCTGGAGGCCGTCGCGCGGCCCAACTTCGAAAATGCGCGCGGTATTGGGGTCCACGTCCGCTCCGTACACGTAAATAAGGCGCTGTCGGGGAGATCGTCTCCGCTCAAGTTATTCACTCTGGCAAAGAGGTGTCAACTGCGCGGCCTATGATCCAGAGCATCGCCAACTGGCATTTCCCGCAAGCGTAAACGGTTGCGCCGACACATCGACGAACTGCAACTTCCCGACGAGCCACCAGACTCAAACGCGATGGCTTTGGCAATTACGGCAGACCGATATCCTCGCCCCAACACGCGATCGAACCATCATCTCGAATCCCACAGGCGGTAGAAACGCCCGTGCTGATCTGCTGAAATTCACCGCTTAGAGGACTGGATTTCCCGTGTTCGTCATTACCCCAGCATGCCACGGTCCCGTTCTTGCGCAATCCACAGCTATATGTCCCACCGATATCTACTTGGATGAACGCCCCCTCCGGCGGAATAGCCTGACCAAAGTCCCCACGGCTATCGCTCTCTCCGGAACCCCTGCCCCAGCAATCGATCGAATGATCCGTGGCAAGTGCGCAGGTATGAAGCCCGCTTGTAGTGACGTGCGTGTATTCGCCATCGGGTGGCTCTCCTGCATGTCGCAGCAACTGACTGCCCCGGCATTCGATACGAGCCTCATCAGTCACACCGCAGAGGCCGTAACGCCCTGTCGATACGCTGACGAAGTCGCCATCTACCGTAGGCGGCATGTCCTGATCAAAATCACCGACCCAGCAGACAAGCGAAGCATCTGGCCGAACGGCGCACGCAGAGAATGCCCCCATCGATAAATAGGTAGCCTTGCCACTTGGAGTTTCCCCATAGCCCGACGTCATTGGTTCACCCCAGCAGACGATCTCGTCATCTGACTTGCGTATTGCACATGTCCGATCCACACCGGCATCGACAAATGAGAATTCGTCGTCTGGCGCCCTCGTCGCCCCACTCTCCTCATACCCCCAGCAAACCGCACGATTGTCATGGCGTAGCGCACATGCGTGCTGACCGCCCACACTGACCTGCAGGTATTGGGGCTCGTCTCGACATTCCCCATCAACACAAAACCGACCCTGGCGGCAGTCTCGCTCACCGCGACACTCGGCTGCGGCATCCCCATTTCCGCATCCCACAAGCGTCGTCAGCATCAGAAACAGTAGAACAATTACGTACTTCCAAGCGCTCAATTTCTTATCTTCTCCTCGAAATGTGCTTTAGTTATCGGCTTGCGTCCGACAAGCGCAGGAAAAACTTTAAGCATTGCGGTCAAGTGCCGGGCGAAACACGCCAATACCAGCCTGCTCAAGCGAACTGAGACGTTGTTGGGCAGTGCGAAGGTCCGACCACGATCAATCCGTCCAATCTCGAAGCCACTTGTCCAACTGCGTCTCGGCCGTTCGCAATTCACTCTCCAAACGCGCCTGTTCAGTCACCCAGTGCTCGTACTCGTGTCGAATATTGGTTCGCTCTAGTCCTTGAATAAGCGCTACTGAAGAGGATTTGGCATGAAAAAGCCCGAAAAG
>JBKGZI010000144.1:0-12491 GCA_046545675.1 Persicimonas sp.
CGCTCGTCACACGCTCGTTACCCTCGTCACACGCTGGTTGCCCTGTGTGAGAGGGTCGCCGCTCCTCACACCCTCATAACTCTAGGTCCTCGTCCGGACCTCACACTCATCCCAAACCCATCACCCCGCCCGCGTCACCGCCCTCGGATCCAAAATATCGCGCAGGCCGTCGCCCACAAAGTTGATGCTCAGGACGGTGATCATGATCGCCACGCCCGGGAAGATCGCCAGGTGCGGGGTCAGCAAAAAGTACGACGCGCCTTGGTCGAGCAATGCCCCCCAACTGGGCACGCCCTGGGGGCCGAGCCCCAAAAAGCTCAGCGCCGCCTCCGCCAAGATCGCCCCGGCCACCCCGAAGGTCGCCTGCACGATGACCGGCGCGAGGATATTGGGCACGATCTCGCGAAATAGCGTGCGGCGCGTGCGAAACCCCAGCGCCCGGGAGGCCTCGACGTAGGCACGCTCGCGCTCGGTGAGCACCTGGCCGCGCACCAGTCGCGCGTAGCCCGCCCATCCCGATACAGACAGGGCTCCGATGACCGCCGGAATGCTCGGCTCCTGGGTGATGAAGATGAGAAGAATCGCCAACAAGATCCCCGGAAACGCCATCAAGATTTCGGTCAGGCGCATGATCACCTCGTCGATCCAGCCGCCGAAATAGCCGCTGATCGAGCCCATGAAGATCCCCACTGTCGAGCAGATCGCCACCACGGACAATCCGACAATGACGGCCACGCGCGTGCCGTAGATCATCTTGGTCAACACGTCGGCGCCGTTCTCGTCGGTGCCCAGCCAATGGCGCGCCGACGGCCCCTCGAGCTGACGGGCGACGTCGACGTAGTCGAGGCCATACGGGGAGATCGCCGGCGCAAAGACGGCCACCAACAACACCACTACCAGCATCCCCATGCCCATCCAGGCCAGGGGGCCCAGGTTGTTGCGGCGGTCGACGAGAAGTTTGACGATCCAATTCATGTGGCTCTTCGAGACAGTGTTGCCCGTTGATCAATCGTAGCGAATGCGCGGGTCGACCCAGCCGTAAAGCAGGTCGACGAGTAGGTTGACGACCACGTAGGAGAACGCGATGAAGATCACGCAGCCCTGAACGATCAGGTAGTTGCGCGACTCGATGCCGCTGAGCAGCAGCGTGCCCAGGCCCGGCCGGGCAAAGATCTTCTCGACGATGATCGCCCCCCCCAGCAGCGCGCCGAATTGAAGCCCGAGGATGGTCACCACCGGGATGAGCGCATTTCGAAGGGCGTGCTTGACCACCACCGTCCAGCCCGAATTGCCCTTGGACTTGGCCGTGCGCACATAGTCCTGGTTGAGCACTTCGAGCATGCTCGAACGGGTCATCCGGGTGAGCTTGGCGGCCAGAGCGGTGCCCAGGGTGATCGCAGGGAGCACCAGCGCGGACAGGCCGGTGACCTGGCTGCCGGGGTTGGGCAGCGCCTGCAAGGTCAAGCTGAACGCGATGAGCAGCATCGGCCCCAGCCAAAAATTAGGTATGGAAATCCCCAATAGCGCGAGCACCGCCGAGCCGTTGTCGATCCACGAATACGGCCTCAAGGAGGCGGCGATGCCCAGGGGCAGGGCGATCAACAGCGCCACGGCCAGCGCCGCCAGCGCCAGTTGAAAGGTCGCCGGGATATTCGCCACCAGCTTGTCGGTGACGGTCACCCCGCGCTCGTCGCATAGCTCTCCCAGAGTGCCGTCGGTGACGTCACCCCAGAACAGCCCGTATTGTTCCCAAAGCGGCTTGTCCAGGTTCAGGCATTCCCTGAGCGCCTGCTTGTCGACCTGCAGCGCCTGCTCGCCGAGGATGGACTCCACCGGGTCGCCGGGCACGGAGCGCAGCACGAAGAAGACGAGCGTGACCACCCCCACGATGACGATCACCGAAGCCAGAAGGCGGCGGATGAGAAATGTGGCCATGATAGAACCGAAAGAATTGCGCTCGGTTTAAAAAAGATGCGTGCCCACGCGTGTTGCGCAGCCAGCGCGATGAACATAGTGTTCAGCGCTGGGTTATGTCTAGCAATTAGTTTTCCAAGTGAGCGGATTACATGCTGTTTGTCATCGACGTGGGCAACACCAACACCGTCCTGGGCGTTTACGAAGACGACCGGTTGGTCAAGCACTGGCGCATTCAGACCTACCAGGGGCGAACCAGCGACGAACACGGCATCTTGCTGCGCGAGCTCTTTCACTTTGCCGGGCTCGACCCCGACGCCATCTCCGACGCGATCATCAGTTGCGTCGTTCCACCCATGGAGCGTGCGTTGATCGCGATGGTCGAGGACTACTTTGAGGTGAGCCCTGCGGTCGTCGGCGACAGCATCCAGCCGTCGATGCCGGTCCTGTACGACAATCCACGCGAGGTCGGCGCCGATCGTCTGGTCAACGCCGTCGCAGCTTGGCAGCGTTACCACACCAGTCTGGTGGTCGTTGATTTCGGCACGGCCACCACCTTCGACGCCATCACCACCGACGGCGCCTATATGGGCGGGGCGATTGCCCCGGGGGTCACCGTCTCCAGCGAGGCGCTATTCCACCACGCCAGCAAACTTCCCCGCGTCGACATCGCCAAGCCGCCCTCGGTCATCGGTCAGACGACCGTCAACTCCATCCAATCCGGCCTGCTCTACGGCTACACCGGCCTGGTGCGCGAAATCGTCACCCGCATGAAAGAGGAACTCGGCGCCGGTACGAGGGTCGTGGCCACCGGGGGATTGGCACATATCATCGCCCGAGAGACCGACATCATCGACGAGGTCGACAACTTCTTGACCCTCGAGGGGCTTCGGTTGATCTACGACGAGCACAACGAGACGCCGCAATAAAAAGAAGGCGCTGCTCGAAATGAGCAGCGCCTTCTTTTTATCTTCATCTGGTCAAGCAACTACTCTTCTTCGTCTTCGTCTTCGTCTGCTTCCTCGGCTTCTCCGGCGTCACCTTCGCTTTCTCCGCCGTCTGCGCTCTCGCCGGCATCTCCAGCGTCGGCCTCTTCTTGGGCCTTCTCTTCTTCGGCTTTCTCTTCGGCGATCTCCTTTTCAGCCTTTTCTTTGGCCTCGGCCTCTTTGGACTTCTCCGGGGCCGTCTGCGCAGCCTCGGCTTCCTCGAAGTTAGAGAAGTCGCCCTGGGCCACCGCGCTCAGGTCCGGCCAAAAAGCCACCACCATCAACGCGGCCACCACGAGGCCGAATAACCAGCTCGCCGTGGGCCAAGACTTGCCTTCTTCTTCGAGCTTAAATAGCGCGAAATAAAAGGTGTAGGGTGGAAACAACAGGGTCAGAAGGCCCGGTCCCGTTCCCAATCGGAAGGCGTATTTTGACAGGGCAATCGCCCCGTAGGCGAAGAACCCGACCCCGAGGAGAACAAAAAAGACGGTTATCCCGACGAGAAACATGAAACCTCCGTATAAACCTGCTACGCGTGGGTATCGCCACACGACGAAGCCCATTCGACTACCGCAAGGGTCTGAAAATGTCAATCTTGTGAAGACCTTCGGCTGCGCCTGTCTCGAGATCACTTGTCTCGAGAAAATCTGTCCAAGGCGAATTCGTTCTCAAAAACAACTCGCCTCGAAGCAAGACGCGCACGGCCTCTGATTTTGACGACCACTCTGGTACCACGCGGCGACCCATGTGGCAAAACCCTTATATCGTTGCCCGACCTGCCAATAAAGTGGGTGGGACAGGCGCGGGGATTGTCGGAATCCGCCCCGGTGTGAAGTGAATCGCCATTCAGTGTTGTCGATTCAACCGTTTTTACACTATGTTGATTCCGAACCGAACGGTGCGGGATGGGCCTTTTCGCTGCGCCAGGCTTTTGACCAGGCGAGCGTGCGCCGCCGGCCCCGGCTTGGGAATGCTCCCAGTGCTAAATTTGTAACCAGTCTGGTTGTTTGATTACACTGCGGAACCTGACCAACCACGTTTTCTTTTCTTCCAGAGTCTATCACACATGTCCGCACGCAACACATTCGCGGCTACACGACGCTCCCATGCCATTATGCAGTGGCTCCAAAATGGGGAAGATGTCACCATTCAGCGTGTCATCGACAATTTTGATATCAAATATCCCCAGGCCCGAGAGGATCTGAAACTGCTAGAAGAGCTGTACGGCCTATCGACCCACCGCGACGGACGCGTCAAGGTGTGGACGTGGTCGGGCTTCGACCCCGACTATATCTCGGTGGCCACGGCGGCCGCCCTGGAGTTGGGCTCGATCGCGCTGGACGTCTTCAGCGACACCCCTTATCGCAGCGAGATCGAGCGGCTGGCCAGTCACTGTCGCAACCGCGTCGGTGAGCGCCAACGAGAGCGCCTCGACCGCGTCTCCGGCGCGCTGCACCTTCGGCGCACCTGGTTGCCGGTCGACGAAGAGCTGATGACCGATCATGTCGAGACGATCCTCGACGCAGTCTTCCACGACCGACGCCTGGCCATGGTCTACGAGCGATCCGACGGCGAGGTCCGCCACTACGTGACTCTGCCCCGAAAGGTGGTCTGGTACGCTGGCAGGCTGTGGCTGCTGGCCCATCATGAAGATCGCTTGAAGCTCTTTGACGTCGCCGGCATCGAGAAGCTCGAAGGGATCGACGTGCCGGCCGCCAGCCAGGAACCAGGCGACGACGACGCTTCGGACACCCCATTCTTGGAGGATGACGAGGATCTGCGCGATTATTTTGCCAACGCCTTCGGCATCTACGCCCAAAATTACCCGGTCGCCGATATTCACCTGGAGGTCTCGGGGTCCTGGGCGAATTACCTGCGCCGCTACCAGGTCCACCCCTCACAACAGATCGAAGAGGGCTCGGACACCCTCCACGTTTACTTCCACATGGGGCTGTGCCCCGAGTTCAAGTCTTTTCTGCTCGGGATGATCCCCAACGTGCGTGTGCACGCACCGACCGAGCTCGCCGAAGAACTCGACGAGACCGTTCAGATCTGGTTGGAAGAGGCCGAAGAATCTATCGCTCAATCCGCCACCTGATCAGCGCGTCAGCCTCGAAGCTGATCTCCCAGTCAACTTTGCCGTTCGGCGAAGAACCCTCGAGGGAGAGCACCGTCTTGGAGCGGCCGCGTTGCAGCGACGGGCTGGAAAAAGTCTGGCCGGTATTCTCGCTCAGCGCCTGGGCTAATCTGTCGGAATCGACCACACGCCATTGCGGCCGGTGGAATCGTTTGATCACCTCGACTGCACGTTTGGCGGTCGGCTGGTCGAGGCTGTCGAAGGTGGCGTCGAGGTAGCGCTCCACAGCCTTTCGGCTGGCCAGCGGCGCAAATCCTCCGGTCTCACGCAGGTAGACCATTCCCACCGTGCCGTCGTCGCGAACTGCCGCTTCCTGTGGGCCACGGCCAAAGTCGGGGACCCAGTCCTTCTCGATGCTGAAGATGATGGCGGCGTCCTCGACGAAAACCGGCGTGATCGTCTCGGCAATCTCGGCAAACGGCACGTCGCCGAGCATGACCCAATACTCCGACCACAACTCACCGAGCTTGGAGGCCAGGGCTTCTTCCCGCAGCTCTTGGGTGGGATCGATATACTGGTAGGCCAACGTCAACGACGTACTCTTGTGGCTGGCTTTCTCGGCCTGCCGGGAGAGGACCTCCAGGTGCACATCGTCTTTGTCTTTTGCGTCCATCCACCGGCCGACCACCTCGAAAGGTTCGAGCCGTGCGTCGCCCAGCTCGAGATAGGTCTTGCTGGGCGGAGAATTGAACCTCCAGGTGGCGTCGTAGGTATTGACCAGGCACTCGCCGACAAACGTGCCGAGGGCTAATTCCTGTACGTTGTCGAAGCCGGCCCGGTCGTCGAAGATGCGGGTGACCGGACGCATCTTCTCGAACAGTCCGTCTCGGCAGTTCAACTCCATCTGCGCGATGCTCTCCGGCTGCATCACCCAATTGCCGCCCTTATCCTTCTCGGTGGCGCTCATCAGGCGGCGAAAGCAACGCTCCAAAAAGATCTCGGTGAGGATATCGCCCGAGGTAATATAAAAATCTCGGGTGTCGATGCGCGGCGAGCCCTCCAGCACCGAGCCGCGTTCGAGCGAGACCCGCGGCACGGTATCGATGCTTTCGTAGCCGGCATCCGAGGGCCACTGGGGCGGGCCCATTTGCTCGAGATGCGCGACCAGATCGGCGTTGCGCGAGCGCTCGCGTTTGATGACTTCTTTGAGGTCTTTTTGATTGGCGTCGATGCCCGCATTGTCGTCGCGGCTCGTTCCGTTCGCCGAGCGACTCCCCCCGGAGGAGGATGGCGGCGAAGATGTCCGTGATGTGGCGCGGCCAGGCGGGGGCTGCTGGCTTGGGGATGACTGGGCTGAAGAGCGGGCCGGCGCTGCCCGACGAGGCTGCGCGCCGCCAGCGCTGGATCTCCCGCCTGGAGCCGCTTGGCTACTATAGCCGCCACGAGAACGGCCTGCTGCCTGGCGTACGTATTGTGGCAGGATGGCGTGGGGCGGATGGCGTGGACTGGCCAAGGCCTGCTGGCTGTTGATAGCCCGGCGAGCCTCGGCGAAGAACGCCTGCATGTCGGGGGAGGACTTGGGCACCGAGTAGTCGATCCGGTTGACGAACTTCATGGCCGCCTTCTCGGGGATGCGCCCGGCGATATAGGCATCGATCAGGTCGGTGATGACCATCTGAGTGTGCCGGTAGGCGTCTCGCTCGGGATCGTCGCCCAGCGCCTCGATAAAGTCGCGCGTGCCGTCAGCCCAGCGCCCCTGGCGGACCCGCTGCTCACCCAGGAGTGAGCGCGCGTAGGCGTCGGTCCTCATATCGCTGGTTGCTCGGCTCAGGACATGTTCAGCCTGTTGGCGTTTTCCCTGGGCGCTGAGGATTTCGCCCATGAGCATCTGCACGCTGGGCGTCTCCTGTTGGGACAGCGATTCGCGCGCCAGCGACTCGGCCCTGCGTACATCTCCCTGATACAGGGCCACCCGGCTGAGCCCATCGAGCGCCTCACGGGAGCCGCCGTATTGCTCGAAGATTTGCTCGGCGGCAACGAGATTACCCTGAGTAAGCTGCTGCCATCCCTGACTGATCGGCTGCGGCATAACGCTCCCGGGGGCGGACCCCCACTGAGTCAGTATGAGTGAGTCGATTTACAGCTCGCCCGGATCTCCCCAACTGGTCGTCTTGGGGACGCTGTCCGCCTCGCTGTCCTGCTCGTAGTTTTCTGCGCCCGTGATCTGATAGTCGTAATTCTCGACACCCAGATGGTCGGAACCCTCGGCACCGTTGTCGGTCCAAGTGACCGCCTCGAAGTTGGCCTCGCCGTTGAAGCCGTCGGTGAGGTAGCAACCGTACCGGTCGTTTCCGGCCACGACACTACCGACCAGCTCGACATCTGTATAGGCGGCGAATTGGAGGCCGTCGCCGACTTCGAGCTCGGAGTCCTCGTCCATCGTCAAGCGTTGCGAGGAAGTGTACAGGAACTGGCTGCCCTCACCCAAGAAGGAGATATTCGATCCGAACACCCCAGCCCCGCGGTTGCGCACCACCGTGGAGGCGAGCACTTCGAAATAGCCGGGGTCGAGCTCGGTGTCGTTTTGGACCCACAGGCCGCCGGCGCGGTTGTCGAGCACCACGCTATTCTCCACCTGAAGGAACTCTTGGGCGTCGCTATCACTTCCCACGTTTCGGGCCAACATGCCGAATCCGGCGTTGTCGCCAAATAACACCCCCTGGAAATAGGCGCTCGATACTCCGTCCAACAATACCCCATGGCCGTAACTCTGCAGGTCGACGCGGTCCTCTCCGCTGAAGATCTGGTCGGTATTGAGAGTCTCGGAGACCGACGTCCCGGCCACGAGCACGTTTTGGCCGCGTGACTCCAGTCCCACGGTGCGGTTGCGATCAAAGTCCGAGTCCACCACCGCAGTGGTCGCCCACAACGAGCGGGCATCCTCGGCGGGCGGAGCGAAGACCGAGTCGGGAAAGAAGACCGAATCGGGAAAGAAGACCGAGTCTGGGAAAAAGACCGAGTCGGGAAAGAAGACCGAATCGGGAAAGAAGACCGAGTCGGGGAAAAACGACTCCCCAGGCACCTGAGCGTCCCCGGTCAACAGCGGTGCTGCGTCGAAGACCGAGTCTGGGAACGCCAGATCCGGGCGAAATAGATTCTCTTGCTCACCGGGAGCAAAGACCGAGTCCGGAAAGCGCCGGCTCTCCGAGCCCAGCGGGGCCAGGTACATGCCGCGAGCATTTCGGCTCACCGTTGTTTCGCTCATCCACACCCGCGAATCGAGCGCAAAGACGCCCGGTGAACCGTTGCGATCGAGGACAGTATCTTTGGCGAGTCGGAGCACGCTCTCCTGGCTCCAGATACCTGCGCCGCGTCGCGGCGGCTCTTCGGCGGCTCCGGAGTGGCCTTGGCGTACATTCTCGATGCGGGTGTTGCGCGTGGCCAGTACTCCGGCGTGGACCTCGACGCCGGCGAATTGCCCGTCGACCTCGCCTCGGTGCTCACGGTGGCCATCGATGATGCTGTCCAAGAGCACCACACCATGGACAAAGTTCTCGACCATTTGGTCGCCCTCCAGAGAGGCGAGCACGCCGCGATCTCGGAAGTCACGTATCAAGCTGCGATCGAGACGCACCGACACACCGCTGGTGTCGATCCCGTGTGCGGCCCCTTCGACGACCGACTGCACAACCGTCAAGCCGGCATGTCCATCGGCTTCGTACCGCGCCAAGACGCCCGCTTGGGCAATGGCATCCGAGGTGGGCAGGCCGATATGGCTACGAGCGATCACCGACGATCGCACGTTGTCGAGGCGCACCAAGGGGCCGCGCCGGTCGGTCGAGTCGTCGGTCGGATTCGCTCGAACGCTCGCGCCGATGAGGGCGAAGGCGTCGGCATCTGCCACCGTCAGCGAGCCTTCGGGGCCGAGTAAAAGGGACACATCAGACGCGCAGGCGCTCATCAGCGTGATCGACCCGCCGCTAAACTCGAGCGGACGGTCAACGCGGTACTCGCCGGGCAACAACGACGCGACTATTGATGTCTCACCGGAGAGAGCAGCGAAGGATTGCAGCGCCATGGGCTGCTCCGGCGACACGCCGTCGCCGTCGCCATCAGGGGCGACATAACGGACCTCGCCGCTAAAATCAGGGTTCAACAACGACGACTCTCGGGGCACGGACAAGAAACTATTCGTCGGACAACTCGGTGTCCCGGCCGTTGCCCCCCCGGTGGTGCGCGTGTCGCCGGAACTCCTGTCGGGTTCGGGCAACGCCGAACCTGCCCCGTCGGTCTCGGTTTGGTCGTCTAAGGCCGCTTCACAGGAGTCGCCCCCGCCGGGTGGACAGATGGCCACATGATCGCCGGGCACATACCCGGTATCGGGACTGCCGGTCTCGGCCGCTTCGGGGGCGCCACCGTCGGCACTGCTACAGCCGCTGATGCCCGATTGGAACGCGCACACCATCGTGACCGCTACGAAAAGCGAATAAGCTCTGCCGACTGACATGATCTCTCCAATATATCCCAAGCAACTCGAACAGGTCGCCATCATAGATGCGAGTGTGCCCACTCTAGACGGTTCCGTGCCACGGTTCAATTTCCCCGGCCAACACACCTGCGCCAGATTCGTTCTACAGCGAGGTCGCCAGACGGAAGCCGCAGAAAGGCATACGCTGGGCTTCTTGAAGGTCCATATGCCAGTCCAGACGACACATCAGTTCGATAGAGTTGAACGAGCCTCCTTGAATGATGCGTCGATCATCGCCCTTGGCGGCCAGCGTGGTCGTCCACTCAATGACGTTGCCGGCTAGATGCCGGACGTCATACGGCGAGCGGTCCATTTTATAGGCGCCTACCGGCACCGGCATCGGTTTACCTCGCTCGCTGTCGCGCATCCTGCAAAAAGACGGGTCGAAGTGGTTCCCCCACGGATAGATCCGTCCGTCGACACCGCGCGCTGCCTTCTCCCACTCTTCGGCCGTAGGCAGTCGATAGGGGCGGCCGTCTCGCTGGCTGCGCCAATGAGCGTAGGCCGTGGCGTCCTGATACGACAACATGCAGATCGGCCAGTCCAGATCCCAGGCGTCGCCTTCGGCGTCCTGACTGGGCAGCGAAAAGGTTCCCTGCGCGCTCACCGGAAAATAGGACTCGCCCTCCTCGAGCCGTGGGGCGTGGCGCAGCGCGCGCTGGAGGTCATCTGCGGCCAGCGCGTTCAAAAATTGGAGGTAATCTCCGCACGTCACCGGGTTCTTCATGATCGCGAAGTCGGGCACGTAACGGGTGTGCTCGTCGAGGTTTTGTGGTTGGATCTCTCCGCTCAAAAACGTGCCCCCAGCGATGACCACAAAGTCATCGGCGAGTTGATCGCGCCGATATAGCCGCAGATCGAGGGTCTTCTCTTCGAGTCGATCGAGGTGGACCGGAACCTTCAACATCACGTGGCCGTCGCGGTGCAACTCGACGACGTAGCTGCCGTGCTGGATCTCCAGATTGCGAATCGGTGTCTGGCCGAGATCGGCCTCCCGGCGCTCGACGAGCCTGCGATTGACTTCGACGAATCGGTATAAGGTGGCGCTCGCTGGCTCCGGGGAGGTCAAGACGGTCAGTCGCGCGCTTCCTTCGAGCAATTGGTCGTACCAACCGTCGTTGAACTGGCGGACCAGCCCCTCGAAATACGCCGCTCGCGCCCGGTCCCCGCCGGCCTCCGCCTCGCGGAAACGCTCCCAATACAGATCGGCGAGCGCTCGGCGTGCCTCAGACATCTCCGGGACGTGTCCCAATGCCTGTCCATAAAGCCGGGTCGCCTCACCGAAGTGGCGCTCGACCTCGACCTGCAGATCTTCGACGTGCTGTTCGAGCTCCCAGATCTGCTCCTTTTCTTCGTGCGGGACCCACGACGGCACGTTGAGCCTGTCGTGATTGACTTGCTGGACCGCCTCGGTGTAGCGACGCTGGACCTGCTCGTATTCGCCGCGCACCTCGTCGGCCTGGCGCAGCGCTTCGTCAGCCATCTCCTGGCGGCGCTCGCGCTCTTTGACGCCCTCGAGAAATAATTCGAGGTCCTCGGCCATCTCCTGAGCGCTCTGAAACCTTTCATCGGCAGATTTGGCGAGCGCCTTGAGGCAGATCTCCTCGAGCTCTCGCGGAATCGACCGCTGCGGTGTGCGCTCGGTGGGCGCCTGTGGCGCCTGCTCGATGACCTTGAAGAGCAGCGACAGCATGTGGCTGGACTCGAATACAGGTACGAGCGTGAGCACCTCATAGAGAATCGCGCCCAGAGCATAGACGTCCGTGCGTTGATCGAGGGCGTCGATGCGTCCCTGTGCCTGCTCGGGAGACATATAATAGGGAGTTCCGACCAATGCCCCTTCTCGTTCGGTATGCCGTTGGGACAACGCCAACGCGTGAAGCTCGCTGTCGACCACCTTGGCGACTCCCCAGTCGATGACGAAGACCTCGCCGTAACTTCCGACCAGGATATTCTCCGGCTTGAGGTCGCGGTGGATGATCCCGCGGTCGTGGGCGTAGTGTACCGCCAGACAGACTTGGCGCAGAATCGAGACCAACTGGGTCAGCGAATAATCGTGTCCTTGGCCCGCGCTCATCTCCTCGATGATCTGAGCGAGGCTGCGCTCGCGCACCACCCGCATCGTATAATAGGGGTCGTCGCTGCTCAGCGCGCCCAGGTCGTAGATCGGAATGATGCTGGAATGCTCCAGCAGACCGGTGATCTGCGCTTCCTGCAGCAGCCGGCGCCGGGCGTTGGCGTCGCTGGTATCGGGAAGCAGCGTCTTCAGCGCGATATCCCGCTGCAATAATAGGTCCCGCGCGAGGAGGACCTGGCCCATACCACCCCGGCCGAGCTCGTTGGTAAACTCGTAGCGCTTCTCATCGCTCAACGAGAGGTCGCATGACGCGATCTCTGATGTTCCGGGCGTGTCGGCCGTGGCTCGTTTTCGGTTGGGGGTGTCCAGGGGCGGAGGGGACTCGGCCAACGTGGCGTCGAAACCGGTAGACATCTCACCGGCCAGCTCATGGGATCTCGCCGTGTTGTAAACCGCGTCGTGGACGAGCGTATCCCCCTGATCGAACTCCTCACGTAACGTCCGCTCGTCGCCGGTGTTCAGGTCTCTGTGCAACTCGGTGAGCTGGGCCTCATCGAGGTAGCCCTCGTCGCGCAGCAAATCTGTCAGCACCATCCCTTGGCTGCTCGACTGCGCCACGCAACGCATCAGCGTGGTCAATTCAATAAGCCCTCGCGCGACCGCCAACTGGCCCAACTGGGTTTCAAGCTTCGACAGCATATGCACATCTATGAGGGAGGATGAAATCCGGGGACCTGCTGTTTTCTTACCCCGCTTGGGGGAGTTTGAAAGCACCGTTTCCCAAAATTAGGTGAATCTGCATGATTCGGCGAATGTTAAACCACCGGCCAGACCAACGCAAAGTGCCCTCGGGCCGGGAGTGCAATCGGAACCGTTTGGTTGAACGTGGACAATCGGTGCCAGACCATC
>JBKGZI010000145.1:0-12487 GCA_046545675.1 Persicimonas sp.
TCCCCCGCGGCCCCTGCGGGCTTGTCCCGCAGGTGAATAAGCTTGAGTGAGCTAGTAGCCCACCCAAGCTTGTTCACCGGCGACACAAGGTCGCCGGGGTCTTTGGGCGGCGGCACCTAGCCCACTCAAGCTTGTTCACCGGCGACACAAGGTCGCCGGGGTCTTTCCCCCTGACTCGAATAGGACCCACATTGCCCAACAAAAACACAACCAGCGACATCATCCGCGTCGGCGACGTCCACATCCCGGCCGGGATGTGCCGGCGCGCCGACCTGCCGGTGGCGCAGTTGCCGACCCAAAATGAGGTCTCCATTCCGATTCAGGTGGTCAACGGCGTGGAAAACGGACCCCGGCTGTGGGTCAACGCGGCCATCCACGGCGACGAGATCAACGGCGTGGAGATCGTGCGCGAGTTGCTCGGCGAGCTCGACCCGCAGCAGATGCGCGGCACGGTATTCGCGGTGCCGATCGTCAATGTATTCGGCTTCGTGTACGAGTCGCGCTATCTGCCCGACCGCCGCGATTTGAACCGCAGCTTTCCGGGCAGCTCGGGCGGATCGCTGGCGGCCAGGCTGGCCCACCTATTCATGACCGAGATCGTCGCCCAATGCACCCACGGCATCGACCTGCACACCGGCAGCAACGAGCGCGTCAACCTGCCGCATATTCGCGCCCAGCTCGACGACGCCGCCACCCGTGAGGTCGCCGAGGCCTTCGCCGCGCCGGTGATGCTGAGCTCCGGCGGGCCCGACGGCTCGCTGCGCGGGGCGGTCCAGAAGATCGGCAAGCCGATCCTGGTCTTCGAGGGCGGTGAGCCGCGCCGCTTCGACGCGAGTTCTGTGGCGGTCGGACTCGAGGGCATCCTGCGGGTGATGAACGCCCTGGGCATGCGCGACCACCAGCCCGCCGAGCTCGACTACGAGCCGCGCGAGGTCGCTCGCAAGCGCTGGATCCGCGCCACGCGCGCCGGCATCCTGCGCCTGAACAAATATAGCGGCGCCCACGTCCAAAAAGGCGAATGCCTCGGGACCATCGGCGACGCCTTCGGCACCGAGACCTGCGAGGTCACCGCTGCCTTCGACGGCCAGATCATTTCACATGTCAATAACCCGTTGGTGCATCAGGGCGACGCGATCGTCCATCTTGCTGAGCTGCGGGCTTGAGGCTTGGGGCTTGGGGAACTGCGTTACAAATACTTCTCGATCGCGGTCATGACTTCGTGGCAGTCGACCAGGTTGGTCATATAGTCGAGCTTGTCGGTGGGCAGGATCACCAGCGGCGACAGGTCGTAGGCCTGGATCCAGCGCTCGTAGAGGCCGTGGAGCCGCTCGAGGTATTCGACGGGGATATTCTGCTCCATCTGACGGCCGCGCATGGCGATGCGCTTTTGGACGGTGCTGACCGGGCAGTCCAGATAGATCATCAGGTCGGGCGGGCGAATCTGGTCCTGGATGGACTCGTAGAGGTTCCGGTAGGTGCGGTAGTCCCGCTCGGCCATATGCCCCTGCGCATAGAGATTCTCGGCGAAGATCTCGGCGTCCTCCCAGATCGTGCGGTCCTGGATGACGTTCTGGGGCGAGGCGTCGAGCTCCTTGTGCAGCTTGAACTTGGCGGTCAGAAAGTAGATCTGGCTGTGGAAGCTCCACCGCTCCATCTGCTCATAAAAGTCCTCGAGGTAGGGGTTGGCCTCGTTGGGCTCGAAGAAGGGCTCGATGTCGTAGCGCTGGCTCAAAAAATCGACCAGGGAGCTCTTTCCGGCGCCGATATTGCCCGACACGGCCACGTAGCGGCGCGACGGAGGCAACTTTTTGGGCGTCGGCGCGGGCTCGGCGGGCTTGGCGGGCGCCGCGCTGCGGTCGACCTCGATGATGTGGAAAAAATCGCTCATCGTACTTCTTGGGGCGCAGAAATGAATGTTGGTCAGGCGGGGCGGGTTATCTTACTGATCGTCGCCGAGATCAACAACGGCGTTCTTGGAGGCATGGAGGCATGGAGGCATGGAGGCATGGAACCTTTGAACGTTGCTTTCATGGAGTCTTGGAAGAGCACATGGAGCAGCTTGGAGGACATGGAGCCGGGCGCCCGCAGTTTCAATGATTCAAAGCTGCTCAATGGGCTCTACCATGCCTCCACGAGAGCAATGATTCCATGGTTCCACGATTCCAAGGTTCCGTGCTTCCACGCAGAGATCGTTGCACCGATCGGTCAGTTGAGCCACTATCGGCGCCACCTTGCAGTTAGGAGCAAATGATGAGCGACAAGACACCCGACGATATGATCATCGAATCGCTAACCGTCGGCCCGATCCAGACCAACGTCTACGTGGTCGGCTGCCGCGAGACCGGCCAGGGGGCGATCGTCGACGCCGGCGGCGATCCCGAGGGCCTCTTGGGGCTGGCCGAGCAGCACGATCTCGAGATCGCCAAGATCTTGCAGACCCACGCCCATATCGACCACATCGCGGCCATCCCCGAGATCAAAGAGGCCACCGGCGCGCCGATCTACCTGCATCCACACGACCTGCCATTGTGGCAGGCCGCGCCCCAGCAGGGTCAGATGTTCGGGATTCCGGTCGAGCCGCTTCCGGCGGCTGACCAGGAGCTCTACGACGGCCAGCTCATCGAACTCGGCATGCTTCGCGCCGAGGTCATGCTGCTGCCCGGCCACAGCCCGGGAAGCGTGGCGTTCTACTTCGCCGACCAGTCGGTGGTGCTCAGCGGTGACGTGCTCTTCGCGGGCAGCATCGGGCGCGTCGATCTGCCCGGCAGCGACCGCAGCGCGATGAGGGCCTCGCTCGAGCGGATCAGCGGCCTGCCCGACGACACCCGCGTGCTAAGCGGCCATGGCCCGGCGACCTCCATCGGCCGCGAGAAGCAGATGAACCCCTTTCTCAAGCAGAGTTGGTAGGCTCTAGGAGCCGGTGACCAACACCCAGACGATCGCAGCCAACAACCCCACCAAGGTGAGCACGCCGACCACCAGCAAGGCCCTCTGGAGGCTGCTCGCCGAGTTCTTCTTGCTCTTGGCGATGCGTTGAATCTGCTCCTTGGCGTCGTCTCGCGAACGCTTGGTCATCGAGTCGGCGCTCGAGGCGCGGGCGCGACGGGGCTCCCGGCGGGGCTCCTTCAATCCCACTTTCTGCGTCACATCGCGGCTGTCGATGCTCCGGTCTCGCTCGCCGCTGTCGTCGGCGCCGAACGCCCCCACGGACAACTCCAGGGGCTGGTCCGGATCCGCCTTGCCTGACTCAAATGGGGTCGCGGACATCTCGTCGCTGCGCTCCACCTCGTCCTTTTGAAATCGTTGGGTGGTCTCCTGGGACAGCCCCTGACGCTCCGAGGAGGCATCGCCGGGGAGCGCTTCACCGTCGTCTGTGGACGGTCGTTCGAAGGGCTGAGTGCGCTCCTTGGAGTCGACGGGGTCTGCCGCTTCGGGGCGCTCGATCGGCATGGTCGTGGTGCTATCCGCCGAGCTCTCTTGGCCGGCCAGGCGATCCTGGAGGATCTGCTCTTGGAGGCGTTTGGCGTCCAGCTCCATCGTCGCGTCGACGGTATCGGCAGCGTCGTCGCCCGGCGGCTCCCGCTCGGTGGTGATGAGATCCTGGAAGCGGGTGATGTCGAGCTCGCCGGTCCGATCGACGGCGATCTCGTCGGCCATCATCGCATATTCGAGCAGCTCGGCGGGTATCGGCGCAGTGTCGGTGTCGGTCTGGTCGAGGTTGGCGCGATCATCTTCGAGCTCGAGCAGCGCCGAGGTCAGCTCCTTGACGCTTCGAAAACGGCCGTCGGGCTTCTTGGACAACGCCTTGAGGATGATCTGCTCGAGCTGCTCGGAGACCTCCGGGCGCAACTCGCGCGGCGGGGTCGGCCGCGCCTCGACCTGCGCCATCATCAACGCAAATTCGGTCGAGGCGTTAAACGGCACGTCGCCGGTGCACAATTTATAGATGGTCACGCCCAGGCTGTAGATGTCGGCGCGGCCGTCGATATCCTTCGAGCCGACGATCTGCTCGGGGCTCATATAATGCAGCGTCCCCACGGTCGTGCCGGCCTCGGTCAGGTCTTTGCCGCGCTCGACCTTGGCCACTCCGAAGTCCATGATCTTGGGGACCATGCCCGCCGGGGTGGGCTCGAGCAAGATATTGCTGGGCTTGATGTCGCGGTGGATGACCCCTTTGTGGTGGGCAAAGCCGACCGCCGAGAGCACCGGCAACATCAGCTCGAGCAACTGCTGGTTGTCCAGAGGGCCCTGCTCGACCAAATATTCTTCGAGGGTCGGCCCGTCGATGAACTCCATGAGGATGGACAGTTGGGGGTGCTCGATGATCTCGTAGACGTCGATGATATTGGGGTGGTCCAGATACCGCTGGATACGCCCCTCATCGAGGAAACGCATACGCACCACCTCGTTCTGGCTGTAGAACGGGTAGAGCACCTTCAGCGCCACCTTGCCCCCGGTCCTGCGATCGTGGACCCGGTGGACCGCCGCCATGCCGCCCTCGGCGACTTGCGCCTCGACCACATACCGGTCCAGCAGAACCTCGCCGGGCTCTAAGTTGCCGGCGGTCGATTTGTCTTGGGCGGTCATCGGAACGTAGATCCCTGTATGAGAAGGCTGGCGTCAGTCTAGAGGATGTGGGCGATTGCGCAAAGAATTGAGCCTATTGATATCCCGTATTCTTCACCGGCGAGTGCACTGGCGCGCGCAGATGCGCTATCATGCTGGCCGAGAGGAGCGCGTGGCTTGGAGCAGTCAGTGGACGAGGATGACGGCATAAAGTGGGGATGGAAGGCGGCCGCGGTGCTGGTCCTGGTCGGCCCGCTGGCGCTGGGCGTATGGCTGATCGCCGCCAACCCCGCCGAGCGCACCGACGAGCCGGCCGACTTTGCCTCCTTCCGAGGCGCAGACGCCGGCGAAGCAGCCCGACAGGCCGATAGGCCCACCGGCGCCGGCCCGGAGCACGCCCGTGTTCGGAGCGCCGGCGGCAGATCGGGCGATCGCCTCGCCGGTCGCGCCCGACGTGCCCAGCACGATCGACGTCCGATCGTGCGGCCGGATGCGGCGACCTATCGCGCCGATCGAGGCGACGCCGACGCGGCCGACGCCTCCAGCGCTGCCGAATCGAAGCCACAGTGGAAGGACCCCGTGCGCCAGAAGGTGCTCGGCCAGAAGACGTGGATGGCGAAGGTCCCCGACGCCCAACGCCAGGCCATCGACGAGGAGATCGAGCGCGAGCGCCCCGAGCCCTACCAGATCGATCTCGACCTGCGCCGCACGGCCATCGAGGCCACACGCGGCGTCGTCCACGGGTGCTACGACAGGCTCCTGGAGCGCCTCCCCACGGCCAGCGGCCGACTCAGCGTGTCCTTCGACCTTGTCGCCGACGGCGAGCAGGCCCGCCCTTACGACGTCGGCATCCCGGCGCTGGTCGAGCTGCACGATCCCGGCTTCAAAGCCTGCGTCCTCGACGAGGTCGCCCGCATCAGCCTCCCCACCGAGGAGACCGGCGTCCTGGCCGTCGAATACCCGTTTCTTTTTGACGAAGTCCCAGGGCAAGAGGCCCTGGCACCGAAGTAGCGCGTTGCTGGACCCGTACAGCTGCGTGGGCTATGCTCTTCGCGTCGCGCACAACTTCATCGAAGCCCACTCGTTTTAGATATAGTTGGAGGTTGAATATGTGGATTGTAGCCGTCGTCTTGCTCGGCCTGATGGTCATGGTCGGACTGTTCTTTGTGAGTCTCTACAACAAGCTGGTGACCAAGCGAAATCGCTATGAAAACGCGTTCTCGCAGATCGACGTCCAGCTCAAGCGGCGCCACGACCTGATCCCCAACCTGGTCGAGACTGCCAAGGGCTATATGGACCACGAGAGCGAGACGCTCACCGCGGTCATCCAGGCCAGAAACCAGGCACAAAAAGCCGAGAAGAAAGCCGCGGCGAACCCCAGCGACGCGGGCGCCATGGATATGCTCAAGAACGCCGAGTCGATGCTCTCCGGCGCGCTCAGCGGGCTGATGGTCACCGTCGAGGACTACCCGGAGCTCAAGGCCGACCAGCAGATGACTCAGATCATGGAGGAGCTCAGCTCCACCGAAAACCGCATCTCCTTCGCCCGCCAGGCCTATAACGATGCAGTGACCAGCTTCAACATCGCTCGAGAGCGTTTTCCCAACGTCATGGTCGCCAATATGTTCGGCTTCCAAAAAGCGACGCTCTTTGAAATCGAGGTCGAGGAAGAGCGCCAGGCCCCGAAGGTCGCCTTCGGATGAGCCACTGCCCTTTTTCGAGCCCGTGCACTAAGCGATGAAGAACTTCTTCGAGCATCAGGACACCGCCCGGCGCAACACCTTCCGATTGGTGGTGTTATTTGGCCTGGCGGTCCTCCTGACCATTGTGGCCGTCTACGTGGTCGCCGTCGTCGCCCTCAAGGGCCACGCCATCTACACCAGTGGGCCCGGCGACCCGTCGGTGAGCTGGTGGAGTACAAAGGCATTTATGCTGTCGACCATCGGCACGTTGGTGTTGGTGGGCGGCGGCACGATCTACAAGATCCGCGAGCTCGCCCGTGGCGGCGGCAGCCTGGTCTGCGAGCAGCTCGGCGGCCGCTTCGTCGACTTTCGCACCGACAACCTCGCCGAGCAGCAACTGATCAACATCGTCGAGGAGATGTCCATCGCCTCGGGAGTCTCGGTGCCGCTATTATATGTGCTCGACAACGAGTCGGGCATCAACGCGTTCGCGGCCGGCTTCACCCCCAACAACGCCGCCGTCGCGGTCAGCCGGGGCTGCCTCGAGTTGCTCAACCGCGACGAACTCCAGGGCGTCATCGCCCACGAATTCAGCCACATCCTCAACGGCGACATGCGCATCAATATCCGCATGATCGGCATCCTGCACGGCATCTTGATGCTCGCGCTGGCCGGCCGCGTGATGATGCGCGCGGCGTTTTACTCGGGAGGCGGCCGATCGCGGTCGAGCAAGAATAGCGGCAGCGGGCTTCTGTATCTGGTCGGGGCGGGCGCGGCTCTCTTCGTGATCGGATATGTGGGTCGGCTCTTCGGCCAGATGATCAAGAGCGCGGTATCGCGCCAGCGCGAATATCTAGCCGACGCCTCAGCGGTCCAATTCACCCGCAACCCCAAGGGCCTGGCCGGCGCGCTCCAAAAGATCGGCGGCTACACCAATGGCTCGCGCATCAACTCGCCGAACGCAGAGGAGATCAGCCACCTCTTCTTCGGCAATGCCCTCTCCGGGAGCTCCTGGCTGAACAGCGTCTTTGCGACTCACCCGCCGCTCAAAAAGCGCATCCGTCGGGTCGACCCGAGCTTTCACGGGGCGTTCCCGAAGGTCGAGGTTCCCAAGCAGCTCGAGCGAGCCCCCGATGATGGCAAGCCTCGATGGGATCTGGACCTGCAGGGCAGGGCCGGCGCGCATGCCGGCGCCGCTGGTCTGGCGGGTGCATCTGCGCTGGCCGCCGACGGTGGCAGCCCGGCTGGCTCGAGGCGTGCCAACCCGCCCGCCCGCGCCTCCTCCGAGCGCGTCCACCTCGACGCCGACCAGGTCGCCGGCTCGGCCGGACAAACCTCCGAGGAGCACGTCGAATACGCCCGCGGGGCGATCGCGGCCATCCCCGAGACCATTCGTCAGGCTGCCCGCGACACCTACTCGGCCGCCGCGGTGGTCTTCGCGTTGCTCATCGACATCGACGTGCAGACCCGTCAGAAGCAGCTCGAGATGCTCGGGTGCGACCTCACCGCGGCCATGGCCGAGGAGACCCACCGGTATATGCGGTTGCTCGAGGACTTCGACGCACAGTACCGCCTGCCGCTGGTCGAGCTTTTGGTCCCCGCGCTTCGCCAGATGAGCGAGCAACACCACGCCCACTTTGTGAGCATCTTGGACAAGCTCATCATGGCCGACGACGAGGTGACGCTCTTCGAGTTCTCGCTCGAAAAGCTGCTCAAGCACCGCCTCGAGGCGCGCCACGGCAACACCGGCGGCCGGCGCATCGCCCAATATTACTCGATGACCCCGTTGCGCCACGACGTCGGGCGGCTGCTATCCTCGCTGGCCTTCGCCGGCCACGACGATGTCGCCGGCGCTCAGGCCGCCTTTCGCAACGGCGCCAGCCAGCTCAAAAACGCCGGCGTGCGCAATAAACTCGAGTTGATGAGCCGCTCGGCGCTGTCCTTCGACGAGCTCGACGCCTCCCTCGACCGCATCGCCCATGCGACCAACGGCATCAAGCAGCAGGTCGTCAACGCCACCGCCCATTGCGTGCTCGACGACGAAGAGGTCACCGCCGGCGAGGCCGAGCTGTTGCGTGTGGTCTGCGAGGTCATCGACGTGCCGCTGCCTCCGTTTTTGCCCGACCTTTCCGAGTAACTCGTACTCAGAACCTGCCCATCAACATCATCCCGGGCCGCTCGCCGATGACCGTCGGCGAGGCTGTGAAGATCGGCCGGTCGTCGGGCTCGGCGTCGGGCAGCCGGGCGGTCTCGGCGGGGTCTGGCTGGTCGTTGCCCCAGCCGTAGTGCAGCGCTTTGGGCAGAATCCAGCCGGCGGTCAATCCCAAGGCGACCCCCATGACCACGTCGCTGGGGTAGTGGAGTTCGACCATCGAGCGGGTGACGGCGTTGGCCGTGGCGTTGCCGATCATCACTCCGCAGGCCAATTTATCAGCCAGGCCTCCGCCGTAAAGTGGCATCTGGTCGTGGTGGACGCAGGTCAGACCGGCGGCCGCGACCGCCGTCGCAGTATGCCCGGCGATGAAGCTTCGGGCATAATCGCTGTCGTTCGGGTCGCATAAAAATCCCTGCCGGTCGGGATCGTCGCAGTGGTTGGCGGTCGGGCGCAGCCTGCCCACGTAGATCTGCGTGCCCCACAGCACCGCGGCGACCACCCCGAAGGATTGCGCGTCGATCCAGCTCATCTGCCAGGCGACCTCCGAGTTGTCATGGGCGAAGATGGGAAGCGCGGCCGAATCGATGAATCGGTAGCCTATCGAGCCAAAAAAGGTCAGATCGTTGAACATGCGCCAATTCTCGCGGGCGGGATCCTCGCGGACTGCCACCAGGTCGAGGAGGGTCTGCTCGAAACCGACCAATTCTGTCCAGTCCGGCTCGGGGTCGTCGATGGCATAGCGCGCGGTAAAGCCAAAGCCCAACAGGCCCACGCTGAGCGGGTATTGCCAGCCGCGCACCTTGTCCCAGGCGTCGTCCCACTCGACCTCGGCCTGCTCGGGTGTCGGCAGCGCGGCGCGCTCGACATCCGAGGCCGGCTCGCTCCGGGTGGCCTCCCCGGCTGCATGATCAGCCTGAACAGCCCCGGCACGCTGGGCGGCGGCCTGCGCGCTCACCGCGAGACTCATCAGGACGACGGCCGCGACGAGTTGTGCGCGTACGAATCTCATCGAACTTCTCCCAGTCAATTCGAGGCCGGCATCGTCGAGGCCGCATTCATCGGTGCAGTGAATGGTATAAACCTAGGCCCATTGCGTCTCAGACCAAGGTGTGAGGCGACCTCGATGGTCTGCGACGCCCGTTTAGTCCGGGCGTTCGGCGCCCGAGCGATGGCCCGCTTGGCGCAGCAACTCGCGGAGTCGGTCGACGCCGTCTCGATGCTCGATGTCGCGCAGGGCGCTCTCCACGATGTCGGCGTCCGTCTCCTCGGCGGCCTCTACCGCCCGCGCCATCCCCACCAGAGCCTCTTCTCGCAGCTTATTCTCCTGGGTGAGCTCCTGGCTGCGCGCGAACGTACGCCACAGGCCCAGCCCGAGCACCACGATTAAAAGCAACAAGACCAAAACCGCCGCGCCGAGCATCCAGAGCACCGTCTCGAGGGTCTCTTGGCCGGCGGTCAGCGTCTCGCCAAGTCCAGCCATGGGGCCGCCGCCGACCGGCTCGCCCTGACTGACCTCGATCAGTCCCTGATTGGCTCCGAGCAACGAGTTTCGCCCGACCACCCGAGCGGTGTCGGCCAGGGCCTGCTGCATTTGGTCATCGGTGAGCATCTGGGCAGTCGCCGGTCCGATATGCTGACGTATCGCCTCGGCGACCCCGGGGCCGATCTCCTCGCGAATCATGCGCCGGATAGCCGGACCTATCTGCGCGATCAGGGCCTCGGCGAAGGCGCTCAAATAGGTCGGGGCCGTCGACTCGAGTTCGGCTGCACTCAACTCCTCACTCCACACATCAAAAGCGCCACGCGATAGCCCGCGCCCGAAGAGCTCGCCGGCGTCGGCCAGCGCCGGCAGACTCAGCAGCCGGTTGAGCTGCTGTCGACTCGATGGCTCATCGAGCTCGGCCAAAGTCTGGCTGACCGCCGGCGCCGCGGCTCCTTCGGCGACTTCTTCGCCGGTCTCCTCGGCCATCTCCTCGGCCGTCTGCGCGCATCCCATCTGCGCGGAGATCAGGACCAGCGAGATGATGAGAGAGACAATGACTGCTCCTACTCTCCAGATTTGAGAGCGTCGCATGATGGTCTGGTGTCTTTGAGTGGAATCACGGAAATCTTGTGGTTTACCAATCGGGCCAGGCTTTTCGCATCGTTCCGAGCAGACGCACCTGTTCTTGGTGGTTGGTTCTTGGTTCTCGCCTCGATTTTCGACGCTTTACCAAGCACCAAGCCCCAAGAACCGTGACGAACCTGGATGACGCATCGAGTGTCTCGAGTTTTTCGTTATCCCCAAGACTTACGTGTCGCTACTCAGAGGAAGCACGTTTGTAGGGCCTATAGACTTCAAGTTAAGCATCGAAAGACCGGCAACAACCGCGCCCCAAAAAAAACACACAAACCACTGGGAAGCCTAAGCATTTTCACACCAACCCTTGACCGCTCAGCCCCGGTGGCGATGATCACAATTGCGGCCGCGATGAGGCCGTCACGTATCATCCGGAGTTTTGGTCAACGACTCGCCGTGGCCTGAAAAGACCGCCGTGAGCCATGAGGTCTGCCCGCTAGCCAGCGGGACGCGACCGCGAAGGCCCGTCGTGGTGAATGAACCACGGTGGACCGAGACGAAAACAGCCGGTGATACGCGATCGGAACTCCAGCGAGCGTCTGCCGTGCGCTGTAAAAAGGCACCCGGCAGGCGAAAGTCGTCGTGGGAGTAAAAGCCCCGCGGTGATCTGGAGGCCACAGGCCACATATGCGGCCCGCAACAAGGAACCCCGGTGCGCCTCTAGCGGCGCACCGGGGTTTCTTTTTGGGTCCAACTGATTTCGATCGGCTCGGCTTCTATTCGGCTGCCAGCTTATTCGGCGGCTAATTGGGCGGCGGCCTCGTCGCTCAACTCGAGGTTATGGTAGACGTTCTCGATATCGTCGTGATCTTCGAGATCTTCGATGAGATTGAGGTTGATCTCGGTGGTGTTGGGATCGGGGCTGACCTGGTTTTCGGCCAGCTTGGTGATATCGTCGCTCATAAACTCGTCGTAGCCGGCCTCTTCGAGCGCACCTCGCAGCGTCATATAATCGGCCACCTCGGTCTGAATGGTGACCACGCCGTCTTCGACCTCGAAGTCGACCGCGCCGTTCTCCAGGGCCAGCTCCATGACCTCGTCGACGTCGCCGACCTGATCCTCGGAGATGCTGATCAGTCCGCGATCCTTGAACATCCAGTTGACGCAGCCGTCTTCGCCCAGGTTGCCGTTGCGCTCACTGAAGATGTGGCGGACCTCGGCGACGGTGCGGTTTCGGTTGTCGGTCGCCCCCGTCAAAAAGATCGCCACCCCGCCGGGGCCGTAACCCTCGTAGGTAAACTCTTCGTAGGAGACGCCCTCGAGATCGCCGGTGCCCTTTTTGATGGCCCGCTCGATATTGTCCTTGGGCATATTGGCGGCTTTCGCCTTGTCGATGAACAGGCGAAGCTCGTTGTTGGTCTCCGGGTCCCCGCCGCCGCGACGCGCCGCCGAGGTGATCTTTTTGACCAATTTGCTAAAGATCTTGCCGCGCTTGGCGTCCTCTCGGGCCTTCTTATGCTTGATATTGGCCCATTTACTATGTCCAGCCATCGTTGCACCCAGTTGTTCGAGTTCAAATAATGCTCACCCGTCCGTTTTAGAACGAATGCGGCGTGATCTCAACTGGGAATGGAGCGTTTGAGGGGGGTAAGACATTCCTTCCAGAGGTTGCAATAATATGCCGTTTAATGAGCGGAACGTAGTGGAGCGTCGCCGAGCGAAGTGAAACGAAGCGAGGCACCTGTAGCCGCGCGGTGACCGACGGCCCCGCCTTTGGGGGCCGGAGGGAGCCCGCGGATCACGCGCCCCTTCCCTTTTCCTTCCTTTTTCTTTTTTTTCGCGTTCAGCGCCTCCACCACGGCTCGCCACCGGCGAGCTCGTCGGCTATCATGGGATGCACACCAATGGAGAAGAACAATGGGAGGGAGCCGATGGCTTATACCAGACTTCGCTATCACATCATTTTCGCGACGTAACCGTTCAGTCCCCCTTGCCAGCAACTGCCTGTTGCTCACCTTTGGTCTG
>JBKGZI010000146.1:0-12433 GCA_046545675.1 Persicimonas sp.
AAGAGATTAGCTGGTCCGGCTCACGCTTGTCCCGGTGGTAGGGCGAGCATGTACTCTCGTTATCCACAAGACTTACGCGCTTGTACTTAGGCGCAAGATCATCAATACCCGCCCAACCACAACTTCGCACTAACGCCCCGAACCGCCCAACATCCCGCAAGTAGACACACTCTCTTAATTCTTATACCGTTGGCTCAGTCAACAACGGGTATAGATGACGCAACGCTGGATTGAATCCGGGGAGCTTTGGATGAAGCAAAAAACGAAGAAATTTCGGTGGGCAGTGGGGATGCTGTTGTCATGTCTGGCGGCCGGCGGGCTGCTGGTGGCGTGCAACTCACATCCGGTGGAGCTAATTCAAGCCTCCGGCGAGGTCTCCGAGCATGTGGATTATAGCCCCGGTGCGGCCGCCGAGATCGACATCCTGTGGGTGATCGATAACTCCGGGTCGATGTGTGAGGAGCAGGCTGCGCTGCGCGACAACTTCCAGTCGTTTATCCAGGACATCTCGAAGCGCAATATCGACTTTCATATCGGCGTGACCACCACTCACTCGCAGTCGGAGGGAGGGGGCAATTTCGAGAGAGTCGCTCGCGAAGGCGAACTCCAGTCGATGCCTCAGCCGGTGGTGGTCGCTGACGAATGCTATGGCGAGAATTATTCGGATATTCGGAGTAATATCGAGGTGGCTGTCGATACATGCAGTAAGACTCCGTCGAAATGGCAGCACCTCAAGGAGGTCACCGACGAGGAGATCGAGTGCTATCTTGGCATAGCAGGCGAGGAATGTGGTGAGAACCATGAGAAGTACTGGAAGCTATTTCCCACCACTGACGACGGAGCCCAGCCAAATTCGACGATGTCCCCCGAGCAGTCGCCTTATATTGATATCCCCAAGGTCCTCAAGGCCGAAGATTACCGCGGCGGCGAGGATAATGACGGACCGCTGGACGTCGAGCTGCTCGAGCGCCATTTCTCGTGTATGAGCTTCGTGGGGACCACGGGAAATCCCTTCGAGAAGGGTATCGGCGCGGCGATCGAGGTGGTCTCCCCGGAGAAGACCGGAGGGACCGAAGACAATCCGACCAACCCGGATGCGCCCAACCACGGGTTCTTGCGTGAAGACGCCAATACGGCGCTGATCTTCGTGACCGACGAGAACGACTGCACCCACGACGGCACCCTACCTGAGCTCACGCCCTGTGGCGGCAATGTTTGTGCGTATGCCACCAATCCGAACCTCAGCGACTCGCCGCTGCTCGAGCCGGCCGTACTTGCCGACGACTTCGTCAGCAACGTCTGGCAGTCCAAAGGTGGCAGCGCCGAAGATGAAGAGGGGATGCAGGCAGTGCGCGACACGATGGTGGTCGCCTCCATCCACGGCCGATGGCAGCGCTACGGCGAAGACTATCCCGACGATAGTCCACCCATTACGCTCGAGGCGTGCGACGATGACTATGTGCCGTCCGAAGACGAGAGAGAGAAAAGCTCCTGCAGCGGCGAATTTGGTGAGGCATTCAGCGGCGACCGCTACGATCGCTTCCTTCGCGAGTTCAACGACGACAGCATCTTTCCGTCGCCCGATGAAGGCAACCCTGACGACCCGCTGGATTGGCTGATCTGCAGCGACGACCCCGAGGAGTTCGAGAGGACGATGGAGGCTCTGGGTGAGAAGGTTGCCGGCTCCGCCACGGCGTGCTTCAGCGATCCTCCCTATGAATGCGAGACCTCCGATGATTGCTTCGACCATATGTTCGGCGAGGGCACACCTGAGTGTGTCCAGTTCGCAGAGACCTCCAAGAAGTACTGCACCAGCGGGCTGCAGGTGCGCATGTACCCGGACCCCGACATCGACAGCGATTCCGTTAAGACCGTCGAGGATCTCGAGGACAACGATTATTGCCTCCAGGAGAGCATCGACTCGGTGGCGACTCCGGGCGGCTGTGTCGTCAAGCCCGAGAAGTACGATATGGTCACCTGCTCGGGCAAGGACGACGAAATGAGCCTCGAGTGGGTCGAGGATACCGCCAGGCGCGATCTGAGCGGCTTCAACGTCGAGCTCGTCTACACGATTCGCTCTCCCGAGGAAGAACAGGCCAACAACGCCAATAACGCCGAATGAGAAGCCGGCTTGTCTGCGCATAGACGCTGAAAAAGCCCCGGTCGATTCGACCGGGGCTTTTTCAGTTCTTGGCCGGGATCTGAGACTTCCTCTTGCCGATCCGGGGGGGCGGTCGCTACATTGTGTTCAACGTACATCTACAACAGAACCGAATTCGCGAAGAGGGGACGCCATGGACACCGGAGTGCTGTCGCGCCGCTGGATGCCTGCTGCTTTGGGCTTGCTGATCGCTTGTGCAGGTCTTTGGACTGCGTGTAACGAGCATCCCGTCGAGCCGAGCAATGCCGACGGGATCTATACGTATTACCCGCCGGCGCCGCCCACCGAGCCGTTGTCGGTCGACGTGCTGTGGGTCATCGATAATTCGGGCACGATGTGCCAGGAGCAGCAGCTCTTGCGCGACCGCTTCGGCGAGTTTGTCAGCGTCTTCGAGGATAAGAACGTCGACCTGAATATCGGCGTCACCACCACTCATATCGACACGCCGGGTTATACCGTCGAGCCGATCGCGCGCACCGGACGGCTGCAGGCGATCCCTCAGCCGGTGCCATCCTCGTTTGAAGGCTGTATGGGTGACGAGGCCGACCCGGACCAGACCCACGACGGCTTCGAGCCGGTCCGCGCGGCGATGCGTGGGGCGCTGGCCTGCGCCAAGGAACCGGCGCGTTGGCCCGACCCCGACGAGGTCTCCGACGACGAGATCGCCTGCGCGGCCGACTCGAGCTGTACGGACACCCACATTACGGATCTCTTTCCGTCGGCCGACGGCGGCGAGTCGCCCTACCGCGAGCTGCCCCGGGTGCTCAGCTCCGCCGACGATCGCTACCTGGACGACGATGACCACGTCGATCTGGCGGCGCTCGAACGCGACTTTGCCTGCATGAGCTTTGTCGGCACCCTCGGCCACCCCATGGAGCGCGGCCTGCAGGCGGCCGTCGAGGCGGTCTCCCCGGAGATGACCGGCGGTACGGTCGAGGAGCCCTCCGATACCGCGGCGCCCAACCACAAGCTGTTGCGACGCGACGCCGGCTTCGCGCTGATCTTCTTGACCGACGAGAACGATTGCACCCACGACGGGCGCCTGCCCGACGACTCCACGTGCCTCAGCGACGTCTGCGCGCTCGCCAACGATCCGGGCCTCGCCGACTCCCCTCTCGTCCCTACAGAAGCCCTCGCCGAGCAATTCATGGACAACCTGGAGGCCTCCAAGGGCCGAGAGATCTCCAGCGACGAGGTTGTGGTCGCCTCGCTGCACGGCAGAAACCACCGCTACGGCCGGGACTATCCCGACGGCCAGCCGCCCTCGCCGCTCGAATGCACCGAGTCGGCCATCGAAGGCTTCGAGCCGGACGCCTCGTGTGAGAGCGAGGAGCTGGGCTCGGCGTTCTCCAGCGATCGCTACGAACGCTTCTTATTGCAATTTGAGCCACATCGCATCTATCCGGCCCCCGACGAAGATAAGGAGTATCTCGAGGGCCTCATTTGCAACCCGAAGCGCTTCGGCGACTACATGTCCGAGGTGGCCGACATCATCGTCGGCTCGCTGGGCGAGTGCGTCACCGAGATGCCCATCGAGTGCGACGGCCCCTCCGACTCGAGCTGCCCGGACTTTGGCTTCGGCGAGGGCCACAGCCAGTGCACCCGCTTTGGAAACAGCGACCAATACTATTGCGACAGCGCGGTGCAGGTGCGCCTCTTCGCCGACCAGCGCCCGCTCGATCAGTTGCGCGACCACGATTATTGCATCCCGGAGAGTGTCGACTCGCCGATGACCCCCGACGGATGCGTGGTCGACCGGCAGCTCTATCGTTTCGAGGCCTGCGACGCGTTCGACTCGGGCGTGGTGCTCGAGTGGAGCGAGCCGCGTTGGTTCGAGCAGGTGCGCGGCTTCGAGATCGAGGTGGTCATGAGCGGCGGATCGCTGTCGCGGCGCTGAGGGGGGCCAGCTTCTTTTTCTCGTGGAAGTGCCTAATTTCAGCAGTAGCCAAAGGTCAGTAATCAATCGGGGACGGACCGCCGCGCCCATCACGGTGCGGCGGCTCAAGTGGGGAGGCTGTGCGCTCGGGGCCTGGGGAGATCCGGAGGCGCGCCGTGCAGCGCATAGAGGACGGGGAGGATGTCGATGACCAACGCACAACCGTCGATGACGGGATCTGGTGGGCAACTGAGCGGCTCGACCTATCTGCCGGAGCGCTACTGCGGCAGGTGCATGTCGCTGGTCTACGGCCGCGACGCCCGCTGTGTGCACTGCGAGCGGCGCCGGCCCGCCCAGGGCTGGTCGAAGCTGAAAAACAGCGGCGATCCCTGGCTCGGCCGGATCATGCACGACCGGTATCTGATCACCCGCCGGCTCGGCAAAGGGGCCACGGCGATGGTCTATGAGGCCGAGTCGTTGAAGATCGCGCGCCAATTTGCCATCAAGGTCGTCGACCTCAACGCCTGTGCGGGCGGCAAAGAGCCCGACCTGGTGCGCGCCCGGCTGCGCCGCGAAGTCGAGGCGATCGGCAGGCTTCGAAGCCCGCATTCAGTGCCGCTATTCGAGGTCTTCGAGCTCTCGGAGTCCTGCGTGGCGGTGGTGATGAACTTCATCGCCGGGCGCACCCTCGAGTCGGTGCTCGCAGCGGAGGGCAGGCTGGATTGGCGCCGAGCCTGCGGGCTTCTGCGCCAGATGGCCATCGGCGTGCACGACGCCCACCAGTGCGGGTTGATCCACCGAGATCTCAAGCCCGCCAACATCATGATCGAGCCGATCTCGCCGGGCGATGAATTCGTCCACCTGCTCGACTTCGGCATCGTCTGGATCGACGACGGCGTCGAGATGACCCGTGGGTTCGTGGGCACCCCGCTATACGCCAGCCCCGAGCAGGCGCTGGGCGACGAGGTCGACTGCAGAAGCGACATCTACTCGCTGGGAGCGATCTTATTCGAGATGCTCACCGGCCGGCCACCGTTTCGCAGCGACAACGTCATCGAGGTGCTGCGCATGCACGTACGCAACAACCCGCCGACGCTGGCCGAGGCCTCCGAGGTGGGGGATTTCCCCACCCAGGTTCAGCACCTGGTCGAGCGGATGCTCTCCAAAAGCCGCGAGGCGCGTCCGGCCGATCTCGAGGAGGTCATCGACGCGGTCGACGCGATCTTGGAGGACACGCACGGCGTCGACCCCGCCGCGGGGGGGCCGAGCGGCGAGCGTCGGGTCCAGCAGCCGGGGCCGTCTCGGCCGGCGACCCTCCCGGTGATCTGCGCGCCGCCCGCTTCGGCCGACCCGCAGAGCACCGCTCCCGGGCTGGGCCTCATCGAGAGCGTCAGCCAGGCGTATGCGAGCCAGGAGCGCGAGGCGGCGCGGGGGTGCGCCCAAACGGTTGACACCGTCGACAGCGATCCCATCTTTGCCCAGCCGACCGCAGCGCAGCCTGCAGGGCTGGACGGGGCGGATCGTTTCTTCGAGTCGCGCGAGCGCGACGCCACCGGCCCCAAAGCGGCCATTTTTCACCGGCGTCCCAGCGGCGAGCATCGATCGCTGCGTCCTCAATGAGCCGGATCATCTCTTTGGTGATCGGGTCTTGGCTTGATGCTGGCGAGGGTGGTCGCTATGATAGGTGCGCTACTCGTCGTCTAGTTAATATAAAAATGTAGTTAAACTGCACGGGTCCGGACACTAAGGTAGATACAGAGATGGGGGATCATCTTTCATACGACAGTCGCAGGCACGAGTTTCGTCAGCGACTGCCCACTCATCACTGCCAGCGCTGCACCTCGGTGCTATACCCCGAGGACGATAGCTGCTTGGAGTGTGAGGCGCCGCGCCCTCCCAACGGTTGGGCCGAGCTTGGCCGAACCACGGATCCGTGGCTGGGCCGCACGCTGATCGAGCGCTATCTGCTGACCCGCAGGCTCGGCCAAGGCGCCTCGGGCGATGTCTACCGCGCCGAATCGCTGTCCATCTCGCGACAATTCGCCGCCAAGATCATCTCTTTGGAGAGCCACGACGCCACGATCAACGCCGAGCATATCGAGGCGCGCCTCCAACGTGAGATCGGCGCGCTCGGAGCGCTGCGCAACCCGCATATCGTCTCCTTTTACGACGTGGTGACCATCGACCAGCGCACCGTCGCGCTTCTGATGGATCTCATCGACGGGCGCACCCTGGAGGCGACGGTCGCCGACCACGGGCCCCTCGAGCCGCGGCGGGCCTGCAAGCTACTTCGCCAGATCGCCAACGGGGTCCACGAGGCCCACGAGGCCGAGATGATTCATCGGGATCTCAAGCCCGAGAACATCATGGTCGAGCAGCTCCCCGCCGGCGACGATTTCGTGCATATCTTGGACTTCGGCATCGTATGGCGCGAGGGCGACGTGCGCGTGACCCAGGGTTTTTTGGGCACGCCGCTTTATGCCAGCCCCGAGCAGGCTGTCGGCGGGGAACTCGACCGGCGCGCCGATATCTACGCGCTGGGCGGTGTCTTCTTCTTCATGCTCACCGGTCGGCCTCCGTTTTTGGACGATAACGTCTACCGGGTGCTCAAAGCCCACGTGAGCACCCAGCCGCCCCGGCTCGGCGAGATCGTCCAGGGGCGCAACTTCCCCGACGTGCTCGAAAGCCTGGTCGCGCGCATGCTCGCCAAAAATCCCACGGACCGCCCGCAGACGCTGGCGGGGGTGATCAGCGCGCTCGACGACATCACCGCCCATTTCGATGAGCGTCGTCTCGGCGAGGCCGCCGATCATACCCTCTCCGAGTCGATCGACATGCAGCCCGAGCCGTCCGCCGGCACCTCACAGGACTCCGAGCTCAACCGCACCGTCCAGAGTGAGGCCTCCGTGGCCCAGGCCGACGCCGAGGCTGCGCGCGCCCGAAAAGAACAAGAAGCCAGCCGGGAGACCAGTGGGTTTTTCCGCTCCAGTGAATGGGACACCACCGGGCCCAAAGCAGCCATCCTGCGCCGACGCACTCCCAGCCAGTCGGTCGACGCCATCGGACGCGTCGACGAGTCGGCCGACGCTGCCGGCGATGCAGAAGCTCGGCAAGATCGAGCCAGGCCCGGCTTCGCCACCTCCGAGAAACGACTGCGCGGCTCGGGCCTCTACGCCGTGCCCGAGCTCGCCGCCGACCTCGACGGGGGCCACCGATGCGCCAGCGGCCCCGGCGGCCGGTTGGCCGTGGCCGATGCCGCCAATCGCGTCCACATTGGCCTGCCCGGTCGCGCCGACCCCGTTGTGATTGACTTACAGGGCTCACCGCCGATGAGCTGCTTGGCGCTCACCGAAGATGAGCTCTTCACCGGCCACAGTGACGGCACGCTTTGGCAATGGTCACTCCAGGAGCGAACAGGCCAGATCATCCACCAGAACGCCTCGGCCTCCCCGGTCGTCGGGGTCGACTGCGACGGCAAGTCCCGCTGGTTGATTGCGGGCACCGAGGCCGGCGGCGTCTATCTGGCCGAGGCTGGCGGCGACGGCTCGTTTCAGCCGCTTCGCATCCACTCCGGCAAGGCCGTGCGTGCAGTGGCGTTGACCGACCAGCAAAATGTCTTTGCCGTGGCACGCGCCGATGGGACCATCGGCATCTTCGATGTCTCCTCTCCCACCACCCTCGTCCATCGTCTGACCGCCGAGTCTCGCGTCGACTCGATGGCCTTCTCCAATGACGGCTATATCTTGGCGGTTGTCTTTGCGCAGAAGAGGCTCGCGCTCTATCATGTGCTCAACGGTGGGCTCCTCATGCGCAATGATGCGATGATCGAGCAGCCGCTTTCAGTGAGCTTTGACGAAAATGACCAGTTGGTTGGCTATTGCGAGATCGACGGGCGTATTTTCGGCTGGGATTTGCATCATAATCTCGTGGCTCACCAACGCAGTTCTCAATAAGCTCTATCAGGGTGACTTCAACGCGTCTTCAAACTCCCAGGAGTACCTGGGTCGCGGACACGACACATGCGCCTTTGTTGCGCCTGTTTCAACGGTGTGATAAATCTTTCACAGTAAGTTGCAACGTGCTTCCGGTCTTTCCTGATGCTCGCAAGAGATTTAGCATCCAGGTGTCACATTGGCTCTGAAAATACGATACGTCGGCAAAACCGATGTGGGGCGCAAGCGCTCTCACAACGAAGATAATCTTCACGCAGTGGAAGAGGAGAATCTGTATATGGTCGCCGATGGTATGGGCGGCCATGCCAGCGGGGAGGTCGCCTCGGAGATGGCTGTCCAAACCGTGGCGAAATTCTTCAAAGAGACGTCGGCCGACGACGAGATTACCTGGCCCTATAAGATGGAAAAGGGCAAGGAATACGAGAATAATCGGCTGACCGCCAGTATGAAGCTGGCAAACCTGCGTATCTTCGAGACTGCGGCCCAAAACCCCGGACAGCGCGGGATGGGCACCACCTTGGTGGTGTTGCTGCTCACCCCGGACACCGCCTACTTCGGCAATGTCGGGGACAGCCGCATCTATCGATTGAGAGGCGACAAGCTCGACCAGGTCACCGAAGACCACTCGCTGCTCAACGATTACATCAAGATGAAAGATCTCACCGAAGAAGAGATCGAGAACTTCCCCCACAAAAACGTCATCGTGCGCGCCCTCGGCATGAAAGAGACCGTCCAGGTCGACGTCGATGCCGAGCCATGGGAGCCCGGTGATACCTTCATGCTGTGCTCGGATGGCCTCAACGGCATGATCAAGGACGAGGTCATCCGCGAGATCATGATCGAGCACCGAGACAACCTCGAGATGTGCTGTGATAAGCTCATCGAAGCGGCCAACGCAAACGGCGGCAACGACAACATCACCGTCTCCGTCGTGCAGGTCGCCGAAGCTTAACTTTTCGCGAGGACCGTCTCGACGGTTCTCAACAGGCCGGTCTGACCGTGGGTGACCACCAGCACAATAGCAGGGCTGGAAAGAACGCCGAGGACGATTCAACCGAATCGTTAGGTGAGGCGTCGTCGCTCGTCGACCTTGCAGATATCGGACCCGCCCCGCGGGTCGTGCTGGTGACCGGGCTGAGCGGATCGGGCAAATCGACCGCCGTGCGAGCCCTCGAAGACCTCGGGTTCTTCTGTATTGATAACCTCCCCGTCCCCCTCCTCCCCAAAGTCATCGAATTGGCCGCCGGCGGCGGATCGCTGCAGGCGCTCGCCTTTGTGATCGACACGCGCGGGCTGCAGTTTTTGAGCGAAGCCGGCCGCATGATCGAGCGCCTCGAAGACGAGGGCGTTCCCACACGCATCGTCTTTTTAGAGGCCGAAGACGACGTGCTCGTGCGCCGCTTCAGCGAGACCAGACGACGCCACCCGCTGTGCGAGAACGGGGTGACCGTGCCCGAGGGTATTCGCCGCGAGCGCGACCGACTCTCGGAGTTGCGTCACCGCGCCGACGAGATCATCGACACCTCGTCACACACCGTGCACACCTTGAAGTCGCTCGTCCAGGAGCGCTTCGGCGGCGAGCGCGACCCGACCCTGCAGGTGACCGTGCTCAGCTTCGGGTTCAAGCACGGCGTTCCCGTCGAATGTGACCTGGTCTTCGACGTGCGGTTTTTACCCAACCCCTATTTTGTCGAAGAGTTGCGCGACCACGACGGCCGCCAGGAGCGGGTGCGCGACTATGTTTTTGGCTTCTCGGAGACCACCCGCTTTTTGGCGTTGTTCCAAGAGATGGCCGACTTCATGCTGCCCTTATACGAGCGCGAGGGAAAGAGCTACCTGACCATCGGCATTGGTTGCACCGGCGGCCATCACCGCTCGGTGGCGGTCGCCGAGACGATCGCTGACAAGCTGCACGCCCGCGGCTGGCAGGCCTCGGTTCGTCATCGCGACGTGGAGATATGATGATTGCCGGTGACCGTTTCTCGGCAACAACTGGCGACGTCATCACCAGCGCAGGGCTCCGGATAGGCAGATGCAACGAGATTTTGGTGACATCGATCTGAATATCCTCCGCGGCTTTAGCGAGCGGATCGAGCCCAGCCTGCGCCGCGAGCACCGGCTGCCGGCCCTGGCGCGTCTGGTCGGCGTGGGCGCCGATCGAGACGAGACCATCCACGGCCCCGACGTCCTCATGGGCCGCTATCATCCCCAATACGGACCGGTCGACATCATCCCGCGAGGCCTGCGCGATCACGAGAATTATCGCATGGGGGCCCCTCACCTGCATCTGACGCTCGAAGACGACGGCTGGGTGCTGCGTACGGTCTCGCCTGGGGTGCGAACGCTCATCGGAGAACGTGTCGTCGAGTTGCCCAATCGGCCCCATCGGCTCCAAGAAGGCGACGTCATCACCACCGGGCAGGTGCGCTATCGCTTCGAGACCTCCGGTGTGTCGATGCAAGAGTGGAAACAGGCGCGCGCTGCCCTATTTAGCGAAGCAGAGTCGAGCGAGGCGGGGGGGCCGGCGCTCTTTTTGTGTCGGCGCGGTGGGCCCTGCGGCCCTCATCTACGCCTCGGCGCCGATGAGCCGCTGGTGGTCGGCCGCAGCTTCCCGGCCGACGAGGCCTTCGCCGCAAAGAAGCCCTGGCATGGCAAAAGCCAGCCCTCCTGGGATCTGGCCGGCCTGTACGAGGCGGAGCGTAAATTCGTCGCATTTTTGCACGCCCGGCTCGAGCCGCGAGACGGCCAGTGGCAGGTGCTGCCGATGGCCGCGCGCCGAAAGACCTTCGTCAATCGCCTCGAGATCATCGACCGCACCCCGGTGTCCAGCGGCGACGAGCTGGCGCTGGGTTCGGTGCTCTTCGTGGTCCACGACCCTCGGGATACCGGCCACTCGCAGCACAGGTCCATCGAGCCGCCGGTGGTGATCGATTGGCAAGAGGGCTCGACACCGATCCTCGATCCCCCGGATGAGGCGGTCGGCTCTGCTCCCAACGAGGGCGACGATGAATGAGCTCAGCCAAGAGCATCGGGCGCTGCTCGACGCGCCCTGCGCGGCCGCCCGGCCCTTCGACGACACCACCTGGCGCCGGCTCGGCCCGAAGCTGGCCGTGCGCGCGCTGCAAAGGCTCGTCGACAAGATCTATGCGATTCACGAGGCCGGCTTCGAGCTCGGCGGCGTGCGCCGCACCGACCTGGCGCTCGACGCCCAACGTGGCCGGCTGTACCTGACCGAGATACCGCGCATCGAAGCGGCCGCCCGGCTCGAGCCGGAGAGCATCTGGCGAGACGGGCGGCTCATCGGTGAGCTCGCCTATGAAAACTTCATGGATGAGGACTATCCCGGCGGCCACCAGATGGCGGCGCTGCTCCAAGAGCGCTCGGCGATGGCCGAGACCGGGCTCTTACAGCCCGGGCTGACCCAGGTCGTCGCCGCATGCGTGTCTCCTTACGGCGAGCTCGCCCTGCGCAAGATGGCCGATTTGCGCCACGCGCTCGACCAGCTCGCGCTGGAGCTGAGCACCCCGCGCACCTTCGACGTGGGGGCGAGCTCGACGGTCGGCAATTATATCTTCCGACGCAATAACCAGGACTCCTGCGGCCACCTGGTGATGAGCTCGATCGCCGGCTCGGCCAAGAAGAGCGTCGGCTTCTTCTGCGTCGCCGACGGCATCGGCGGTATCGACGACGGAGAACGGGCCAGCAAGCTGGCCGTGGAGACGGCGTGCCTGACGTTTGGGCGCGCCTGGAGCCACTACGGAGCCGATCGCCTCGAGCAGAGCCCCGGCGCGTTCGCCCGCGCCATCGCCAAGGTGACCAGCCAGCGGCTGGCCCTCGAGGGCGAGTTCGACGCCTCGCAAAACCGCGGCGGCACGACCTTCACCGGATTGGTGATCGCCGGCGGGCGCGCCGGAGTCGGCCACGTGGGCGACTCCCGGGCGGTCTTGGTGCGCGGCGACCGACTCATCCAGCTCACCCGCGACCACACCCTGGCCAGCATCCTCGAGCGACTCGGCGAGCCGGTCGGCGACGACGCTCAGGCCGAGACCAATCATCGGACCATCTCCCGGTTTTTGAGCACCGGCATCGAGCTGGAGGCCGACCGCATCGATGGATTGAGCGAGGCGGCCGCGCAGTTGCTGGCCGCCGACGCTGAGCCCGACACCCGGGGCATCCGCGTCGAATCCGGCGATCTCTTCGTGCTCACCTCCGACGGCGTCCACGACGAGATCTCCGCCGAGCACCTCCAACGCATGGCCGCCCTGCACCGCGGCAACCCCCAGGCGCTGTCCAACGCGCTGGTCCAACACTCCCTGTCGCGCGTGGGCCGCGACAACGCCACCGCCCAGGTCGTGCTGGTGGGGTAGGCAATTCGCGGTCATCGGTGAACGCCCTCCCCGCTTTTGCAGTAAAAAAGTGGGGAGGATCAAGGTGGGGCGTCCT
>JBKGZI010000147.1:0-12403 GCA_046545675.1 Persicimonas sp.
AGGCGAACCTGACTTTGATTTCGGTGAGCAGGAGCTGAGGGCCCATATCGAGGGCCAATGGCAGGGCTTTGTGGTTAGAGACGGCGAGGACGATATTGGGTTCGAGCTGACACTCGAGCAGGCGGAGACAGTGCAAACCAACGAGCAGCAGCTTCGCAGCGAGGACACGTTGCGCACTCGACGCCAGGCATCCTGCGGGACGACTCGGCGCGACTTCATCATGCCCGCAGACGCTTGTGCACAAGTCATCGAGACGGTGATGCAGGTCCGCGGAGAATTGCTGATCGACGGCGAGGCTAGAGAAGTCCAAGGCAACGTGATCGCCCACGGCGAAACGCTCGATATCACTGATTTGGAGATCGAGGGCGACCAATTCTACTTCGGTGCTCGCTGTGATAGCGACAGGTATTGTTCGGTGAGCACTTCCGTCGCTAATAGCGGCTCTTCCACCGAGGACGGGTGGATGGAAAAGGAGTGACAGAGCCATTCGGACGCCCAGAGGACGTCAGTCCACCTCATGGTGAACCAGACCTAGAAGGTCTGGCACCGGTGCATGCATGAGCAGAGTTAGAGCAGGTTTTTGAGCCAGCCGAAGGCCACGAAGGTGCCGATGGAGCTGCCCAGCGACGAGAAGACGAAGACCAGCAGGACGCGTCCGAGCTTGTTGGACCACCAGCCCGACCATTCGGAGATGTCGTCGCCGATGGTTTGAAAATCCTTGACCTTCGGGGAGGCGACGATCGTCTGGGCGAAGGCTGTGACCATGCCGGCGCCGATCGTGGGGTTGAGGGAGGTCAGCGGCGCGGCGAGGAAGGCGGTGATCACCGTCAGGGGGTGTCCCAGGGCGACGATGGCGCCGAGGGCCGACAAGATGCCGTTGGACAGCACCCAGGCCCAGGCGGCGGTCTGGAGTTGTTCGGTCTCACCGTTGAAAAAGCCCCAGACGAATAGCCCGATGACCAGCGCGGGCAAAATCCACGGCAGCATCTTCGAAAAGCCCGGCTTGGGCGGAATGGTGCTGACCCGCTCGATCTCCTCGTCGGCGATGTCGTCGCGAATCTGGCGCAAGATGCCCGGTTTGTGGGCGGCGCCGACCACTGCGACGACCTTCTTGGCATCGATATGCTGCAGCTTGTAGGCCATGAACGTGTCGCGTTCGTCGACGAGCACGCTCTTGACGTCGGGAAGGGCCTCGCCGAGTTGGTCGAGGATGACCGAGATATTTTGCATCTCGCGCAGGTCGCTGAGCTCCTCTTCGCTGACCTCTCCTTTTTGGAACACACCCAACATCAGCATCATCGCCAGCTCGGCGCGCTTCCACCAGGGTGTGGTGCGCCATGCGCGCAGCAGCGTGGTGCGGATATTGCGGTCGATGAGCTCGACGGCCATGCCACCCTCGTGGGCGGCGTCGATCGCCGCCGACATCTCGGCGCCCGGCTTGACGCCGGTGTAGCCGCCCATGCGCTTTTGGAAGGCGGTCAGGGCCAGCCTGGCCAGCAAAAAAGTCAGCTTCTTATTCTTGATGACCTCGATCAGGTCGAGCTCTTCCCAACTGGTCTCTTTTTGAAGGCTGGTGAAGCGCTCGGAGTCGAGCTCGACGGCGACCGCGTCCGGCTGCTCCTTTTCGATGACCTGAATGACGGTATCGACCGACTCCTGCGAGATATGCGCGGTGCCGATCAGTACGAGCTCAGTGTCACCGAGCATCAGGCGAGTGATATCGCCGTCGGTGACGTCGAGCTGGGGAGTTTGTAGTTCTTGTGAATCTGTGGGGGTTTGACTCATCGGGGCCGGCGGCAGATGACAGGGAAAGACATAGTTGGCTGCAACAATTGTCTCCAACGACTGATACTAACAAGCCGATGTGGTACAGGATTCCGCTGCATTTTGGAAGCAATGCACCACTGAGAAAGCACACCGAGGAGTTGATCGCCAGACCGTAAAGGCATACAACACGCATCTATTCGAACCGAACGCGAGGAGACGACATGGCAGCGACCGACAATGAGACGCTTTTGCGACTGGCTTTACCCAAAGGCCATATGAAGACGGCGGTCTTCGAGCTTTTGGGCGAGGCGGGCATCAGCATCCGACACAGCAGTCGCAGCTACCGACCGACCATCTCGATCGAGGGGGTCGAGGTCAAGCTGCTCAAGCCGCAGAATATCGTCGAGATGTTGCACCTGGGCTCGCGCGATATCGGTTTTGCCGGCGCGGACTGGGTCGCCGAGTTGGGCGCTGACCTTGTCGAGGTCTTCGACACCGGCCTCGACCCGGTGCGCCTGGTCGCGGCCGCCCCGCGAACGATGCTCGAGAGTAACGGAGGCCTGCCTTCGCGGCATCTTGTGATCGCATCCGAATACGAGCGGATCACCCGCGACTGGATCGAAGAAAAGGGCCTCGACGCCAGCTTCGTTAAATCATTCGGCGCCACCGAGGTCTTCCCGCCCGAGGACGCCGACTGCATCGTCGACAACTCGGCGACCGGCTCGACGCTCGAGGCCAACGACCTGCAGGTGGTCGACGAGCTGATGCAGTCGTCGACACGGCTGTACGCACACCCGGCCGCGCTGGAGAATCCCGACAAGAAGGAGGCCATCGACCGGCTCGTGCTGGTGCTTCGCGCGGTGCTCGAGGCCCGCGCCCGCGTCATGGTCGAGGTCAACGTGACCGCCGACCATCTCGAGCGCATCATCGACGCCATACCGAGCATGCGCGAGCCGACCGTCTCGCCGCTGCACAGCCAGTCGGGCTTTGCGGTCAAGGCGGCCGTGCCCCGCGATCAGTTGCCGACGATCATTCCGGTGCTCAAAGAGGCCGGCGGCACGGATATTGTGGTGACCTCGCTTGCGCAGATTGTACCTTGATTCGTTGTGACTATTTGCTGGTGCGAAACTAGGCCCCCGGTCGCATTCGCTCCCGGCACCCCATGCAAGCAATGGGGTGCGGATGACAGCCTTCAATTAGCTTTCGGGTGATTGAGGCTACCATTCCCACCCCCGCCGCTTGCGCGGGGGTGTCCCAGCATCCATCAGGATCCAAAGTGGCAAATTTAATACCCTCACCAGCCATCAGCGGCATCACGGCCTATAGCGTGCCCAAGCCGGCCACCCCGGTTGACCTATACCTGCATGGAAACGAGGGGCCCGCTCCGCCCGCGTCGGTGCTGGGGGCGCTGGATGTGCACGGCACGGAGTTGCTGCGAAATTACCCGGATGCGCGCCCACTCCAGGCGGTGATCGCGGCGCGAGTGGGCGCAGATCCAGAGCAGGTCATCGTGACCGCCGGTGCCGACGACGCGCTCAACCGCATCTGCCAGGCGATGCTCGGAGCGGGGCGCAATATGGTCCTGCCCGAGCCGACCTTCGTGATGTTTCGCAGATTCGCGGCCCTGGCCGGCGGTGATGTCGTCTCGGTGCCCTGGGAGGGGCCGAGGTATCCGACAGAGGCGGTGCTCGAGGCGATCGACGAGCAGACGGCCCTGGTGGCTATAGTCAGCCCGAATAACCCGACCGGCGCCGTCGCCACCGCCGATGACCTGCGGGCCGTGGCCGAGGCCGCTCCGCACGCGTTGGTGATCGTCGACCACGCCTATGTCGAATTTGCCGACGAAGATCTCACCGAGATCGCCCTCGAATACCCCAATACGGTGGTCACGCGCACGATGTCCAAAGCCTGGGGCATGGCCGGGGTGCGGGTCGGCTTTGCGCTCGCCTCGCCACAGGTCATCGATTGGCTCCACACCGCCGGGCTTCCCTACGCGGTCTCCGGGCTGTCGCTTGTAATCGCGGCTAGACGCCTCGGCGATGACGTGTCCGATATCACGGAGTTCGTCGAGCGGGTGCGACATGAACGCAGCCAGCTCGAGCGGGTGCTCGAAGACGGCGGCGCGCGCGTATACCCGTCGCAGGGAAATTTTGTCTTCGGACGCCACGACCACGCGTTGTGGATCCGCGACGCGATGGCCGGAATGGGCATCTTGATACGCGCGTTTCCCGGCCACGAGCTCTTGTCGGACGCGATCCGCATCAGTTGCCCGGGTGACGAGGCCGACTTCTCGCGGCTGACGCACGCGGTCTCCACGGTGCTCGAGCCCGAGGCGATGCTCTTCGACCTCGACGGCGTCATCGCCGACGTGTCACGCTCGTATCGGGAGTCGATCATCGAGACGGCCAGCAGCTTCGGGGTCGAGCTCACCGGCGAGGACGTCTCCGAGGCGAAGGCCTCCGGCGACGCCAATAACGATTGGGTGCTCACCCGGCGCCTGCTGGCTCAACGCGGCGTCGAGGCCGAGCTCGACGAGGTCACCGAGCGCTTCGAGGCGATCTACCAGGGCACCGACGACGAGCCCGGCCTTCGCGAGACCGAGGAGTTGCTGGTCGAGCCGGCTTATTTCGAGCGGTTGAGCGAGCGTTTCGAGCTCGGCATCGTCACCGGCCGGCCCCGAAAGGACGCCGAGCGCTTCTTGCGAGACAAGGACCTCGCCAAATTCTTCGGCGCGTTGGTGTGCATGGAAGACGCCGAGCTCAAGCCCGACCCGGAGCCGGTCGAGCTGCTGATGAGCCAGTTGGGCGTCGAGCGCGCCTGGCTGGTGGGCGATACGCCCGACGATGCCCATGCGGCGCGAGCGGCGGGCGTTTTGCCGGTGGGAGTGGTCGCGCCCGGTCACGATGGCAGTGTCATGGAACCGGCGCTGGTGCAGGCGGGGTGTGCCCGCGTGCTCGACGGCGCCGGCGAGCTAGAGGGCTTATTACTATGAGCAGTCGAAAATCCCGCATCCAGCGCACCACGCGCGAGACCGATATCAATCTGGTTCTCGGTTTGGATGGCGATGGTATGGCCGATATCGACACCGGCATCGGCTTCTACGACCACATGCTGACCGCGCTGGCCCGCCACGGCCGTTTCGATCTGGAGTTGACCTGCGACGGGGACCTCGAGGTCGACGACCACCACACCGTCGAGGATTGTGCGCTGGCCCTGGGCCGCGGCTTCCACGACGCGCTCGGCGACAGGCGCGGCATCGAACGCTTCGGCCACGCCTATGCGCCGCTCGACGAGGCGCTGGCCCGCGCGGTCGTCGACCTGTCGGGCAGGCCGTATTCGGTCGTCGAGCTCGGCCTTCGCCGCGAGGCGCTGGGGGGGCTGGCCTGCGAGAACGTCGCGCACGTATTTCGCTCATTCGCCACCGAGGCGCGGGCGGCCGTCCACATCGACGTGTTGCGCGGCGACAACGACCACCACCGCGCCGAGGCCGCCTTCAAGGCGTTCGCCATCGCGCTGAGAAAGGCAGTCGCGCTGAGCGGGCGCGACGAGGTGCCGAGCACCAAAGGAGTGCTGTAGAGATGGCGAAGCAGTCCGTGCATATCATTGAGACCGGCGTGGCGAATATCGCGTCGATGATCGCCGCCTTCGAGCGCCTCGGCGCCAGCCCCGAGCTGACCCGCGACGTCGCCGACGTACGAGACGGCGAATTTGTCGTCTTACCAGGTGTGGGCTCCTTCGGCGCAGGAATGGCGCGCCTCGACGAGCTCGACATGCGCGAGGCGCTCGTCGAGCGCGCCGAGCAGGGCAGGCCGCTCTTTGCGGTCTGCCTCGGCCTGCAGCTTTTGTGCAGCGCCAGCGAGGAGAGCCCCGGCGTCGCCGGCCTCGGAATCGTCGACGCGACGATCACGCGCTTTCCCGACACCGTTCGCATCCCTCAATTCGGCTGGAACTCGGTGAGCGCCGACGCCGATTGTAAGCTGCTGACCAGCGGCTACGCCTATTTTGCCAACTCCTATCGCCTCGAAGAAGGGCGCCTCGAGGAGTCGCGCTTGGAGCAGACCAGTGATTGGTGCGTGGCGCGCAGCGACCACGGCGGCCCATTCGTGGCGGCCATGGAGCGCGGCAACCTGCTCGCCTGCCAATTTCATCCCGAGATTTCGGGCAAATGGGGCCTCGGCCTCATCGAGAGGTGGTTGTCGTGCTAACAGTTCGCATCATTCCATGTCTGGACGTCAAACACGGTCGCGTCGTCAAAGGCGTCAAATTTCAGGGCCTCACCGACCAGGGAGCGCCCGACGAACTCGCCGCCGCCTACGAAGGGCAGGGCGCCGACGAGATCGTCATGCTCGACGTCTCCGCGACCCCCGAAGGCCGCGGCACCCAGCTCGAGACGGTCCGAAAAATCCGCAGCCGGCTGGCCATCCCATTGACCGTCGGCGGCGGTGTGCGCACCGTCGAGGACGCAGACCTTTTGCTCAACGCCGGCGCCGACAAGATCTCCATCAACACCGCCGCGGTCACCAACCCCGACATCGTCGACCAGATGGCCGAGCGATTCGGCAGCCAGTGCACGGTTATCGCCGTGGACGCCAAATCCAACGGAGCTGGTAGCTGGGAGGTCGTCGTCAGCGGTGGCCGCAAAAAAACCGGCATCGACGCCCTCGAGTGGCTCGACGAGGTCTACGAGCGCGGCGCCGGCGAGATCCTGCTGACCAGCTGGGACCGCGACGGCACCCGCGAGGGCTACGACTTGGAGCTGCTCGAAGCGGCGAGCGACGCTGTGCCGATTCCGATCATCGCCTCCGGCGGCGCGAATAACCCCGCCCATTTGGCCGAGGCTTTCGAGGTCGGCGCCGATGCGGTGTTGGCGGCGTCGATCTTTCATGAGGGCGATTATACGGTTGGTGAAGTGAAGGATGAGTTGGCTCAGGCTGGCTTTGAAGTGCGCCACACGAGAAAGTAAGAAATTAAGAAAGTCAGAGAGTTAGAGCCGTCTCTCGAGCATCGCAGATCGCCCGGGCGCAGTTGCAGTATCTCACTTTCTAACTCTCTCACTCTCTAACTTTCTAGCGGTCCAGTTGAAGTCTGCAAGTTGTCGAATTTCTAAAGGAAGCAAAAGATGATCGTGCCCTCAATAGATCTAATGAACGGCAACGCCGTTCAACTCGTAGGCGGCAAAGAAAAGAAGATCGACGCCGGCGACCCGCGCCCGATCATGGAGAAGTTCCGCCTGGCCGGAGACGTCGCCGTCATCGACCTGGACGCTGCGCTCGGCCAGGGCTCGAACGCCGAGCTGATTCGCGAGCTCGCCCAGATGGGTCGAGTGCGGGTCGGCGGCGGCATTCGCGACGTCGACACCGCCATCGAGTGGCTCGACGCCGGGGCCGACAAGATCATCTTGGGCACCGCCGCCAAGCCCGAGATCCTCAGAGAGCTGCCGGCCGAGCGGGTCATCGCCGCGCTCGATGCGGTCGATGGCGAGGTGGTCGTCGAGGGCTGGCAGACCAAAACCGGCCGGGGCATCGCCGAGCGGATGGAGGAGCTTCGCGAGTATGTCGGTGGCTTTATGGTCACCTTCGTCGAGCGCGAGGGGCGTCTCGAGGGCACTGATTTGGAGCGTGTCGAGCGCCTGCTCGAAGCCGCGGGTGGCGCTGATTTGACCGTTGCCGGCGGGGTGAGCGCGCTCTCTGAGATCGCCCAATTGCACGCGCTCGGCGTCGACGCCCAGGTGGGCATGGCGCTGTATACCGACCAAATCCATCTGGCCGACGCGATCGCCGCGCCGCTTAGCTCCGATCGCCCAGATGGCCTCTTCTCGACGGTCGTCTGCGATGAGTACGGCAAGGCGCTCGGCCTGGCTTATTCGAGCGAGGAGAGCCTGCGCGAGGCGGTCGACAGAAAACAAGGGGTCTACCAATCGCGCTCGCGCGGCCTGTGGGTCAAAGGTAAGACCTCCGGCGCCACCCAGGACCTGCTGAGCATCGACCTCGACTGCGACGCGGACGCGATTCGCTTTCGGGTGCGCCAACACGGCCCGGGCTTTTGCCACGAGGATACGCGCACCTGCTGGGGCGAAGACGACGGCCTCAGCGCGCTCGAGCGCGTCTTGCAGAGCCGTCTGGAGGATGCACCCGAGGGCTCGTATACGAAGCGGCTCTTCGAGGATCCCGAGCTTCTGGCAAAGAAGCTCCTGGAGGAGGCCGGGGAGCTGGCCGAGGCCGAGACGGCCGAGGAAGTGACCTGGGAGGCGGCTGATGTGATTTATTTTGCGCTGGTCGCGGCGACGAAGGCGGGGGTGAGCCTGCGGGATATTGAAAAAGAGCTGGATCGGCGGGCGTTGAAGGTGACGCGGCGTAAGGGTGATGCGAAAGATTAGTCGCGCAAGAGCATTGGACTGACGGCCTCTGGCCGTCGGAGAGGCTTAAAAATACTTTTTTCTGATGCCCAGAGGACGTCAGTCCAGTGATCGCTACGACCTTTAACTAGAATTCGAAGCGCACCGATATGAACACAAAACTCCTCAAATTACTCGAAGCCGACGAAGTCCCCTATCTGCGCCGTGAAGCCGTCGACGACGACACGCTGCGCGAAGCAGGCCGCATCGTCGAGGACGTGCGAGAGCGCGGCGAGCAGGCGGTCTACGAGCACGGCGTGCGCCTGGGCGATGTCCAGCACGGCGAGCCGCTCGTGATCATGCGTGACGAACTCGAGCGTGTGTTGGACTCACTGCCGGACAAGCAGCGCGGCGTGCTCGAGCGCACCGCCGCGCGCATCGAGGCGTTCGCCAAGGCGCAGATCGAGGCCATCGGCGACGTCGATGTGCCGATCCCCGGCGGCCGAGCAGGCCACACGGTCGCGCCGGTCGAGCGCGCCGGGTGTTATGCGCCCGGCGGGCGGTTTCCGTTGCCCTCGTCGGTGCTGATGACCGCGCTCACGGCAAAAGTCGCCGGCGTCGAGACCGTCTGGGTCGCCTCGCCGCGGCCCGACCAGGTCACGCTGGCCGCGGCCGCCATCGCCGGTGCCGACGCCGTGCTCGGCGTAGGAGGCGCGCAGGCCATCGCCGCGATGGCCTACGGCGCCGGTGAGGTGCCCGCCTGCGACGTCGTCGTCGGGCCGGGCAACCGCTGGGTGACCGCCGCCAAAAAGCTCGTGGGCGGTCGCGTGCGCATCGATATGCTCGCCGGCCCCTCCGAGCTGGTCGTCTTCGCCGACCACACCGCCGACGCCGCCACCGTCGCCGCCGACCTGCTCGCCCAGGCCGAGCACGACCCGGACGCGCTGCCGATTCTTATCTCGCTGGACCAGGCGCTCGTAAAAGCCGTCGATGACGAACTGGTCCGCCAGCTCGCCGAGTTGCCCACCTCTGAGACGGCCTCGGCTGCGCTGGAGAACGGCTTTGCGGTCATCGTGCCGGATATCGACACCGGCGTCGACTTATGTGACCGCATCGCCCCGGAGCACCTCGAGCTCATCCTGGAGGACGCCGACGCGGTCGCCCAGCGGGTGGAGCATTACGGCGGGCTGTTTGTGGGCCATGGAAGTGCGGAAGTACTCGGTGATTACGGCGCCGGGCCCAACCACACGCTGCCCACCGGCGGGACGGCGCGTTCGACGGGCGGATTGTCCGTCTTTACATTCTTGCGCATTCGCACGTGGATGCAGATCGACGATCTCGGGGCGGCGCAGGAGTTGGTCGACGATTCGGTCGAGCTGGCGCGCCTCGAGGGGCTAGAGGGCCATGCTCGGTCCGCTGAAAAGCGGAAGGAGTGAGGCGCTTCAGCGCTCCCCACGCATATCGACCTCACGCATCGCCGGCCAAGTGAATTTTTCACGCGCCGGCTTGCCGTCGATGAGCACCATTACTTCATAATCCTTCTGTTCCGCCGGCAGCACCACGCGCGGGCCCTTGCCGACCATGACGCCGTCGACGAAGACCGGCTGCTTGTCCGGGGCGCGAATGACCAGGCAGTCGCAGCGCTTCGAGAGGCCGTCGAGCTTCTTCATGGCGATCTCGATGGGGATGGCGAAGTTGATGCTATTGGCCTCGACGAGGCCGGCGGTGACCACGCCGATGGCACGTCCGCGGGTGTCCACAACGGGGCCGCCGGAGTTGCCGGGGTTGAGCGGTATCTGGGTCTGGAAGACGCGTTGATCGGCTTCGGCCGGGTAGATATTCGAGATCATGCCGGTCGTGTAGGTCCAGACGCCGCCTTCGCCGTGGCCGACCGAGGCGACCCAATTGCCCACGCGCACTCCGTTCATATCCGCCAGGGGCACCGCTGTGGTGTCCGTGGCGTCTATCTTGACCAGGGCCAGGTCGTAGTCGTCCGCAGCGCGTTCGAGCACTTTTGCGGTGGTCTTGGTGCCGTCGTGGAGCACGACGGTGACCTGCTCTTCGTCGCCGACCACATGCGCGTTGGTCAGGATGACGCCGTCGTCAGAGACGAAGAATCCCGAGCCGATACCGTCCGAATGGGTGATGAACACCACCGATGGCGCGGCTTTGGCGAAGATGGCGCGCTGCTCCTGTTGGAGCTGCTCGAGCGCGGAGTCTTGCGCCGAGGCGGGCAGAACGAGCGTCAGCGTGCAGATGGCGGCGAGCATGGCGGTGGCGAGGCGTGCGGGCATGGCGGCTCCGGGAGTCGTGGAATTCGTCGGCTGCATTGTAGGGGGTTGGGTGGCTGCTTTGCGAGGCACCAACCACCTCACACATTCCAATACATCCTCAACTGCCGCCTCGCCCGATTGACCACAGCCTCGCCGTTCTCACTCGGCCCCTCGTCAATCATGTATTCCGCACCCGCCAACACTTCTACACACTTCAAGACACTCGCAACGAGCCCGTCGAGGCTGTAGCCACCCTCCAAGAAGAGGGCCATGCGTCCGTCGGCGTGCTCGTCGGCGATGCGTTGGACCATCGTGCAGAGCGCGCCGAAGCCCTCGGCGGTGATGTTCATGCCGCCCAGAGGATCGAGGCGATGGGCGTCGAAGCCGGCCGAGACGAGCACCAGGTCGGGTTCGTAGGCGTCGGCGATGGGTTTGAGGACCGCCTCGAAGGCGTGTTTGTAGTCCCCGTCGCCCATCTGGGGGGGCATGGGGATGTTGACGGTGTAGCCCGCGCCGTTGCCCAGGCCGGTCTCCCGGAGCTCGCCGGTGCCCGGATAGAATGGGTAGCGGTGGGTGTTGAAGACGAGCACGTCTCTGCGCTCGTAAAACGAGTAGTGGGTGCCGTTTCCGTGGTGGACGTCCCAGTCGACCACGAGCACGCGCTTGTAGCCGAGATCCTCGGTGGCGTGGGCGGCGGCGACGGCGATGTTGTTGAAGATGCAAAAGCCCATCGACTTGTCCCGCTCGGCGTGGTGGCCGGGCGGGCGGACGAGCGCAAAGGTGTGGGTTCCGGGGTTTTCGTGGAGCAGATCCACGGCCTCGACGGCCGCGCCGGCGGCCAGGTAGGCGGCCTCGACGCTGCCCGGCGACAGGTGGGTGTCCGGGTCGAGGTTGCCCGATTGGCCGCGGAGTGCTTCGACGCGCTCGATGAGTTCTTCGGAGTGGACCCGTCCGATGGCCTCACGGTCGGCCGGGGAGGGTGTCTGCCAGCGCACGCCGTCCAACTCGGCGTCTCGAAGCGCCTGGCGAATCGCGCGCAGCCGGTCGGGACGCTCCGGATGTCCGGATCCGGCGTCGTGTTCGAGCATCGCGTCGTCGTATAATAAGATGGTTTGGCGGGGCATACGGGTGGTGACCTACTTCAGTGGAGGACATCGCTGACCAGAGACTAAACGCTGCGGGCTCGCGGGGCAATTCACGGCCGATGGCTCCGTCGGGCGCAATTGTGATAGAATGGATCAAAGCGTTCACACAAGAGTCTGCCGGTTGCCGAAGATGACCCTCGATGTCACAAATATCGGCCTTTTCGCCCAGGAAATCGACGACCAGGATCTCGAAGACCTGGCGATGTTTCCGCTACCGGACGGTGTGCTGTTCCCGCACACCACGATTCGGCTGCATGTCTTCGAGCGACGCTATCGCATGCTCGTCGAGGATCTGCTCGCCGCACAGGCGCCATTTTCGGTGGCTTCGATCGCCGCTGACGGCCGCACCGACCGGCTCGGGCAGCCGCATGTACACGGGGTGGCCGGCCTGGGCGCCATCATCTCCAGCCAGGAACTCGAAGGCGGTTGTTATAATCTCCTGGTGCGAGGGGTGGGGCGAGTGAGAATCCTGGAGGAGCACGAGGTTCGCACCCCCTATCGGCGGGTCCGGGCGGCGCTGCTCGAAGACCGCATCGCGGATGTGCGCCGCGCTGACCTGCTGCTCAAGACCATCCAAAATTGCCTCTTCAACATCGAGACGAATAATAGCGACGTGGTCGACTTCGTCATGGAGGCGTTCACCTCCGTGGACACCCACGGCGCAGCCGCCGACATCCTGGCGGCGGTCGTCTTCGGCGACACCCTCGCCAGACAACGCGCGCTGGGCGAGGTCGACGTCAATAAGCGCCTCGAGGCCATCCTCGCCCGCCTCGTCGAGCTCATCTCCAAGGGCACCCGCGAAAAGATCGCCCAGGCCGACCTGGTCAACTAAGCACAAGCGCGTAAGTCTTGGGGATAACGAGAAGCTCGAGACACTCGATGCG
>JBKGZI010000148.1:0-12358 GCA_046545675.1 Persicimonas sp.
GCGGAGCCCGCGCGAGATTGTCGTGGACCACGTGGAAAAAGTGGGGAGACATCGACCTGGCACCCTTTTCTGCGGATACGCAAAAGCGCGCCGACCCAGCGCGAATGCGCCGTCGCCGCGCTCCAGAGTGACTCCAGCGAGCTCTCCCGAGCTCCCGCGGATCCAATGATTCCGTGGTGCCGTGGTCCCGTGGTCCCGTGGTTCACCGATGCCGCGCTCCAGCGAGATGTAGGGAGCCTGGCACTCTTTTCTGCAAACGGCCCGAGCGGGCATTGCAGACACGCAAGCCGCGGCACAGAGGCCGCGGGGCGAGGACAGAGCCTCGCGCCCCGAAGCGTGTACCGTCTCTGGACGGCGACTGAAGACTTTTTACACACGAATCTGGGGTGTCTTATGGGTCGAGCGCCTCGATATCCGAGAAACGAATGCCGAATTTGGCCAGGTACTTCGAGGGCCGATCGGCGTCGTTATTCGACTTCTTTTGCTCTCTCGAGACGGCGAAGAGTTCGCGTCCGGCCTCGGAGAGGGTGCGGCTTTGGCGGCAGACGTCGACGACGTCGGCGAGTTGGACGCGGTCGAAGCGGTCGAGGCCGGCGTAGGCTTCCTCGCCGATGAGGCGGCGCAGGAAGCTGTGCTGGTCGCCGCTTTGGGAGTCGTCGCGGCTTCGCCAGGAGTGCTCGAGGCGGGCGATCTCGGCGGTGACGACCGCCTCGTCGATGCGCCCGCCGGGGGCGAGCGTGGCCATGCGGCGTACGGAGGCGTTCAGATCTCGGAAGTTGCCGCGCCAGGTCGCGCCCGCTGAGGTGGCAAAATCGAGATAGCGGCTGCGCGCAGCGCGGTTGAAGCTGACGGCGCGGCCGGTGCTGCGGGCGAATTGGGCGAGCTCGTAGTCGAGGTTCGGCTCGATGTCGCGGCGGCGATCGGTGAGCGCCGGCAGGCGGAAATGCCACAGGTTGATGCGTGCGAGCAGGTCTTCGCGAAACTCGCCATCTCGCACCGCGCCTTCGAGGTCGCGGTTGCTTCCTGCGAGGAGCTGGAAATCGCTGGAGACCTCGTGATCGGCGCCCACCGGTAGGAAGCGGCCTGACTCGATCGCCCGCAGCAGCATCGCCTGCTCGTCGGCGCCCAGGTCGCCAATCTCGTCGAGGAAGACGACTCCCCCGTCGGCGCGGCGCAACAGCCCTTCGCGCGCGTCGACCGCGCCGGTGAACGCGCCGCGGCGGTGGCCGAACAGCGCCGACATCGCCGCGTCGCCGCGCAGGGTCGCGCAGTTGATCTCGACGAATTCGCCGGTGACCTGCTTTCGCTTGTGTTTGAGCTCGTAGATGCGCCGGGCGAGCAGGGTCTTGCCGGCGCCGGTCGGCCCGGTGAGCAAGATCGGGTCGACCGAGGAGAGCGCCACGCGCTCGATCTGCTCGATGAGCGCGTTGAACTCCGGCTCGCGGGTCTGGATGCCCGCCTTGAGCAGGGTGACGGCCTCCTCCAGCTCGCGCTCGAAGCGGGCGGCCAATTGGTCGTATTTGGACAGGTCGAGGTCGATGACGCGGTAGGAGCCCGGCTCGGTGGCGCGCTTGCGAGGCGGCGGGGAGGTCTGCAGCAGGCGCGCCGGCAGGTGGCGGGATTCGGCGAGTAAGAATAGACAGATCTGCTGGACGTGGGTGCCCGTGGTCATGTGCAGCAGGTAGTCGTCGGCCTCCAGATCGAAGTCGTAGCCGCGCGAGAAGTCGTGCAGTTGGCCGAATACCTGCTCGAAGTCCCACGGGTCGTCGAGCTCGATGAGGTGGTGGCTGACCTGGGTCCCGGGTGAGACGAGCGCGATGTCCTCGGCGAGCACCTCGGCCAGCGCGGTGTAGCGCCGCCGGTGGAGCAAGACGACGCGGTCGACCCGCATATCCGGGTAGCGGCACGCGTTGACCGTCGGCCGCCACGAATCCCAGCGGTTCGGGCCCTTGCCCGAGTCCATATGCGTGCCCACAAAGCCGATGAGCACTGTTTCTTTTTTGGTGCGCTCGCCCATACGTCTAGACCTCTACGCGAATGATCGATGAGCCATCCTCGTCGTGGCGCTCGAGGCGCGCGTCGACAAAGCGTGGGATGAGCCCGAGCTGGGTGTCGGTGTGGCGAGTGCACTGGCTGGTGCGAAAGACCCCGCCCGAGGTGATCGCCATCGGCACGAGCAATTGGTCGGCCAGATGCGGCCCGACCGGAGCGCCGCTCTCCAGGTAGGCGTTGACCGCGTCGGAGCAGGTTTTGGCGACCTCTTCGGCGCGAATGCCCTTCTGGCCGATGGCGGTGAAGACCTCGGTGACCCGCTCGCTTTCGACCTCGACGACCAGCGTATTACCGGGCGAGCGGGATTGGGCGATGTCGACGATGCGCGCCTCGTCGAGGCCGACGCTGAGCTCGGCCTCGAGGGCCTCGAGCTCCCGGCTGGCGACGTGTTCGGGCAAGTGCGCGATGAGTGAGGTCGCCCGAATACGCAGGAGTTCGCCGCGCTCGACGAGCTCGAGGTGGGCACTTTTGTCAATCGGCTCGCGCAGCTCGGCGCGAAGTCTGCCGCCGCCGGCCGGATAAAAGCCATGCTGCTCGAGCCCGAACGAAACACCCGCGCCCATGCCCTCCAGCTGGGGCCCGAAGGCATGCTCCAGAAATTCGAAGACCGGCGCCTTCATATTGTGCGTGCCGCCCTCGACGGTCACCGAGGACGGCGCGCCATCGAGCAGAAGCGGCGGTAAGATCGTCTGCAGGACCAGCACGGTGCTGCCGGCGGTGCCGACGGCGAATTCGTAGTCGTCGGGACGAAGTTCGCCGGGCTCGAAGACGAGCTCGGTCGAGCCGAGCTCGTCTCCGTGGACGCGCGCTCCGGAGATCTCGGCCGCTGCCCGCACGGCGGTGAGGTGCTGGCGCATCAGCCCGGGTTTGCGGCGCCGGGCGCGGATATTCTCGATGCGAAACCCGCGCCCGCTCACCAGCGATAGCGAGAGTGAGGTGCGCAGCACTTGGCCGCCGCCTTCGCCCATCGATCCATCGATGAAAATCATGTGGTTCTCCATATCTCTTCTCTGAAAATGTGCTCGCCAAGAACCTGGTTCGGCGATGGGCAGCTCAATCCTCGGGCGGCTCGCCGGGAGGCGCCATCTTGACGATCTTGGGGTCGAAGCGCGCCACCGTGTCGATCAGATCGCTCTGGTGGCTCATGACCGACTCGATGTCCTTATAGACGTCCGGGGCCTCGTCGAGGTCGGCCGACAGCAGCGTGACGCCGGAGGCGTCGAGCTGGGTGTAGACCTCGCGCCAGTCGAGGGTTCGCTTGGCCTGGGTGCGCGACATGACGCGTCCGGCGCCGTGGGCGGCGCTCTCCAGCGAGGTCACCTCGCCCTTGCCGCGCACCACAAATCCCGGCTCGGCCATCGACCCGGGGATGATGCCGAGCACGCCTTCGCCCGCGGGCGTGGCGCCCTTGCGGTGGACGACGACCTCCTTGCCGTCGTGCTCCTCCTTCCAGGCGAAGTTGTGGTGGTTCTCCACCTCAGCGAGCACCTCGGCGCCGAGCGCCTCGACGATCTCTCGGTGCATCACGGCGTGGTTGGCCGCGGCGTACTCGCCCATCAACTCCATGGCTGCCCAGTACTCCTGGCCGAGCTCGCTGTCGAGCTCGAGCCAGGCCAGGTGCTGCAGCTCGCGCGGCAGCTCCGGGTGCCACTCGCGGGCGAGCTTGGAGTAGTGATTGGCGACGGTCGCGCCTGCGCCCCGGCTGCCGCTATGCGTCAGGAGCGCCAGGTAGGTGCCCGCAGACATCCCGAGATCGTCCTCCTCGATGGTCAGAACGCCCCACTCGGCGAAGTGATTGCCCGAGCCGCTCGAGCCGAGCTGGTATCGGGCCTTCTCCTGGAGTCGTTTGGTGACCGGAGAGACGCTCCAATCCAGATCCATCACGGCGTGGTCGTGGGGATCTTCGAAGTAGGCGCCGATGCCGAATCGCGTCTCATTCTCGATGATCTGGCTCAAGTGCTCTTTGTCGTTCGCAAGCGTCTCGGCGGGCGCGTCGAAGACGGTCATGCGCATGCGGCAGGCGATGTCGACGCCGACCGCATACGGAATGACCGCGCCCTCGGTGGCCAAGACGCCGCCGATGGGCAGTCCGTAGCCGCGGTGGGCGTCGGGCATCAGCGCGCCGCTGACGGAGACGGGTAGCCGGCAGGCGTTGTCGAGCTGTTCGATGGCGGCCGGGTCGAGCCCGGTGCCCCACTTTTTCCAGGGCGCAGGCGCCTCGCGCTCCTCAAAGAGCACGCGCTCGCCGAGCGCATCGGCGAGCTCGCCGAACATCGGGTGGTCGACGTAGGCGGTCGGCTCGTCGACGAGCTCGTCGAGCACGGCGCGCACCTCATCGATATCCCAGCCGGCCCGGCAGGCCTGACCGACCATCTGCAACGCTTTGCTGAGCGTATTTCCCTCGGGGTAGCCCATTTGCTTCAATTCGCTGCCTTTCATCTTCTTGTCCTCGGATGCGGGTTGTCGTTGGTCTTCAACGTCGCATCAACACTACTTCGAGAATCGTGCCAACCCTTTGAGGCCGGTCTGACAGCCTTCTGGCGGTGGTCGGTATTCGGTTGGCTCGCTAGAATTCTAGTGGTTTAGAAAAATATATAAGCAGAATCGTGATTTGGCTAGGATGCTCTCTTGGGTGGGTTTGCTTGGATACTCGGGCCGAGAAAACCAACAGGAGCAACGGCAACGCCGTGAACGTGCACCCCTGCACATAGTCGATAGTCGAGGTGTCGAGCACGCTGCAGGTTTAACTACGGTTCACGTTCACGTGCACGTTCACGTGCACGGGGTGTGGCTGCCACGGATGCCTCCGCACCCTCAGAAATCTGAATGCCCATCCCGCTCAGAGGCCCGCAGGAGGCGATCAGGTTGTGGTGCGCGTTTTGCATCTTTAGAATGTCGTGAGATGAGGTCTTTATTGATTCGAAGCAGATAGATCCTGCGAGGTGCATGACGATGAGAACGCTTGCCAAGATATGGATCGCGACCTGTTGTTGTGTGGCGCTGGCGCTGGCTGGCTGTGGGGACCCGGGCGATGGAGGCGCGAGTGGCTCCGGTGACTCGGACGGTGGCTTCGGGCTTGGCTCCTGCGAGCCGGGAGAGACCAAACAGGTCGATTGTAACTCGTGTATGTGCGACGACGACGGAAGCTGGGCGTGTACCGCAATGGCCTGCGCAGACGCAGATGCGGGCTCTGACACCGGCTCTCCCGACGCCGACATTGGTTCGCTCGACGCCGGTGCTTCCGACGCGGGTTCTCCCGACGGTGACGCCGGCGGCGATGTCGGCTGCCAGGACGGCGACGAAAAGCAGGTCGATTGCAATACCTGCTACTGCCAAGACGGCACCTGGGCGTGTACCGAGATGGCCTGCGGCGATGCCGGCAATGGCGACTACGAGCCGTGCGGGGACAAAGCCTGCGGCGAGACCTGCACCGTTTGTTCGCCCAACGATCCCACATGTACTGAGACCGACGTGGTCAAATATTGTCAGCCCGACGGAAGCTGCTCGGCGACCGAGCCGAGCTGCGGGGACGACGACGAGTGCCAGTCGGACAGAGACTGCGTGGTATCCGGGTGCAGCGGCCAGGTCTGCGCCGACGAGCCGCAGGCGACGACCTGCGAGTGGCGCGAGGAGTATGCGTGCTACCAGGAGTATGGCGATTGCGGCTGTAATGAGGGCTCGTGCGGTTGGGCGCAGACCGATGATTTGGTGCAGTGTTTGGGGGAGTGATATGTGAAGGTTGGGAGGGGCGTTGTGGCTTGGTTGCCAGCCCCACCCTTACCCCAAGCTCCCTCCGCTAAAGCTCCGGTCTCATGGGGCTACAGAGGCCTCGCGAACTACGCTCGGCGCGCTCCACTACGTTCCGCTTATCGGGAGGCGGTTCGCCGGGTGTGGTTTGTCGACATTACCTAGGTGCAACTGTTATCGTGGCTTCATCGTTGTCGATATTTCTTGCCGCGGAGACACCATGAATCATGATCATGCAGCTGAGCGCATTCTTTTGGTGGGCGCGGGCGCCGTCGGGCAGGCCTACGGCTACCATCTTCGACAGGGCGGCGCCGAGGTCAGCTTTTGGGTCAAAGAGAAGTATCGCGCCGAGGTCGAGCGCGGCTTTTTGTTGCATCGCCACCGGATGCTTCGGCGGCCGAAGACCGTCGCGTTCGACGACTTCGATGTGCTCAGTGATTACGATGAGGTCGAGCGACGCGAGTTCGACCAGGTGTGGCTGTGCGTGTCGTCGACGGCCATTCGCGGCCAGTGGCTCGAGGACCTCGCCGGGCGCATCGGCGATGCGACGCTGGTGTCGCTGCAGCCGGGCATCGAGGCGCAGAGGCGCGTCAAAGAGGTCTACCCGCCCGAGAAGGTCGTCGCCGGTCTGATCACGCTGATCGCCTATCAGGCGCCGCTGGACGGCGAGGATCTCGACGAGGGCGTGGCCTATCTGTTGCCGCCGATGACGCCGATTCCGTTCGCAGGGCCTGCCGACCGGGCCGAGCGGGTGGCCGAGGCGCTCAATCGCGGCGGGTGCTCGGCGGTGGTCGACCAGGACACACCCAAGCTCGCCGCCTTCGGCTCCGCCGTCATGGTGCCCGCCATCGCCGGCCTCGAGATCGCCGGGTGGTCGCTGAAGCGCTACCGGAAGACCGCCGCGCTCGAGATCAGCACGGCCGCCTCCAAAGAGGCGCTGCGAGTTGCCGGTCTCTATCATTGGGCGAAGGTGCCGTTTTCGATGCGCACGCTGCGCCGGCCGGAGCTGCTCGGCCTCGGATTGACGGTCGCCCCCGCGCTGCTGCCCTTCGATCTGGAGGCCTACCTCGAATACCACTTCACGAAGGTCGGCGATCAGACCCGCCAGATGATCGCGGATTATATCGAATTGGGCGAAGGGCAGGTGACGGATACGCGCGCGTTGCGTGTGCTCCGCCGGCTGCTCGGTGGGCAGGTTCCGCAGGTGGCGAGTGAGGCGCAGCCTTCGAGCCGCGTCCCAGTCTCGTAGCGCGACCCGAAGCCTGCGTGGCGAATTAACCCAATCTGAGCTTGTCCAGATCTTCGGCTCCGAGGCCGAGGGCCTCGAGTTGTGCGACTCGGTCCCAATAGAAGGTCTGCTCGACGACCTTGTCGTTCTCGTATTTCGAGACCGTCACTCCGTGGATACGCACCGACTTGCCGGTTGGCTCGATGCCCAGGATCGGCCCGTTATGAGTGCCCGTGAAGGTCCACTCCAGGGCTGTTCGATTGCCGTCCGAGTAGTATTGGTTTTGCTCGACCTTCAGGTCGGGGAATCCCTCTCGATACATCCCCAGGAAATTCTTGAATCCCTCCTTGCCCTGAAACTTGGCCATGGGGGTGTTGATGGTCACGTTCTCATCGAAATGCTCGTCGATAGCGTCGACGTTTCCTTCGTTCCAGACTTTGTCGGTGAGTTTACGTGCGATGTCTACGAGCTGTTTGTTCGCCATGATAACTCCTGGATGTTGTGGGGGGGAATACGGCTGATAGCCCGCTGGCTACCGATAGGAATATAGGGACATCGAGGCGCGCTTCCGCGGCTAAACTTTGGAAGACGGCTCACCGACTGAGACGTCTCACCCCTCAACTTCTAATCGACTGGTCAGCCAAGGGGAGGATGCGCTAGGATCGCGCGTGAAATTCACCCCCTTTCTCCCCCACCGTGAGGCAGTAGCGATGACGGTCGAGCAGACGATTCCAGTGGTCAATTTGGCAGATTATGACAGCGACGATCCCGCCGAGCGCGAGGCGTTCGTTCAAAAGTTCGGGGAGGGCTTGAACGACCTCGGGTTCGTGGCCGTCGAGGGACACGGCGTGCCCCAGGAGCTCATCGACAAGAATTACGAGCTCTTCGAGCAATTCTTCGCGCTCGATGACGAGACCAAGCGCCAATACGAGCGCGTCGAGACCGGCCGCCAGCGCGGCTACACGCCGTTTGGCCTGGAGCATGCCAAGGACAGCGAGAAGCCGGACCTCAAGGAGTTCTGGCACGTCGGCCGCGAGGTCGAAGAGGGCAGCCTGCTCGCCGAGCGCATGCCGCCGAATGTGTGGCCGTCGGAGATTCCCGAGTTTCGGGACACCGCGCTCGCCCTCTACGACGCGCTCGAGAAGAGCGCGCGCAAGATGCTCGCTGCGGTCTCGGAGTACCTGGGCCAGCCGGCCGGCTTCATCCCCCAGAAGGCCACCGACGGCAACAGCATCATTCGCATCATCCACTACCCGGTCTGCGACGGCTTCGACGAGCCGGGCGCGATGCGCGCCGCCGCCCACGAGGATATCAACCTGATCACGCTGCTGCCGGCGGCGACCGAGTCGGGCCTGGAGATTTTGACCCGCGACGGCGAGTGGATGCCGGTGCCCACCCTCGACGGGCAGCTCATCGTCGACACCGGCGATATGATGAAGCGGCTGACCAACGACGTCATCCCGGCGACCACCCACCGCGTGGTCAACCCCGCCGGCGAGCCCAAGGCGCGCTACTCGATGCCGTTTTTCGTCCACCCGCACCCGGATGCCAGCCTCGCGGTCATCGAGGCGTGCGTGCCCGAGGGCGAAGAGCCGAAGTATGAGCCGACGACCGCGGACGAGTATCTGCAGGAGCGGTTGCGTGAGATCGGCGTGGCTTGATCCCTCCATCCGTAGCTTGGCGACGCTGAGGCTGCCTCATTTTCATTATAGTGAATCTTGGAGGTCAGGCTGCGTCTGGCGCACTCTTCTGAGTCTCAAAATTCACTAAAATGAAAATATGTGAGCGATGTAGGTGGACATGCCCGACTCTGAGCCTTGATCTTCATTATGATGAATATCGACGCGGCCGGAAAAATAATTCGTCATCGGCGGAAAGAACTCGGAGTCGACCAGCGCACGCTCGCGCAACTGGCCGATGTGTCGGTCCATACCGTCAGCGACATTGAGTCGGGAAAGGGCAATCCGACCATCGAGGTGCTCGGCAAAGTGCTGGATGTTCTCGGCTTGGAATTGAGCATTCGGACCAAATTTTCTCAAGAGCGTTGATCATCGATGCGTCGAGGACTCGTGTACAACCGGGGCCGCTTCGCGGGAGTCATCGAAGAACTCGATGACAGATCCTTCCGCTTTGTCTACGACGCTGAATAGATTCTCGACGATCGTCTTCGAGCGCTCGAGCTGATTTGACTACCGGTGGCTCAGTCAGTCGTGTCGGCTATTCCCCAACCTACAAACCACCACACGCCGGTCGAAGACCGGCCCGATCACGAGCTGGTCGCCGTGGACCGCGCCGACGGCCGAGCCCGAGATCGGGTCGCCGTCGTTCAGGTATACCTCGGTTTGCTGCCAGGCGCCCGATTCGCCGGGTTCGAGGCGCAGGACCTGGGAGGCCGAGCGGGCGTCGGGGTCGGACATGTGGCCGAGGAAATCGAGCATCTTTGGGTGGGCGGCGACCCATAAGACGCCGTCTTGGTCGACGTCGATATTGTCGACGCCGGTGTCGGCCTCGACGGTGTGCTCGAGGGTGAGCTCGCCGGTCTGCCCGTCGCGCGAGAACATCTTGATCGTCCTGCCGATCGTCTCGGCCAGGTAGACCTCGCCGCCGTCGGGGCGGGTGTTGATGCCGTTGGCGTAGCGGGTGCCGTCGTAGACCTCCTCAAAGGCCGAGCCGTCGAAGAAGACGACGTTGCCGAGCGGCAACTGCAAGAAATCCTCGAAGGTGTGCCAGAAGCGCGAGGAGCTGGCGTGGTCGTTGGTGGCGTAGAATTGATCGGGTCCGACTGGCGGCGACCGCGACGGCGGCGATGATCCACTTGGTTTTTTGTTTCATAGTGCGTCGGTTTTAGCAGTTCGCATGACGTTTTGACACGCCGAGAACCGGGGATGCCGCCGATCATCGGACGTCAATCTTAATTGCGTTAATAGGCGGGGTGACGCCCCCGTGGGCCATGTGGATGTCCCGAACGATGGTCGGTTCGCGAGGTTCGTTTGGTCGACCATGGACCAGGAATCGCGCCATGGCCCACCGGCGTGGGAGCCGGCCTATTAACGCATCTATAGATTAAAGGTCTCGCGTATGGCGGTCATCGCCGATACGCGGCCTCGAGAATCGACCATATTGCCGATCATCGGACGTCAATCTTAATTGCGTTAATAGGCGGGGTGACGCCCCCGTGGGCCATGTGGATGTCCCGAACGATGGTCAATCATGCTCCTCACGACTCAAAATCGGCGCAAAATAACTCAGCGCCAACAACGCCCCGCCGAAGCCCAAAAACAGCAGCACGCGCCAGATCGTCTCCGTGCCGGCCATATCGACCACCAGCAGCTTCGCCGCCGCCAAGATGACCGTGGCCAGGCCGACGTATTTGAGCTGGCGCACGGCGCCGGAGAGGCCGGCGACGAGCAGGGCGATGGCGTAGATGCCCCAGCAGGCGGTGGCCAGGATGTCGCCGTGGGCGGCGAGGGTGGCCTGGTCGTGTAGGTAGAGCAGGGCGAGGCCGTGGATGATGTAGCGGTACATCACGCTCGCCGCGGGGTTTCGCACGACGTAGGAGAAGGCCAACAGCGAGCCGAGGATGCCCGCGGCGCGGGCGCTGTCGGCGTTGAGGAAGGCCGCCCCGCCCGTGGCGCCGCCGGTGAAGAAGTCGGCCGCCAGCCAGATCACGGCCGCGCTGGCCAGTACGTGGCTGCCAACCCAAAGCGGCGACTCGTCGAGCCGGCGTGCGGCCCAGCCGAGGGCGACGGCCTCCATGGCGAAGACGACCGGCCTATTGTCCATGCTGAAGAAGTCGCCGATGGCGACCGTCAGCAAGATGCCGGCGACCACGCGTACATTCGAGGTCAGCGTCCGCGAGCCGACGCGCTCGAGCTCGAATGAAGCGAGCAAGTAAACGGCGGCCAGCGCGAGGTATCCGACGTCCCAGACGGCCGCGGGTAGCTCCCACAACACGCGCATCAGCCCCAGCGCGATGAACGGCGAGGCGAGCGTGAGCGTGTGGACCAGAAAGACGCGGGCGGCCGAGTCGCCGCCGACGTGTTTGTTCACGGCATCGGCAACAACGGCATCGGTATTTGCTGCGCTGGCGGCTCGGCAGGCCAGCCAAGCGCGCACCGCCGGCGCAACGCCCACGGCCACCCACACTGTGATCACGCCGAGTTGGACGATCAGGCCGGCGGGGACGCCCGAGGAGGTGTCGTTGACGGCGGCGACCACTGCGACCACCGCCACGAGCCAGCCGCCCAGGCCGGTCACCGCGAGCAGGCTTTTGAAGCCGCGCATCAACACGATCGCGGCCATGCCGGAGACCAGCATCGTATTATACAGGCTCAGCCCGACGTAGTTGCCGGTGCCGCTGCTGAGCAAAAAGGGCGTGGCGAAGCCGCCGATGGCACCGACCAGCGCCAGGGCGGGGTCGCGTTGGCGTTCGGCCGCCAAGAAGGTGGCCATGGTCACCGCGCACATGCCGGCAAAGGCGACCGGCTGGCTCCACAGCTCGTAGATCTGATGGGCGGCGAAGAGGGTGATATAAAACGCGGCGCTGCTGCCGCCCATCAGGATCTGCGACAGGCGCCGGCGACCGGCGCGCACGCGCCAGCCGGCTGCACCGAGGCCGGCGCCGACCGCGAGTCCGAGGCCGACCTTGACCGACTCGGTCAGCAGGCCGAGCTCCACGGACAATTTGAAGAGAAAGCCAAGGCCGAGCAGCAACAGCGCGATGCCGATCTTGTCGAGCCAATTCTCGACGGCGATGCCGGTGTTGGCCTTGGGCGCCTCGGCCGGCTCGGCCGGAGCTTGGCGTGGGGCGGGTTCTTGTAGTTCGGGAGTCGGCTCGGGCTCGGGAGTCGGCTCGGGCTCGGGAGTCGGCTCGGGCTCGGGAGTCGGCTCGGGTTCGGGAGTCGGCTCGGGCTCGGGAGTCGGCTCGGGCTCCGGTGTCAGCTCCGGCGCCGCCTCGATCGCCCGCCCCGACAGCTCGCCGAGATGCGCCTCGATACGCCCAAGCGTCTCCTCGATACGTCCGAGTCGCTCCTCGAGTGCGTCCGGCTTGTCTGCGTCGCCCATGTCGTCCTCCGGAGGAAACATGCTCCACAATCGGATAATGCCCGTCGGGCCGGCAGCCACGTGGTGGCCGCTTCTGCCCGAAAGCTTCACGTCTGCCCACATATCTGCAAGGGGCGCACCAACCCAATCGCCCGAGCGTCACTCTTTTTTGTCGTTGATGGTTGCGCTATCGTCTGCATCAACGATTGACAAACGGACGATAGCTCATGAACCGGCGTAAGGAATACTCTTTGTTCAACCGCTGGCGCCTGTCGACGCTGTCAGTGC
>JBKGZI010000149.1:0-12331 GCA_046545675.1 Persicimonas sp.
TAACTAAGCACGCTCACCTCGAGGCGATTGCCGTATCTAACTTTCTAACTCTCTCACTGTCTCACTCTCTCGCGGCCGATCAGCAGCCAATGTGGGCGCGGCGCAAACTCTACGAAAGTCAAAGAATCTGCGTCCTATGCCGATAGATAGCGATCGCGTGAGAGTAGCTCGAGGCCGTCGCGGCCCTCGAGGATATCCGGTGTATGCGCAGCAAAGGTGATCTCGCGCTTTCTGCCGGGGCCTGGCGCGGTGGCGGCCACGAGGCCGGCGGCGAATATCGCGCGCTTGACGTGAGTGGCTGCGCTATAAGTGGCGAGTATGGCGTGCGGCGCCATATGGCGCGCCGCCACCTCGAAGCACTCGGTGCTCCAGGAGTCCGGCTCGCTGCGGGGCCCGAACGGGTCGTAATAGATGGCGTCGGCCAGCAGGTCTCGAGCAGACAGGTCGAGCCAGCGCGTCGGGTAGAGATTCAGCCGTACCCGCCCATCACAGCCTTCGACGCTCGCCGGCTGGAGTAGGGCTGGCTCCACTGCGGTGGGCTCGCCAGTCTCGCCGAGCTGCGCCAGGGCGCGCCGGGCGATGTCGCCGGCCTCCGTGCGGTGAAATTCCAGCAAGGAGGGCTCGACCGGGGCGTATTCGACGGCGTGATAGTCGAGCGTGGCGCCGGGCGTCCGCAGGCACGCCTCGACGGTCTGCGTGAAGTTGACCGCCGCGCCGAAGCCGAGCTCGAGGACGCGCCAAGGGGCGGGGCGGCGGGTCAGCCCGGAGCCCTCCACAAAGACGTAGCGCGACTCGCGTCGGGCGCCCCACACCGAACGGTAGTGGACCTGCTTATCCTTGTCGTAAAGCGTCTTCGAGCCGTCGCGGGTGTCGACGACGGTGATGTCGTTGGGATTGTGCAACTTTCGGTCGGTCATCGTCTTGCTCGCCGCTCGTGCGCCCTTCTCACCTATGACGAACACCTATCAGACCTCCTGCGTTCCCGAAACCGACTACTGGCCACAAAGCCACGGAAGTTGGACATTCGAAAAATGTGCATAACTTATCGTCGGCTGAAGAAGTACATCCACCCCTTGGACTATGGAGTATCGCTATGGAACTCGAAAAGTTTGCTGATGTTCACCCCAATTGGCACCTCATTGAGACGCTGTCGGAGGATGAGGCGCGTGGCACCCTCAAGCTGCTGCTCACCGCAGTCTACCTCGACGACGAGCTGACCGACGGCGAGCTGCAGGCGTTGGCCGAGACGTGGCAGAAGTTGCCCTGTGTCGCCTCGGAGCTCGATCAGCCGACGCTGGTAAGATTGTTGGCCGAGACTCACGAGGAGCTGGAGAGATTCAAGGCCAATCCCGAGCTCTTCGGGGCGTTTCTGGCCGGGATCAGCGAGCAGATCGGAGACGACGAGAAGCGGATCGCCGTGTTCAGGCTCCTGGCGATCGTGCTCACCGAAGACGGCACTCAGGAGAGCGAGCAGGCGCTGATCAACGCGGTCGGCCACCACTTCGAGTTTAGCGACGACACCATCGACGATTTGCTGCGGTCGGTCTGGGAGAGCTACGAGGAATCGACGATCTCCAGTCCCGGCAAGCGGCGGATGAAGCCGATCGTCGAGGGCAAGCGGTGGGGGCGCCAGACCGGCTCGACGGCGGCTGCAAACCCCTTTATCACCTCGTTTTAACCCGGTGGAGGCATCCAGCCCAATCGCCCGGTTCGTGTTGACGGCTCCAAAGCGTCCCTACCTTTGGAGTGGGCGCTATTTCCCAATTAACACGAACCGGGAGTGCTTCATGGATACCATCCAGACGATATTTGCTGTGTTCGTCGCCGGCGCGCTGATCCTCGGGGCCGGCTGCGCCACGACCACCGATTACGATTTGACCGCCGGCGAAGAGACGCCCGCGGCCAGCGGCGAAGTCAAGATCAAAGAGGACGACAACAACAACCTTCGACTCGACGTCGAGGTCGATCACCTACCGAATCCGGGGAACCTGGCCGCCGGGCTCAACACCTATGTGGTGTGGCTCGAGCCGACCGGAGCCGACCGGATGGTCAACCTGGGACAACTCGAGATCGACGAGGATGATCGTACCGGCAAGCTCGAAGCGACCACGCCGTACCGCAACTTCAATATCTACATCACCGCCGAAGAGACGGGCCAACCCAGCCAGCCCAGCGACCGAATGATTATGCGCCGTCAGATCGACTATCAGATCTGATACGTTTAGCGTCTACTCGTCGACTTCCTGGTAGATGCGCGGCTGGTAGTCGGGGGCCGGGGTGCACTCGGTGCGTCCGGAGACATAGGCCGTCGAGTCCCCGCCGGTTTGGACCGGCTGCCAGTCGCGCTCTGGCGCAGCGAGCGGCTTGTCGGAGACCACGTAGTTGAATTGGGTCGGCTCCGAGGGCGGGTTGCCCTGGTGGAAAAACGGCACGTCGCGGTGGAAGTAAGTGTGGCCACCGGCGCCGACGACCCACTGCGTCGGCATATAGAGCCCGCAGACATCGGGCCGCTCGGCCAGGTCGGCCAGCAGGCGATTGAGCTCGCCGCGGTGGTCGAAGGCGCTCGTCGCCGGGTCGACACCCAGGGTCTGGGCCTGGCCGAGGTCGTCGAAGGTCAGCTCGGAGATACTCCAAAGGCCGTGGGCTAGCGCCCCCACTACGAGCAGGCTCGCCGCGGCTGCCGTCAATTGTGCGGCGCGTTTCGTGTTGGCGAGCTTTCCCTCGCTCCATGTGGCGACCCCGTCGCTCACCACCTCCAATCCCACCGCAGCCAACGCAGCCAAGAGAGGTAGCGCGGCGATGACGAAGCGCAGATCCTTGTGCGGAATCAACGAGTGGAGCACCACGAAGCCCACCGCACATAGGACCAGCGTGCGCGCCCGCCGCCAGGCCAGAAGCGGCAGCGCCATCAGCAAAATTGCGCCGGTCTTCATCGAGGTGATGAACACCGCCGGGTAGAACAGCGGTGAGTCGGCGCCGTAATACTCGGTGGTCGCGTCCATGATGAGGTTGAAGCGCAGATAACTCCCCGCCGACTGGTAGGGCAGGCCCCAGGTCACCCAATCGATCAACCCGTATAGCAGCGCCCACACCGTCAGGACCTTCAGGGCGCTTTGGTAGCGCTCGGACTTGCCGCCGAGCCTCCACGCCCCCAGGGCGACGACGGCGAAGAGCGCGTTTTGAAGACGCATCAACACCGATAGACCCAGCAGCGACAGCGCCATCACAAACCAGATCCGCCCGGCCTTGCGCCCCCGATCGGCTCCGAGCGCCCCGGCCAGGCCGAGGACCACAAGGGGCGTGCTGATCACCTCGCTCAGCGGGCGGTAGCCCAGATAGATAGAGGCGGGGTTGAATAGAAATAGGGCAGCTCCCAAGACGCAGAACAAGCGTCGGGCGCCGTATTGGCGGGCGATCATATAGACGCCGACGCCGCTGGCGGCGTGCAGCGCGGCGACGCTGCCGCGCACCGCCGGCATATAGGCATCGGGGTGATCGAGCCCCATCAACTCGAGGCCGCCCATCAGCGCGGCCATCAGGGCGGGCAGCGTCCAGTTGCGCCCCCCGACGTCCCACTCCCAGCCGTGCAGGCCAAAGCCGTAGATCAACTCGTGGGCCGGCTCGATGACCTGGTAGATCTCGTCGGGGTGGAAGATGCCGTCGTCGCCAAGCCCCCACCATAGCCGCGCGACCACGCCCAATACGACGAGAGGGACGACCAGCGCGATGTCGGTGCGTGACCAGGCCGATCTCGTTGGATTCTGTTGGCTCATTGCGCGGTATCCTGCAGCGAGTCACGCACCTCGATACCGGAGAGCTCGACGGCGGGCTCATCCACCTCGCCGGATGCAGCATCGCCGGGCGCCAGGGTCAGATCGACACTCGTCGCGTCGATATCGGCCGGAAGCCGGACGTGGACCGCCCGGCCCACCACCGTCGCAGCGTCCACCTCGATGGGTCGGTCGAGGAGGTCAAAGGTCCGGTCGACGATGGATTCGCCGTCGGCGCGCAGTTGGAGCCGAAGCGGCGCCCCGGCGCGGTGGCTCCCCTCGGCCACGCGGGCATAGATATTGAGTGAGCGCGCTCGGTTCGGGCCGAAGAATAGCGGTCGGTCGACGCCCAGCAGTGAGATCTCCGGGCCGAGCGGTGCGCTGGCCAGAACCTCCGGGACGATATCTTCGGAGAGCTGTTGGGCGGGCAACTCGCCTCTTTTTTGTGCGTCGTAGAGCAGGAAATTGGCGTTTCGCGCCCGAAGTACCGTGTCTACCAAACGCTCCGTCTCTTCGTCGGGCAGCGCCACGGGGTCGAGCTCGTCGGGATCTTCGCGCAGGTCGTAGAACTCGGCGGGTTGATCATCGAAGTAGTAGATGAATTTGTGGTTCTGCTCGACGCTGCCCAGGACGCGATTGTCGTACCATCCGTGAAGCATGAGCTGGCGCGGCGAATCCTCGGGTGGCGGTTCGATGAGCGCCCTGCCGGGGTAAGAGGCGCCTTCGACGGAGAAGCCGGCCGCGTCGGCCACCGTTGGCACCACGTCGAGGTGCGAGCTGAGATGCTCGCGCCGGCCGCGCAGGACCGGGTCGCCGGGGGCATGGATCATCATCGCCGAGCGCACCCCTTCCTCGTAGAGCACGCCGTTATGCGAGTAGATTCCGTGCTCGCCGAAGGCCTCTCCGTGATCGCTGAGGACCACGAAGATCGTGTCCTCGGCGAGCCCTGTGTCGCGAAAATGTCCGAAGATGCGCTCGACGAAGCGGTCGGCGTAGCGAATCGTGTCGCGGTAATCCTGGCGAACTTGCTCCGGCGGGCGCCCCTGCGAATCGACGCCCGGCGCCGTGTAGGGGCTGTGGGACATCACCGTCAGGTAGGTCAGCAAGAAGGGCTGATCGGCGTGCTCGTCGGCCCACTCGAAGCTGGGCTCGAGCAGTGCGTCCTCCTCATAGCCGAAGTAGTTGACCACCTCGAAGTCGTCGGTGGCGACGTCCTCGGCGGCGAATAAAGACTCGAAGCCCATATTGTCGACGAGTAAGTCACGGTCTTCGAAGTGGGCGGTGGCTGCCTGAAAAAAGCTGGTGGCGTAGCCCTGGCGGGCGAGCATTTCGGGTAGACAGCGCGCCGGCAGGCTCACTGGCAGCGCCTCGGTGGTGATCGAGCGCCAGTGCGGATAGATCCCACAGAGCACGCTCACCAACGCCTTGGAGGTGTGCGGGACGGTCGTATAGTGGCGCTCGAAGACCAGGCTCTCGTCGGCGATGGACTCCAAAAACGGCGTTGTCGGAGCCGGGTCACCCGATTCGCGAGCCGATGGCTCGGCGTAGATCGACATATCATCGGGGCGGGTCGATTCGAGGATGATCAGGACGATATTGGGAACACGTGATCGAGCATCTTGGCCGTCGTCGCGCTCTTTCAACTGTGCGAAAAAGGGCGGATCGTCGAGTTCGTCGAGCTGTACGTTCGGGCCTTCGGTGCCCCGGAGCGCCGTCTCGACCATATGGACCGTCGAGTTGCTGAGCACCGACTCGGGTAGTTCGCCCTCCGATGGCCAAAACCCAATCATGCTCAGCACGATCACCGCCAAGCCGCCGGCTCCAAAGACGGCCTTGGGAGGGCGCTGCAGGTGCTGGGCCATGCCGTTGCCGAAGAGGCGACCGAGCAGCCATGGGAGGACGAGGAAGAAGGCTAAAAACATTGCCAGGAGCGCCGGCACAGATGCCTTCCCCTCGGCCGAGACGAGGTGGTGGAGCTCGTCGATACGGGTGATAAAGAGGCCGGCGAGGCTCAAGTCGAGGTTGGTCCCGGTGCGCTCGAAGAAGAAAAAAGACACCACCTCCAACTGACACCAGGCGATCACGGCCAATTGTGCCGCGCCCATCGCGTAGAGCCGGGAGCGCCGGGCTTCGAGCGCGTGGACGCCCAACACCGCCACGAGCGCCACGACCAGCACCAAGCACAGATCCATCCGCACGACGGCCAACGCCTCGAGAGGCACGGTCATGATCGTATCGAGGACGGTGGAGAGCGTGCGTTCGTGGGCGACCAGGTCCAGGTCCTTGACCGAGCTGTGATCTCGCCAGAACCGGAGCCGCTGCCATTTGAGGAAGGAGAGTAAAAATGCGGCAGGTAAGAAAAGCCCGCCGATTAGCTGCAGCGTCACGGTTCGATCCAACCCCCACCGGTGCCACAAATCGGTTGGATCCGCGCGGTGCGCAGGCTCGCTGACGTTGGGTTTTGTCATTGAAGACAGGCCAGAAGGGGTCGAAAATCCCGAGTGCACCCAATCATATTTGGAGTCTGGCCTGCCCGCAAGCTCATCAGCGCGGCTTTGGTGGGTCGTCGTGAGCGCTCATTCGCATTCGATGATGCCGTTTTCGGTGCCGAATTCATTGGGGACGTAGCCGTCGGCGTCCGGGTCGTTCTCGTAGATGACCTCCCCGTCGCGCTTGATGCGGTAGCGAAATTCATAGCGGCCGTCCTGGCCGACGTCCTGTTTGATCTTCCACTTGCCACTCTTGAGTCGCTTGAACGGCACCGGCTCCCAGTCGGTGAAGTCGCCCATCAGCTCGATCTCGTCGGCCTCGATATCTTTGGGGATCTCGAAGGTCAGTTTGCAGACGGGACGGCTCTTTAGGCGTTGCTTTTTAATCATCAGTCGCTCCTTAGCTGAATGGATTGTACGCTAACCATAATCGTGAGGTGGCCAGGAGCAACCGGATGGGGGGAGGAATCGGCCGAGCGGCCAATCGAGCGGGCCAGCGTGTGTTTGGCAGGGGCCTACGACGCCTGTGACAGCGTGCGCTCCATCGGCAGCCAGCGGGGGCCCGACGGCCAGTCGGCGAGTGTATTGGCCAGCGCCGAGGCGGCGGATTCGAGCGTGCTGGGGCCGACGCCGTGCAGCTCCGGGAGCAGGTGGCTGAGTTCGACGAGGTCGCCCACGCGCAGCCGTGAGCCGGTAAACCCGGCCTGGCGCAGCGCGCGCTCGATACGCCCGAAGGCGCCCCCGCCCTCGGGCAGTCGGCCCACCGGGAGCTGCAACAGCTCGTTGGCGAAGAGCTGCGAGACGACGGCCAACAGCTCGTGCAGGCTCGGCTGCTGTCCCCAGGGAGATGCTTCGTGCAGGCAACTTCTGAGCGCGCCCGTCCAGCGAACTCGGGTTCTGGCCAGTTGGATGGCGTCGCCAAGCGCGTCGAGCGCGTCTTGGGTGAGCCTGGCTGTGTGGCGAAGCGTGTCGTTGAGCGGGGCGTCCAAATCGACGCCGGATTGTCGGAGTTTGTCGCAGTGAAAGCCGATCTGGCGCAGCGTCAGCTCGAGGTAGTCCTCGTGGTCGTAGACCATGCCGCCGGCGGCCAGGCCGATGGTCTCCATCAACTCGGCCGAGGAGAGCAGCGCCTCGGTGGTCTCGACGCCGATGGGATGGTGTGGCTGGAGCCGGTCCTCGATGGTCCTTCGGCGCAGATCGACGAGCTGCGCCAGCAGGCTCTCGGTGTCGGCGGCGGTCTCGGCGCGCGCGACCGCCAGATGCCAGGGCATTTCCTCGCCGCGGTGGCGCAACCCCTGCTCGGCGAGTCGGCGTTGGACTTCGGGGGCTATCTTCGTCGCCGATGCACCCCAGCCCCAGCCTTGGACGATCGGGCTGAGAAAAGTGCGGCTACGGAGCCGGCGCCCGCGGGCTTCGAGCTTACTGACGTCGACGCACAACGGCTCCAATAAGAGCGCGAGCACGTCGGCCTCGTAGTCTCGGCGGCGAAACGGAGCGTTGTCCGACGCCTGATTGCTGCTCGACGGGTTGCCTTTTAGGGGATCACCACCTCCCCAAGGTCGGCCCTCGGCAGCGCGCTCGAGCTTCTCGACGGCGCGCTCGTCGAGCTCGCAGCTCAGCAACAACATCGCGAGCCCCTCGATCTCGACCAGCCAGCCGGCGACGGCAGCGCGGCGGCATAAGGGGCTCGAGTCGGTGGTGCTCGCGTGGACGATCTCGCGTGGTTTGGCCTCGGAGCCACCGCCGATCGGCGCGATGGAGGGCGAACTCGACTCGCTGCCCGGCTCGTATCGCCAGGCGCCGAATTGAGCGCCAGCAAAGACGTCGTAGATCTCGAGAAGCTCGCGATCAAAGTCACGGCGCAGCCGCTTGCGAAGCACCCGGCGGTCGCCTCCGATATCGGCGCGTCCCCAATAAGCGTAGTGGTTGCGGCAGTGCTTGACGGCCTCGCGGCCCGAGGCTTCGGCCAGCTCGACGGCGTGTTCGAGCCGGTCGACCAGCGAGCACCCCTCGTCACGGAGATCCCGGTGGACAAACGCGCAGGCGGCGAGCATTCGCGGGATGGTGTCGACGAAGCGTTGGACCCGACGGGTCCGGGGCTGAACGGGCTGGTACATACGGCTCGATGGGCCCGATGACGGGCGGTTTGGTAGACCAGTGACAGTCCATAGGAATAAGTGAAAAGTCGAGCAATGGCAACTATTTATCCTCGGTTGGTTGGCGCCTTGGGATTCGCGGGGGCATCCGAGATAGGTGTAGGTGTATGTAGGTAAAGCGGGGGCAATATGCCCCATTCAAGCACATGTTGTGACATCTTGGCACACCCCTGGATACTCGAGATTCCGGTGGGTGTATTGCGTCTAAGTGTCTGTAAAAACGAGGTTTTCGTGGCTGGGAGTGTGCGGCGGAAGGGCGACTGTCCGTCGTGGCACGGGCCTTGCTCCTGCTAAGAGATGTGAGCGCTATTGGTGCCCCAATGAATTACGTATCAGCAACCCCCCAGCCGGGAGCAGATGATGATGGCTTCGAAGATGGCGCGGTTAAAGAGTTGGATATTTATCGTCGTCGGGGCGGCCGTCATCAGCGGCTGCGGCATGTATGACGACCAGCCGCTCGATGACTCCTATGACGAGGAGTACGAGACGCGCCGGGGGCAGTTGGGCGAGTTTTGTCAGGTCGAGATCGAAGGGCACGGCACGCTGGACGTCGAAGAGGAGTATCTGGCTCAAGTGGTCACCTGTGAGCATGCGGGCGCTCCTCTGGAGACGCTCAAGGCGCAGGCCATCGCGGCTCGCGGCTACGCCAAATATATCACCGACGTCGAGCAGCGCCCGCTGGCGCCGACGGTCAGCGACCAAGCCTACGATTGCGGCCGTGCGCCCACTGAAGACGCAAAGCGGGCCGTGCGCGAGACCGCCGGCCAGGTGCTGACCCACGGCGGCAAGCTGACCGCGCCGTTTTATGTGGCCGGCTCGACGGCGGTCGACTCCAATAGCTGCAGGGCGTCGGGGGGCGCGGATACCCAGCAATATGTCACCTATAACGAGGGGCATACCGGAGCCCGAGTGCACCCCACGTCATTGGGCTGGAGCGGCAGCCCGGCCAACCGCGGCGCGATGTCGCAGAACGGCGCGAAGTGCCTGGCCCAAAAGGGCTGGAGCGCCGAGCGCATCCTTCGCTTCTTTTACGGCGACGATATTCGCGTCACGCAATTATCGGGCGCGTGCGTCGACTCCACCGGCGACCCGGCCGACAGTGGCAGCGGACCGGTCGCCGACGGCGGCGACTCAGCCGGCACATGCGACAGCTCCTCGAGCGCGCCCCATATTATCCCGCGCTCGGGATGGGGCGCTCGCGCTCCGTCGGCCAACCGCCGCCAGCACGACCCGGACCGGTTCACCATCCACCATACGGTTACCGCCAATGACGACTCGTCCCCCAAGCGGACGGTCAAGGATATCCAGAACTTCCACATGGGTAAGGGCTGGTCGGATATCGGCTATCATTACCTCATTGATCAGGACGGTAAGATCTACGCAGGTAATCCGGTCGACCGCCAGGGAGCGCACGCAGGAGGCCAGAATCACGGTAATATCGGCATCGCGTTTTTGGGCAATTACCAGGACGCCCAGCCCGACGAATCCCAGCTCGCATCGGCCGGCAAGCTGATTCGCCACCTCGGCGAGCAATACGGAATCGACGTGAGCTCGAGCACCGTGGGCGGCCACCGCGACGTGGGCTCGACGGCGTGCCCGGGCAACCACCTGTACAGCAAGATCGACCGGATCATCCGACACGCCAATGGTGAGGCCGATGCGGATTGCGACGACACGACCGACCCGGATGACCCCGACGACCCGTCGACTGCGCCGGCCTATCAATACGTGCGCATCAAGGCGATCAGCGACACGCCAATGGGTGACGACGACATCATCGACGGCTTCGAACTCGACAGTGTCTTCTTCGAGGCCCACAGCGGCTCCTCGAGCGGGGCCACCCACGTCGCCAGCAGCGTGGTCTCCTCGAGCGGGGTCTCCAACGCCGACAACGCCGTGGGTGCACCGGATAACGATAGCTGTGACAACCGGCAGAGTACCGTGGCCGGCATCACCACCGGCGGCGAGATCGTGCTCAAATTCGACCAGGACATGAGCCAGGACGATACCCTGCATATCGTCCAGGGCGATTATCACACCGGGCTATCCGATTGCCTGATGAGCGGCACCGCCGAGGTCTCCGTCAGCGAGGACGGCTCGAGTTGGCGCGTGCTCAACGACGACATCAGCGGCAACTCGGCGGTGACCGTCAGCCCCTCGTATGTGCGCTTTACCAAGCCGGAGCACGACAGCACCCATAACCCGCTGGTCGAATTCGAGGTGGATGCCTCCTCGGACATCGTCGAGGTCGAGTACTTCGCCGACGATTGGTCGATGGGGATTGCACCGCAGGCGCCGAACTTCCCCCACGAATACGAGTTCGATAACACGGGTCGGCGCGTCCTCGAAGCGCGCGGCTTGGACGCCAGCGGTAATGTTCTGGCCACCGACACCATCGAGATCAACGTCGAGCAGGACGACTCTGGCTCCGGTTCCGATATCGATTCGGCGATGGGCACGACCCTCGGCGACGAAGGCGGCACATGCTCGAGCGTCGGAAACGGCGGCGGCGCTGCGCGATGCACCGACGGGCGCGGCGGCTGGAGCTCGGGGCGTTGCTGGGCCTACGTCAAAGCGGCGATGATTCGCGCCGGCTTGGCCACGCGCGCAGACATCAACGAATTGGCCGCCCACGCAGGTATGAGCGGCTACTCGGTGCAGGTCTCGGCGGCCGGCTTCAAGCGCGCCGCCGATCGAGCCCCCAACGGGCTGGCCTCGACCATGGGCCTCGAGAGGGTCGACACGCCCCCGACCCAAGCGCCCAAGGGCGCGGTCATCGCCTGGTCCCCCGGGTGTATGGGCGCGCATTCGCAATACGGACATATCGAGATTTCCCACGGTGACGGCTACGCCTGCTCGGATTATTGCGGCCAGATTCGCGGCGACGCCAGTTGCGCCAGCGTCTACGTCCCGACTAATTAAGTTCAAGCGCGTAAGTCTTGTGAATAACGAGAAGCTCGAGACACTCGATGCGTCATCCAGGTTCGCCACGGTTCTTGGTTCTTGGTTCTTGGTAAAGACGTCGCAAGTCGAGGCAAGAACCAAGAACCAACCACCAAGAACAGGTGCGTCATCGCGAGACGATGCGAAGAGTCTGGCAGACTCGTACACCACATGATTTCCGTGTTTCTACTCAAGGTGAAGATCATGCAGCGCTACTGCACATATCAAGGCGAATCCATGCAAACCCGATCGAATCTGCGGCTTATCGCCATCACGTTGACCCTGGCTTTCGTCGCCGGCCTGCTCGGCTGCGACGAGGCGCGCTTGCAGAGCATGAATAATGAAGAGGAAGCCTCCCAGGACACGTCGACGGACGACGAGGACGAGGAGATCGAGCAGGGGCCGACCGACGAGCACGGCCACGGCATCGATCCGGAGACCGAGGGCGAGACCATCCCGCCCGGCTTTATGAACGGCTCCTGGCGAGCGGCCACCGGCGATCAGGACACGCCTGCGGTGTACTTCGACACCTTCCAGGACGAGGGCGAGCCGGAGGTCACGGGCACTTATCTGATGGCCCTGGGCATCAACGACCGCCTCGACGGTGAGTCCGGCGACCTCGCCGAGGCCAGCTTCGACGGCACGACATTGACCATCGAGTGGAACCCCACCACCGATCCCGCCGAGATGTACACCCTCCAGGCCGACAAGGTCGATGAGGACACCCTCGAGGGCCGCGTCACCGCCGAGCGCAACCCCGAGCTCGACGAAGTGGTCACCCTGACCCGTCGAGAGGACGACTGACCCTCGTTTTATCCGAGCGTTCGCCGGACCACACGACCAAACTAACCCACCCGGACGTTCGCTTGGACGTGGAACCAAACCATAACCGGGGGTAAGCCCAATCGAGGACGCCGAAGTACGTATTTAGCGCCCCGAGTTGATTAAGCAGATCAGCTCGGGGCGTTTTTGT
>JBKGZI010000150.1:0-12254 GCA_046545675.1 Persicimonas sp.
GGAGAACCCGAGCCGGCTGGAGAACCCGAGCCGGCTGGAGAACCCGAGCCGGCTGGAGAACCCGAGCCGGCTGAAGAACCCGAGCCGGCTGCAGAGCCCGAGCAATTGGAAGTCGAATTCGACGCGCTCGCGAGTGAAGAGCTGGATGCGCCGCCGCACAACTTCGAGGAGTTGCTCGAGCCCGAGCTCTTGGACGCCGTCGAGTATCTTCTCGCCACCGGCGAGCCGTTCGTGCTCGGTGGGGCCGCCGGAGCTGGCAAGACGTTCATCGCCCGCTGCGCGCATCACCTCGAAGGCCGAGGCGACGCAGAGTTGGCGCTATTCGATGCAGCCGCGCACCCGGCTAATCTGCACCTGGCGTTACTCTTCGGAGAGGGTCCCAACGCCGGCGACGAGACGGCGTTGATCGACGCCCATAACGACGGGGCGCTGTTGATTCGCTCCGCGCAGGCGCTGTCAGACGCGGTGTTGCTTCGGTTGTGTCAGGCCGCCGAACTCGAGGATATTCGGCTATACCTCGCCTTCGATGATCCCGAGGCGGAGGTCCGAACCGTCCTGTCGCAATACACCCAAGAACTTCAAGAGCTACTCGAGCATCGCGAGCTGATCGTGCCACGTCTGGCCCATAGGCCGCAGATCCTTGAAGCGATACTCGAACATCTGGCGGCCGAGCAGGGCGGCGCGGTGTTGAGCGACGAGGCGCTCGAGACGCTGCTGAACTACGACTTCCCCGGCGATATCTCCGAGGCGCGCAGCGTCATCGCGGCGGCTGCCGCCTCCGCCGACGCCGAGACCATCGAGGCGGACGATTTGCCCGAGCGATGATTGCCAAGTAACCTGACGTGCGATGCGATCTGTCTTTTCGAGGAGCACCGGTGAAAATTGTGATGCAAAAATTTGTCGGTTTGGCGTTCGGCGTCCTTTTTTGCGTAGGCGCCGTCCACGGTTGTCTGGGTTCGGCCGACGAGCCGTCCCCGGAGGTCGAGGACCGCGCGGTGCGACTGGCCTCGTTGGACTTCGACCAGCGCGTGGTCGTGCCGAGCTCGGTCCTCGAATTTAGGTTGCGCAGCACGGATCGACTCGTGGCAGACAGCGCCACGGTCACCTTGACCGGCTCTCACAGCACGCAGGGGCGCTTTGCCGAAACTTTCGATGCCGAGGTCGATCGTCTCGGCGACGTCGGGGATCTGGTGGTGCGTCTGCCGGCCGACGCCGGGCTCTGGTCGGAGGCCGGCGCAGCCTCCGAGGTGGTATTCGACGGCAGCATCGAGGTGGAACTCTCCGACGGCCTCGGCCCGGCTATCCAAGGGCGCATCGAAGACGCTCATCTCGAATTCGTCCCGCAGCTTCGCCCCCGGGCCGACAGCTTTCAGGTCGGCAACGTCTATCCCAACGAGCGCGTCGAGATCGAAGGCGGCGGCTTCTTGCGGCCCGTGGAGGGGACGACCTGGGCGAAGATCGAGTCCGGCCACGTCGAATATGCCGACGCCAGCCGCCGGGACATTACCGGCGAGCAAATCGCCATCGAATGGGCGGGGCAGCGCGACCGAGCCAGCTTCCCCATCCAGCCGGCGGTCTTCGGCGTGCAGGTGGCCAGTTTTTCGGCGACGATCCGCCTCGAGAACGAGCCCAACGGCGCCGACCCGACCGCCGCCGATGAGACTCACGAAATAGATGGATCGGTCGAACAAGCCCACCTGGCGCGGCTGTCGCCCGAGGCCGGAAGCCGCGGCCAGAAGATCACATTCGTCGGCCGCGGGCTCGTCGACACCGACGAGGACGCCGGCTACGGGATGGTCTTTCGCTACGAGGGCACGTTCACCCCGGACGACCCGGAGCTGCCCTCCCAGGAATTCGGGCCTTCAAACCCGCTGCTTCGCGCTCCGGACCGGGTGGTCGGCGAGCAGGAGGCCGAGCAGAGCGTCTGGTATACCATCGAGGACGATCGCACGCTCAGCGGGCTCGGCGCGGCGCCCGGTGTCTTCGAGGGCACGATCACGCCCGAGCTCTTCGCGCCCTTCGGTGAGCAAGAGGGCTTGTCCTGGGAGGGCCAATTCCGGGTACTCCCCACCCGACAGGTCGTCTATCTCAAATATCTGGCGGCGTTCTCTCAGGGCCTGGAAAAATACGGCGTGCGCAACGTCGAGCGCGATATCCGCGACCGCGTCCGAGAGGTCGTAAACCGCGACTACGATGGCATCAACGTCGATCTTCGCGAGGATCCCCCCGAGGATTTCATCCACTACGCAGTCATCGAGTTGGGCGGGCCGGATCCCACCGGGCGCAACGCGTTCGGCTATGACAACACCTTCAACGGGGTCGCCAAGGATACCGGCAACCTGTATCTGGCCGACTATATCGGCGGGGTGAACGCCGACAGCGACGCGCAGTTCAACAACCCCTATGGCGGGGTATTTATCGAGTCGTTCTCGTATTTCAGCCCGACGCTGACCCCCGGTAACGAGGACGCCTCCGAGGAGTTCGATCGGATCCTGGGGCCGTTTATGCCAGCGTTGGGCGGCGAGCCGATCAAGGGAACCGAGTGGCCCGACGGGCCCCGCAGCGACGCGATCGCCGAGGCTATCCACATGGTGGGCAGCGTGGTGGGTGATACCGTCTCCCACGAGCTGGGCCACTCGATGGGGCTGAGCTACGTCCCGGAAGATGATATCGAGCCGACCAACCACTTCCACAATACCGAGACCGGCTCCTATATCATGGACCCGGGCAGCGAGCGCCCGTTCGCCGAGCGCGCCGAGCTCGACGGCCACGAGCCCGCCCGCTTCAACGAGCAGAATTACGACTACCTGCGCCGCCACCTGCCGGCTCCCGAATAAGCGACCCGAATAAATCGCTCCTCCGGTCGGTTGCCCCCCTCGGAGGCCGGTTTGAAACGCCCGTTCGTCGCGCGCTTGACTTCACCGCATGCTGGTCATACGGTCGGCGCGAAATTGGGCCAGTTCTACTCTCCATGGGTGGGTTAGCTGGCTACTTATCGAATACCGGACACGAGCGCCGCGACGGCGCTCAAAACACACAAGGAGAAACCCCATGGCTTTGCATCCGGATAGGAAAGCCGAAATTATCGAGAAGTTCAAACGCAGTGCTGATGATACTGGAAGCACGGAAGTCCAGGTGGCGCTCTTGACCGAGCGCATCAACACGCTTCAGGAGCACTTCCAGACGCACAAACAAGATCATCACTCGCGTCGTGGCCTGCTGAAGCTGGTCGGCAAGCGACGCAAGTTGCTGCAATATCTCAAGAAGAATGATATTGGGCGCTATCGTGCGCTCATCAAGGAATTGGGTCTGCGCAAATAAGCGGCCCGATCTCATCGCCCCCCCTCGCCCCTCTCGACGTATGGAACGAGATAGTCAGGGCAGGGGGGGTTGGTTTAATTGGCACTCCAGAAGGCGACAATAAGGTCGCGCAATCGGGGCTGTTACCGATTAGGTGGCTGCGTCTGGGTAGCCTGTAGCACAGAGCATCAGCATCGTTGGTGCTCTGCGTTACATGCTACGCGTCGCAGAAAGCATTGGACCCCTACGGTAGTTCGTACCGACCCGCACGCCTCCTCGCCTCTGGACATTATCAACGACGGCTTCGGCCGGCGGCTGAACAGTTTCAGCTCGCCGAACCGGGCCATTTTGTCCGACGGATCGCAATGGGTGATCCGTCTCTGAAGAAGAGGAAAAGATTATGGGAATCGTACGTGAAGGCGCGAAACTAGGAGACAAGGAACTGACCATCGAGCACGGCCGGATGGCCAAGCAGGCCAACGGCTCGGTCGTCATCAGCTATGGCGACTCGATGGTGCTTTGCACCGCTTGTGACGGTGGAGACCGGCCGGATATGCCGTTCTTCCCGTTGCTGTGTGATTACGTGGAGAATTATTGGTCGGCCGGCAAGATCCCGGGCGGCTTCTTCAAGCGTGAGGGCAAGCCCAGCGAGAAGGCGACGCTGACCAGCCGTCTGATCGACCGCCCCCACCGCCCGCTGTTCCCCGACGGCTACCGCCGCGACACTCAGCTCGTGGCGTGGGTCATCTCGGCCGACAAGGTCAACGACACCGACGTGCTGGGCATCACCGGATGCTCGACGGCGCTGATGGTCAGCGACATCCCCTTCGCCGGGCCGATCGCCGGCGTGCGCGTGGGTCTGGTCGACGGCGAATTCATCGCCAACCCCACCTTCGACCAGCGCGAAGAGTCCGATATGGACATCATCTTGGCGGTAAGCGACAAGGCCATCGTCATGGTCGAGGGCGAGGCCAAAGAAGTCCCCGAAGACGTGATGGTCGAAGCGCTCGAATTCGGCCAAGCTGCCGTCCAAGACGTGCTCGAGCTGCAAAAGCGTCTGGCTGAAGCCGTCGGCAAAGACAAATTCGAAGTCGAGGCCAAGGCCACCGACGCCGACGTCAAGAGCGCCGTCTACGACCACGTCGGAGACGACCTGGCCGCCGCGCTGCAGATCGAAGACAAGATCGAGCGCTACGCACGCCAAGACGAGCTCAAAGACGAGACCGTCGCGGCGCTTCTGGAGCGCTTCCCGGAGCAGAAGGACGACATCAAGGACGCCTTCGGTGAGGTCAAAAAGGAGACGATGCGCAAGCGGGTCATCGAGACCAAAGAGCGCATCGACGGCCGTGGTCCGACCGACGTGCGCAAAGTTACCGTCGAAGTCGGCCTCATCCCGAAAGCTCACGGCTCGGCGCTGTTCACCCGTGGAGAGACGCAGGCACTGGTCACCGCCACCCTGGGTACCGACTACGACAACCGTCAGATCGACTCGCTCGAGCACGACTACAAGAAGCGCTTCTACCTGCATTACAACTTCCCGTTGTTCAGCGTGGGCGAGACCCGGCCGTTCCGAAGCACCTCGCGCCGCGAGACCGGACACGGCATGCTCGCCGAGCGCGCGCTGACGCCGATGATGCCGGACCTCGAAGACGAGTTCCCCTACACCGTACGCGTGGTCAGCGACGTGCTCGAGTCGAACGGCTCGAGCTCGATGGCAAGCGTCTGTGGTGGCAGCCTGGCGATGATGGACGCCGGCGTCCCCTTCAAGAAGCCCACCGCGGGCATCGCGATGGGGCTCATCAAAGAGGGCGACGACACGGTCGTGTTGAGTGACATCCTCGGTGACGAGGACCACATGGGCGATATGGACTTTAAGGTCACCGGCACCCAGGACGGCATCACCGCCTTCCAGCTCGACACCAAGATCGAGGGCATCACGTTCGAGACCATGAAGCAGGCGCTTCTGCAGGCCAAAGAGGGTCGCGATCACATCCTCGGCATCATGAACGAGACGCTGGCTGAGGGACGCAAGGACCTCTCGCCGAACGCCCCGCGTATCACCACCATCAAGATCAACCAGTCGTCCATCGGCGCGGTGATCGGCTCGGGTGGCAAGACCATCCGCGGCATTCAGGACACCACCGGCGCCTCGGTCAACATCGATGACGACGGCACGGTGACCATCGCCGCCGACGACGCCGATGCGGCCCAGCAGGCCATCGAGATCATCGAAGGCCTGACCGCCGAGCCCGAGGAAGGCGAGACCTACCTGGGCACGGTCAAGAACATCACCGACTTCGGCGCGTTCGTCGAAATCCTGCCCGGCACCGAGGGGCTCCTGCACATCTCGGAGCTCACCGACGGTCGCGTCGACAAGGTCGAAGACGTGGTCAGCGAGGGCGAAGAGGTATTGGTCAAATGCCTGTCGGTCGACATGAAGCGAGGCCGCATCAAGCTGTCTCGTCGGGCCGCGATGGCCGAGAAGAACCAAGCCGAAGGCAACGAGTAATCGTTAGCTAGAGCTGCCGCAAGCCACTGAGCAAAAGGGCCACCGCGAGTCGCGGTGGCCCTTTTTTTATTCGTCGCCCGTGATGCCATTGTGAGCGGTGGCCCTATTTGCTACCGTCTTGGTGGTAAGATTCCAGTCCCTATCTGACTGCTGCGTGATTCAACCTGCGCGAAGGAGCCCGACTATGACCCACTCGTCCCGGCTGGTATTTCTGATGGCTGCAACTGTGTGTCTGTGCCTGGCGTCGCCGGCCTTCGCCGAGATCGATGGACCGCTGGGCGATGTGGAGTGGGGCGACAAGAAGGCCGACGTGGTCGAGAAGGTCCAAGAGCAGCTCATGGAGGAGATGCGCGAGCGCCCCGAACTGAAACGCGATCGCGTCAAGATGCAGCGTGAGCACAAGAACGTGCTCAATAAAATCGAGGAATTCGAAAAGAGTTGGGAGACCCTCGACGACGGCAGCGGCTATCGGGTCAGCGTCATCTCCAACGAATTCACCAAGGACAACGGCGAAGCGTTGATGCGCCTGAAGGACCGGGTCGCCCAGCGCTATTATTTCTTCGTCGACCGACGCTTCTACAAGATGGTCGTCGCCTACAACCAGGGCTACCTCGAAGGCATCGACTTCGAGACCTTCGTGGTCCAAGCGGCCAAAAAGTACGGCAAGCCCACCGACACCGTCTATGGCAACGTCGGCGGCGAAGAGCAATTGGTGCAAGCGGTATGGAAAGACGGCACCACCGAGCTTCGCATCGACAACCGAAAGCAGTTCTTCGACACCTTCACGATGACCTTCACCGACCGGAAGACCAAGAAACGCATGGAAGACAGCGGTCGGGTCATGGGCGGCGAAGACGAGCGCGAAGAGCAGCTCTCATCGCGTGTCAAAAAGCTGACCAGCCTCGATCGAGCCGATGATAACGACGACGTCGTCGACTCGATGGTCGGAGACTCCGAGTTCGATCTCAATGAGGGCCGGCCGGTCGACGAGCAGGTGCGCCACGGCGAGGAGGCCCAAGAAGAGGTCGCCGCAAAGGAGGAGGCTTCGAAGCCGAAAGCCAAGCCCAAGAAGAAGAAAAAGAAGAAGAAGAAGAAGAAAAAGCGCGACTTCAGCGACATCGATTCGTCATCGGGTGATGACGACCTCATCATTTACTGACCAGACGAGTCGTCAGCGCCCCGAGGGCTCGGCGAGCTTGGACAGCAGTTTCTCGATGTCGTCCATGTGGCCGAGCCCGACGAACACCCCGCGGACTTTTCCTTCGGCATCGATGACGAACACGGTCGGGTAGGACTCGATGAGGTAGGACTGCATGACGTCTTCGTCGGTGGTGGCCACCGGAAACCTGGAGTCGTTGCGCGCCAGGTGCTGCTCGACGGTCTGCTCGGCCTCGGAGGTCAGACCGATAAAGTGGACTTTGTCGTCGAGTTTGTCGCTCAACTGGCCCAAATCTTGGCTCAGCGGCCTGCACGGTCCGCACCAAGTCGCCCAAAAATCAACCACAATCGGTTTTCCGGCCAGCTCATCGAGGCTGGCTCTATCTTCGTCTTCGCCGACGATCTTCGCTTCGAATTCCGGGGCGCTATGGCCGACAAATTGGCGCTCCAACAACTGCTGGGTCTGCGGGGTCGGTTTCAGGGCGATGGTCAACTCCTGATCTTGGCCGTCTCTGTGGACGAGCACGCGGGTGTCTTGGCTGGCCGCGCGTTTGCGGATCCGAGACTGGACCTCGTCGACCGTGGCGACGGTTTTGCCGTCGACTCCCGTGATGCGATCGCCTTCCTGCAGGCCCCCGGCGCTGGCCGGCGAGCCGCGCAAGACCCTGGTGATCTGGACACCGTCGGCGTCGTCGTCTTCGGCGAGCATGACGCCCAGCCAACCCGGAGTGCGGCTGTCGTCGTCGGAGTCGGCCGGCAGCATATCCTCGACGCCGGTCGGTGAGGACTCGACGCCCTGGGCCGCCGCGTCGGCCGCCACCGCCGACACCGCGAGGAGGGCAGCCGTCAACAGGCACAACGGAGTCAATGTGGCCAACGGGTTCCAAGCGGCCATGAGATCACCGGTTCGAGAGAGGTCACGTTCAAGCTGGCGGTGCACATCCATGAATGTGTACTCCAACAAACCCCAGGTAAAGGGGGCGTATTTCCAAGACGCGCTCGTCGCCGGGCCGCACCAGCGGATGTGGAACGCCGAGTTTCGGGGAATTTTGGGTTGCAAAAGATTGTAATAGTTGCAACAAACTGGCCGATACGTTGACCTCGGGCCCATGGTGTACGTCTTGTGCCCGGTTTTGCCGTTGCTATGCGCGCCCGATGCGCGCCAGCGTCGCGTGAGCACTGAATGTTGACTGGTAGGCACCAGCAGTAAAGAGGTAACCAGCCATGCCAATCTATAAGTATGAGTGTGAAGCGTGTGGTCATGTCTTCAAAGATCTGCGCGGCTTCAACGATCCCAACCCCGATCAGTGTCCCGAATGTGAGGACACTCGAGTGCGTCGGCTGATCTCGGGCGGCAATTTCGTCCTCAAAGGGGGCGGATGGTTCGACGATGGCTACGCGGCCTCGGGTAGCTCGACCGAGACGAAGCCGGCCTCCTCGACCAAATCAACAGACCCGACACCATCCACCGAAACATCGACGGAGACCTCGTCGTCCTCGGACGGCTCGGCGAGCACTTCGGACGGAACCGAAGCCGCTTGAACCGTCCGACTTGCCTTGCAGCAGGGCGTGCGTACGTTGTGCGACGAACAGCATGGACGCGGCTGGAGACGAATCCGGGTTTCCCCCTGTCACGCCCGGATGGACACGGAAGGATCCGTGTCGAGAGTTCGTCTGTTTCCGTATGTCAGAGAATTATAGCGTTATCGTGACACGCAGGAGAGTTAGTTATGGGTAAGATTATCGGAATTGACCTCGGTACCACCAACTCGGTGGTCGCGATCATGGAGGGCAGCGAGCCCGAGGTGATCACTAATCAAGAAGGCGCGCGTACGACGCCGTCGGTTGTCGCCTTCGACGAGAACGGTGACGTGCTGGTTGGTCGCATCGCCCGAAACCAGGCGATCACCAACCCCGAGCAGACCATTTTCTCGGTCAAGCGCTTCATGGGCCGCAAGTATGGGCAGGTTCAGAAGGAAGCCAAGCGCATGCCTTACGAGATGGTCGAGGCGGAAAACGGCGACGCGCATATCAAGGTCCAGGACCGCAACTACAGCCCGCCGGAGATCTCCTCGAAGATCTTGATGAAGCTCAAGGGCGCCGCTGAGGAGTATCTGGGCGAAGAGGTCACCGAAGCGGTCATCACCGTGCCGGCCTACTTCGACGACGCCCAGCGCCAGGCGACCAAGGACGCCGGCCGTATCGCCGGCCTGGAGGTCAAGCGGATCGTCAACGAGCCGACTGCCGCAGCGCTGGCTTACGGTCTCGACCAGCAAGAAGAGCAGCTCGTGGCCGTCTACGACCTGGGTGGCGGCACCTTCGATATCTCCATTCTGGAGGTCGACGAGAGCGTCATCGAGGTGGTCAGCACCAATGGTGATACCCACCTGGGCGGCGATGACTTCGATGATGTGATCATCGACTGGCTCATCTCCGAGTTCAAAAAAGACACCGGCATCGACGTCAGCGAGGACAAGATGGTCCTGCAGCGGCTCAAGGAAGCCGCCGAGAAGGCCAAGATCGACCTGTCCAGTGTGCTCGAGACCGACATCAACCTGCCGTTTTTGACCGCGGACCAGAGCGGCCCGAAGCACCTCAACGTCAAGCTGACCCGCGCCAAATTCGAGTCGATGATCGGCGACATCGTCGAACGCACCCTCGAGCCGTGCAAGAAGGCGCTCGATGATGCCGGCAAAAACGTCGGTGACATCGACGAGATCATCCTGGTCGGTGGTTCCACGCGTATCCCGATGGTCCAGACCAAGGTCAGCGAATTCTTCGAGCGGGAGCCGCACAAAGGCGTCAACCCCGACGAAGTGGTCGCCCTCGGTGCGGCCGTCCAGGCCGGCGTGCTCAGCGGTGAAGTCAGCGACGTGTTGCTGCTCGACGTCACCCCGCTTTCGCTGGGTATCGAGACGCTCGGCGGCGTGATGACCACGCTCATCCCGCGCAACACGACCATCCCGACCAAGAAGAGCGAGACGTTCAGCACCGCCAGCGACAACCAGACCTCGGTGACCGTCCACGTCCTGCAGGGCGAGCGGCCGATGTCCGGTGACAACAAGACGCTGGGTAAGTTCAACCTCGAGGGGCTGCCGCCCGCACCCCGAGGCGTCCCCCAGATCGAAGTCACCTTCGATATCGACGCCAACGGCATCGTGCACGTCTCCGCCAAGGACAAGGCGACCGGCAAAGAGCAAAAGATCCGGATCGAGTCTTCCTCGGGCCTGTCCGAGGAGGAAGTCGAAAACCTGGTCCAGGAGGCCGAGGAGCACCGCGAAGAGGACAAGCGCAAAAAGGAGCAGATCGAGCTGCGCAACAAGGCGGAAGTGTCGGCTCACTCGGCGCGCAAATTTGTCGAGGAGCAGGGCGAGAATCTCGAGGCCGACCAAAAGGCCGAGATCTCCTCGAAGGTCGACGCGCTCGACAAGGCGCTCGAGGAGCTCGACTACGATGCCCTCGAGAGCCACATCGAGGAGCTCGAGCAGTTGATGCACAAGGCGGCCGAGCAAATGTATCAGGCCGCAGGAGGCCCCGGTGGCGCCGCACCTGGCTCCGGCCCGGGCGCTGCACCCGGCGCGGGCCCGGCGGCCGGCGATTCTGGCTCCGGCAGCGACGACGATGACGACGATGATGTCATCGACGCCGAATTCGAGGAAGCACAATAAGGTCACCGAGCCGGTTTTCGGCTCCCTTAGCGTGTTGAGTTACCTGGCCGGCCCTGGCGAAATGCCCGGGCCGGCCTTATTTTTAGAGGCAGTGAGCTCCGGACGGCCGGCGCCGGCTTCAGTTTTGTGCTCACAGTCGTTAGGATGGACCCGTACATCGCTATGCGGCGGTGCATCGAGTCTGGATTCAATGTGGAGACGCCATGAGTGGCCAACAGGGCAGCGATTCGACCGGACCCCGGGGCCGAAAGCGCGATATTCAGGCTCGCCAAGCAGAGGATGGCAGCTTCGAGTTGGTCGTCGACGACGGCGCGCAGTCGGACTCGGCCAACGCCTCCAGCTCCGCGGCCGCGAGCACCTCGGCCGGCTCGAGCGCGCAGAGCCAGTCGCCGGCCCGGGTCCCCGGAGCCTCCGGCAACACAGGAGGGGTTGGGCGTCTGAGCCTGATTGTGCTCGCTATCTTCGTGGTCGCCGGCCTGGGTATCTTCGCCTTCTCCGGAGGCGAGGATGGGGCTTCCGGCGGCGAGGATGGGTCGTCTGAAGACGCACAGGCTCGAGAAGAGACGGGCTTTAGCCCCTACAAAGACGGGCCCGACGAGGCGCCGGCTGCAGCCACTGACGAGGAGCCCGACGAAGAGCCCGAAGAAGAGCCCGAAGAAGAGCCCGAAGAAGACGAAGTCGACCAGGCCGAGCAATTCGCTGAGGACGAAGAAGAGCAGGGCTGGGACGTCGAAGAGGGCGAGGAGGTCATCGTCGTCGACGAGGGCTACGACGAGGATGACGAGCCGGTCGAGGAGCCGGCGGAAGACGAGGACGACGAGGACAACGAGGACGACGAGGACGACGGCCAGGACGCCCAGCGCCCGCAGATCAACCGCGATCGCCTGCCCGATCAAATCCGAAAGCCCATCGATCCCCAACAGATCAAGCCGATTCCTTCCCAGAAGCTCGAGCAGTTGCGCCCGAAGCTTCGCGAGCGCCGACAACGATCGCCCGGGACTGACGGGGAGCAATACGACGACGAATATCCCGACGAAGAGCAGTACGACGACGAGTATTACCCCGAGGACCAGGAGCCGGAATATGCGCCGGAGGACGAACGTTTAGACGACTACGACGAGGGCTATTGAGCTGGGTTGCTCAGCTCATCGAAAGGGGCGATCAAAACCTTTTGGAGTACCACTTGACAGGCCTCAGCGCCTCGCCTATAAACGCCGTCCCCCGGACATAAGCCGGGGCTTTGAGCGACGTCTCAAGCGGGAGTAACTCAGCGGTAGAGTGCAACCTTGCCAAGGTTGAAGTCGCGGGTTCAATTCCCGTCTCCCGCTCTTTCAGTAGTTGCTTTTGACGTCACTCACAGCCACGCAGCCCGGGGACTACTGCGGGAGTAACTCAGCGGTAGAGTGCAACCTTGCCAAGGTTGAAGTCGCGGGTTCAATTCCCGTCTCCCGCTCTACAAAAAGCCCGCTCGTCCATATCGGATGAGCGGGCTTTTTTGTGGTTCTTGTCTATGTGCTCTGTAGGGTGGGCCGTGCAGGGTATGTCATAAAGAAAAACCCCGCTGCAGCAAAGCGGCCGCAGCGGGGTGAATACGATGCGCGTCAGCTCATCTTATTCTG